>JBHIBC010000084.1:0-11725 GCA_046758905.1 Acidobacteriota bacterium | reverse complement strand
TGTTCCTCGGGGCGGGCTCGGTGATCCACGCCATGGCGGGGGAGCAGGACATCCGCCGGATGGGGGGACTGGACCGGCACCTGCCGTGGACGCACGGCACCTTCCTCGTGGCCACGTTGGCGATCGCCGGCATCTTCCCGCTCTCGGGCTTCTTCTCGAAGGACGAGATCCTGTGGATGGCCTTCAACCGCAACCCGGCGTACTGGCTGCTCGGCGCCGGCGGCGCCTTCCTCACGGCCTTCTACATGGCGCGCCTGTACGTGCTGGTCTTCCGCGGCCGGGAACGCTTCGGCGACGAGGCCCGGAGCCACCTGCACGAGTCGCCGCGCTCGATGCTCGCGCCGCTCGCGATCCTCGCGGTGCTGTCGTTCGTCGGAGGCTTCGCGGGCATCCCCCGCGCGATCTCGCCCGGGATCCCGAACTTCGTGGAGCGGTGGCTGTCACCGGTGTTCGGGACGCACCCGGGCGCGTCCCACGGCGCGGCCGGGGCGCACGGGTCCGCGGCCGTCGAGATCGGGCTGATGGCGGTGTCGCTCCTGATCGCCGTGCTGGCGATCTTCCTGGGCTGGGTCTTCTACGAGAAGCGTCCCGAGCTGCCGCGGCTGTGGGCCGAGCGGTTCCAGGGAGCGTACCGGCTGATCGCGGGGAAGTACCTGGTGGACGAGCTGTACGCGCGCATCGTCCTCCGTCCGTACTACGCACTGTGCCGGGGCTCCGCCTGGCTCGACCGCTGGGTCGTGGACGGGACCGTGAACGCCTCGGGGTACTTGACGCTGGGGACCTCGTACACATCGGTCGGCTTCGACACCTACGTCGTGGACGGGCTGGTGAACCTCACGGGGTACACGGTGCGCGGCACCTCCTGGTTGTTCCGGAAGCTGCAGACGGGCGTGGTGCAGGCCTACGCCACGGCGATGGTCCTGGGGATCTTCATCCTGGTGAGCGTCTACCTGCTCACCGCGGCGCACTGAGCAGGGGAGAGCGAAGATGGACTGGTACCTGGCCAACATCCTCACGATCGTGACCTTCGTGCCCCTGCTCGGGGCGCTGCTGCTCCTGCCGTTCGGCAAGGATCGGCCCAGGATCTTCATGCAGGGGGCGACCTGGATCGCCCTGATCGACTTCCTGCTGTCGGTGCCGCTGTTCTTCCTGTACGACGCGTCCCGGGGCGGCTTCCAGTTCGAGTTCCGGGCCTCCTGGATCCCGTCCATCGGGGCCCGGTATTACGTGGGCATCGATGGGATCTCCCTGCTGCTGGTGCTGCTGACGACGTTTCTCGGAGTGATCGCCATCCTGTCCTCCTGGACCGCGATCACCGAGCGCGTGAAGGAGTACTACATCTTCATGCTGGTGCTGCAGACCGGCATGCTCGGGGTGTTCGTCTCCCTGGACTTCTTCCTGTTCTACGTCTTCTGGGAGGCGATGCTGGTCCCGATGTACTTCCTGATTGGCATCTGGGGCGGGCCGCGCAAGCTGTACGCGGCGATCAAGTTCTTCCTGTACACGCTGCTCGGCTCGGTGCTGATGCTCCTGGGGATCCTGGCGCTGTATTTCTATTACCCGAAGGTCGCGGGGGGCGCCCCGACCTTCGACATCACCGAGCTCATCCGTCTCCTCGGGCCGCTCCGGGACCCGTACTGGCTCGACATCCAGAAGTGGATCTTCCTCGCGTTCTTCATCGGCTTCGCCATCAAGGTGCCCATGTTCCCGTTCCACACCTGGCTGCCGGATGCCCACGTCGAGGCGCCGACCGCGGGGTCCGTGATCCTGGCGGGCGTCCTGCTGAAGATGGGCACCTACGGCTTCGTGCGCTTCTCGCTGCCGATGCTGCCGGACGCGACGCGCCATTACCTGCCGTGGATGCTCGCACTGTCGGTCATCGGGATCCTCTACGGGGCGCTCGTGGCGATGGTCCAGAAGGACTGGAAGAAGCTGGTGGCCTACTCCTCGGTGAGCCACCTGGGGTTCTGCATGCTGGGAGTGTTCGCCCTCAACCACCAGGGCCTCGCGGGGGGCATCCTGCAGATGATCAACCACGGTCTCTCCACCGGGGCGCTGTTCCTCATCGTGGGCCTGATCTACGAGCGGCGTCACACCCGGATGATCGCTGACTTCGGGGGACTATCGAAGCAGATGCCGATCTTCGCCACGCTGTTCATGATCATCACCATGGCGTCGATCGGCCTGCCGACGCTCAACGGGTTCATCGGCGAGCTCACCATCCTGCTCGGCGCCTTCCAGATCCCGGCGATCTACGGCTTCACCCTGCCCGGCGTGGGGTGGTTCCTCGGCGGGAAGTTCTGGGCCGTGTGCGCGGTCTTCGGCATCGTGCTGGGGGCGGCGTACATGCTGTGGCTGTACCAGCGGACCATGTTCGGCAAGCTCGACAGGCCGGAAAACGCCGCCCTGAAGGACCTCGATTTCCGGGAGATCATGACGCTGGCGCCGATCGTCCTGCTGTGCTTCTGGATCGGACTGTACCCGAAGCCGATGTTCGACATCCTCGACCGGCCGGTCGCGGACCTGGTCCAGAAGCTCGAGAGGCCCGAGGGGGCGCGCCTCGCGGGGCGCGGCGCCCCGGGCGGTGAGCGGCCCGCGCGGGCGGGCGCCCCTGCCGGGGCGGCGGAGCCGGCGCCCGGGCCGGGGACGCCGGCCGAGCGCGGGCCGGCGGCGGATCGGGCCGGCGCGCCGGAGGCGGCCGCCCGATGAGCGTGCCCTTCGATCTCAATCAGCTTCGGCTGATCTCTCCCGAGGTGGTGCTCACCCTGAGCGCCTTCCTGCTGTTGGGCCTGTCGGCGCTGCGCGACGCCGGGCACAGGCTGTGGGCGCCCGCCCTGTCGATCCTCGCGTGCGTGATGACCCTGCTCGCGGTGCTGGCCTACCCCTGGACGTTCGGCCTGGAGACGCTGCGCCTGTCGGCGGCGACGACCGGCTTCAACGGGATGTTCGTGCTCGACGCGTTCAGCATCTTCTTCAAGGTCATCTTCCTGCTGGCCGCCATCCTGACGATCATGGTGAGCGCGCGGTACCTGGAGGTCGAGCAGGCGGATGCGGGGGAGTACTACGCGCTCCTGCTGTTCGCGGTGGTCGGGATGATGTTCATGGCCTCGGCCGGCGATTTCGTGGTCATCTTCGTCTCCCTCGAGACCATGGCCCTGGCCTTCTACATCCTGGTGGGGTTCCTGAAGGCGAACCGCAAGTCGAACGAGGCGGCGCTCAAGTACTTCCTGCTCGGCTCGTTCTCGACCGGCATCTTCCTGTACGGGATCTCGCTGATCTACGGGACGACCGGGACGACCAACCTGGGGACCATCGGGGCGTCCCAGGCCTCCCCGGCGCTGTCGCCGCAGCAGGCGCCGTTCTTCCTGCTCGGCGTGATCCTGGTGACCGTGGGGCTGGGGTTCAAGGTGGCGGCCGTGCCCTTCCACATGTGGGCGCCGGACGCCTACGAGGGGGCCCCGACCCCGATCACCGCGCTGCTGTCCACCGGCTCGAAGGCGGCCGCGTTCGTCGTCCTCGCGCGGGTGTTCGCCATGGGCTTCCCGCGCCTGGGGGATCGGTGGGCGCTCCTGCTGGCCATCCTGGCGGTCGCCAGCATGACGGTGGGCAACGTGGCGGCGATCCTGCAGGACAACGTCAAGCGCATGCTGGCGTATTCGTCCATCGCCCACGCGGGCTACGCTCTGATGGGGGTGATCGCGGTGGGGCTGGGGAGCACGCCCGAGACGCGGGACTTCGGGCTCACCTCGCTGATCCTCTACATGCTGATCTACACCTTCGTGAACATCGGCGCCTTCACGATGGTGATCATGCTGCGCCGCGAGCACGTCCCCGGAGATCGGGTCATCGACTTCGCCGGCCTCGGCCAGCGCGCGCCGATGTCGGCGTTCGCGATGCTGGTGTTCATGCTGTCGCTGGCCGGCATCCCGGCGACCGCCGGGTTCGTGGGCAAGTGGTACCTGTTCGGGGCGGCGGTGCGGGCCGACTACGCCTGGCTGGCGGTGGTGGCGGTGATCAACAGCGCCATCTCGCTGTACTACTACGCGCGCATCGTGGTGATGATGTACATGCGGGAGCCGGCGGACGACTCGCGGCTGGTGATCTCCTTCGGACAGAAGGTGGCGCTCGGCGCCTGCATCGGGTTCACGCTGGTGTTCGGGATCTATCCCCAGCCGATCGTCGCGCTCGCGGAGAGGTCGATCCTGGCCCTGGCGCCCTGGGCCTCGTGACGCCGGCCGCGCGCCGCGCGGGAGGAGGGGATCGTGAAGGAGCCTCCCGGCCGCTCTCCGCTGGGCGAGGCGATGCGCTTCGCGCAGATCGGGACGATGCTGGTGGTCCCGATGCTGTTGCTCGGGGGGGTGGGCTATGTCCTGGACCGCAGGCTCGGGTCGGGGCCCTGGCTCCTTCTCGCCGGACTCCTGGTGGGCATGGCGACCGGCTTCGTGAACTTCTTCCGCCTGGTCCTGTCGCCTCCCGGCGAGGGGCCGGGGGAGCGGCGCGGGGGCCGGGAGGGGCGGCGCGGGGGCCGGGAGGAGCGGCGCGGGGGCCGGGAGGGGCGGCGCGGCGGGCCGGGAGGCCAGGGGGACGGGCCGGGCGGGCGCGCCGCCGGGTGGTGAGGCCGTGATCGCCCGTTACGCCGGGACCGTCGCGGTCGTCGCGCTGAGCGTGGTCCTCGCGGTGTGGCTCCTGCGGGGCCGGCTGGACCCGGGCACGGCCGACGGGGGCATGCTGGGCGCCGGGCTGGCGGCCGTCGGGGCGGTGAGCGGGATGCTTCTGACGGCCTGGGGCTTCGAGAGGGACCAGAAGCGGTTCCTCGCCGCGCTGGCGCTGGGGATCCTGGGCCGCTTGGCGGTCTACGGCGCGGTCCTGGTCTACGTGGCGCTGAGGACTCCGATCGACCCGCTGGCCACGGCGGCCGCGCTGCTCGGGTGCTACGTGCTGTTCCAGGTCGTGGAGGTGCGCTTCGTGCTGAGGGGCCTGAAGGGGAGGAAGCGGTGAATCTCGGGCCGGTGGAGCCGGAGCCCGGGGAGGCGGGGATCGTGGAGGACCTCCTCGGCGTGGACCCGCGCGTCCCCGTCGGGCAGCACGCGGCGGCGGGCGCCCACGGCGAGGGCCCGTTCGACGCCGGCGAGACGATTCTCCATCACATCACCGACTCGCAGGTGCTCGAGCTGCCGGGAGTGGAGATCCACCTGCCGACGCTCCACCTCGGGCCCCTCGAGCTGCCGATCACCAAGCACGTGGTGATGATGTGGGTGGCCGGCGCCGTCCTGTTCCTGCTGCTGTGGTTCGCCAACCGGCGCCGGAGGCTGGTGCCGCGCGGCATCCAGAACCTCATGGAGATGTGCATCGTGTTCGTGCGCGACGAGCTGGCCAGGAAGAGCATCGGCCGGCACCCCGACCGCTTCGTTCCCTATCTGCTCAGCACGTTCGTCTTCATCCTGACCTGCAACCTCCTGGGGCTGATCCCGTACGGAGCGACCGCCACGGGAAACATCGGCGTCACGGCGGGGCTCGCCGGGGTCGCCTTCCTGGTGATCCAGGCGGCCGGCGTCAGGGAGTACGGTCTCGTGGGGCATTTCAAGAACCTCGTCCCGCACGGGATGCCCGTGTGGCTGCTGCCGATCATGATCCCGGTCGAGTTCCTCGGGATGTTCGCGAAACCCTTCGCCCTGTGCGTGAGGCTGTTCGCCAACATGACCGGAGGGCACGTGGTCATCCTGTCGCTCATCAGTCTGGTCTTCATCCTGGAGAGGGCGTGGGTGGGCGCGGCGCTCTCGGTGCCGTTCGCCCTGTTCATCAGCGGCATCGAGCTGCTCGTCGCCTTTCTGCAGGCTTACATTTTCACGATGCTCACGGCGCTGTTCATAGGGATGTCGGTGCATCCGCAGCACTGAGTCGCGACACCGTCAACCGGCCGGGATGTGATGGCGCCCGGTCCACCGACCCGCAAGGAGGATCGAAGCATGGAAGGGATGGTACTCGGCAACTCACTGGCGCACTTCGCGGCCGGCATCGGCGCCGGACTGGCGGTCATCGGCGGGGCGGCGGGCATCGGCCGCCTGGCGGCGGCGGCGATGGACGGCAGCGCCCGCCAGCCACAGGTGGTGGGGGACCTCCGGACGACGATGATCATCGCCGCCGCGCTCATCGAGGGCGTGACGCTGTTCGCGGAGGTCGTCTGCATCCTGCTGGCCGTCAAGGGCTGAGGCGGCGCCATGGGCTCGACCCTGATCACCCCCGACCCCGGCACCATCATATGGACGATCATCACCTTCACCATCCTGGTGCTGCTGCTCGGCCGCTTCGCCTGGAAGCCCCTGATGCAGGTCCTGGAGGAGCGCGAGCGCACCGTCAGGGACTCGTTGGAGCAGGCGCGGCGCGCCCGTGACGAGTCGGAGGAGACGCTGCGCAGGAACCGGGAGATCCTGGCCAACGCCCGCCGCGAGACGGCGGCGATCATCGAGCAGGGGAAGCGCGAGGCGGAGGCCCTGCGCGGCGAGATCCTGGCCCGCTCCCGCAAGGAGGCCCACGACCTCGTCGAGCAGGGGAAGCGGCAGGTGCTGTACGAACAGAAGCGGGCGATGGAGACGCTGCGATCGCAGGTCGCCGACCTGGCGATCCGGGCGGCCGAGCGTCTCATCTCCCGCTCCCTGGACGAGCGCAAGCAGCGCGAGCTGGTGGAGGAGTACATGCGCACCCTCCCGGCGATGTACCGGGGAGAGTCCCGCGGCTAGGCCGGCCGGGCGCCTCCCTCTCACGACATCCCCCGCGGTGGTGCAGAGATGATCCGGGTGCCGGTCCGGCTGCGCCGGACCGTGGACGAGTCGTACGAGATACGCATCGGCCGAGGCCTCGGGCCCCGGCTGTCGGTCGATCTCCGCCGGCGCCGCCTCGGCCGGCGCTACATCATCATCACCGACTCGCACCTGCACGCGCGTTACGGCGAGCCGCTCCTGTCCACCTTCCGGCGCAGGGGGCTGCTCGCGGACCTCGTCTCGTTCCCCGCGGGCGAGGCGAGCAAGACGCGCCGCGTCCGCGACGAGATCGAGGACGCGATCATCCGGCTCGGCGCGGGTCGCGACTCGGCCCTCGTCGGGCTCGGGGGCGGGGTCGTGGGCGACCTGGTCGGATTCGTCGCGGCGACCTTCAACCGCGGGATCCCGTACGTGCAGATCCCGACCACCCTCATCGGCATGGTCGATTCCGCCATCGGCGGGAAGACCGGCATCAACCACGAGGCGGGCAAGAACCTGATCGGCTCGTTCCACCAGCCCTCGGCCGTCTACATCGATATCGACTACCTGAGGACCCTGCCCGGGCGCCACTTCGCCTCCGGGCTGGCGGAGGTCGTCAAGTGCGGCGTCATCGCCGACCGCGAGCTGTTCGCGCTTTTGGAGCGGCGGCCCGAAAACGTCCTGCGTCGATGGCCCGAGTCCATGTCCCGCATCATCGAGGCCTGCTGCCGGATCAAGGTGAGGGTGGTGGCGACCGACCCTGGGGAATCGCACCGGCGGAAGATCCTGAACTTCGGCCACACCATCGGACACGCCCTGGAGACCGTCACCCGGTACCGCCTGGCCCACGGCGAGGCGGTGGCGATCGGGATGGTGGCCGAGGCGCGCTTGGCGGCGCGGGCCGGCGTCCTGGCGGGGCGCGCCGCCGATCGCATCGCGGGCCTGCTGGTCCGGCTGGGCCTGCCGACGCTCATCCCACCCTCGATCGAGCCGAGCGCCCTGCTCGAGATCGCCCGCCACGACAAAAAGGCACGCCAGGGCCGGATCGCCTACTCCCTCCCGGTGCGGATAGGCGCGATGGCGAGCCTCAAGGGCGAATACGGCATCGTCGTCGCCGACCGCATGGCCCTGGAGGTGCTCCAGGACCTGCGGCAGTCCCCCGGGCGACCGCGAGGCTTGGCCGTGCCCGCCGGACCGCACGCCGTCTGAGCCGGACCGTCCCACCACCACGATTGTTATAGAAAATGCCCTACTTTAGTGCGGACGCGGACCCGCCAAGTCCTTTGGATTCAAAGGGTTCTTCCAAAATCCTGCGGTTGTGGCCCAGGGCGGCCGGCCTCGGGGCGCAAGGGCGCGATTTCGCTCTGTCCGGGCCAGGCGGGCGGCGTCCGATCACCACGGTTGTAGGGCATTTTCCATTTTCTTGCGAGTTCGCCGCTCATCCCTATATTGAGACTGGGCACCGGCCACTCGGGGTGCCGTGTCGCAATCTTGTCCGGAGGATCACAAGACGATGGCATCGAGGCAGACGAGACGTCGCGCGGGCGATGGAGCCCGCGCAGGTGAGCGGGCGGTTGCGGCGACGGAGACCCCCATGGAGCTGGGTGGGGCCGGGGCGGCCGTCCTGTCGGTCGATGAACAGAGGAGGGTGGTGCGCGCCGCGGGCTGGGAGAAGGTGAACGGGTGCCCGCCGCCGACGCGGATCCCCGCGCCGGACGAGGCCGAGGACGACCTCATGGCGCAGATCGCGGAGGCTCTGGACGAGGCGACGCAGTGCGGGCGCCCCGCCCGCCGGCTGGCGGCGGTGGAGCTGGAGCGCCGGCGCTACTACGCGATCGCCGCCGGCCGGACCGGGTCGAACGGGCAGGGCCACGACGCGGCGGTGGTGCTGTTCGAGGTCCCCAACGCCTTCCGGGTCCGTCCCAGGGAGGGAGAGGAGATCCGCCAACTAGGGCACGATCTCCGCACCCCGCTCACCTCGATGAGCGGCGCGGTCGAGCTTCTGCGCTCGGGACGCATGGGGTCGATGAGCCCCGAGCAGGGCCGCCTCCTGAAGATGCTGGAGCGGGGCATCGACATGATGCTGACCCTGATCGACAAGGCCACGCACGATTACCGGCTCGCCGCCGGCAAGATCCGCGGAAACGGTCGCAAGGCCCCCTCCTAGGTGGAGCGATGCCGCCGGCGAGGAAGAGGAAGACCGGCAGGAGACGGACGGGAAGCGGCACGGTGAGCGGAACGATCCTGGTCGCCGACGACTCGCCCAACATCCGCGAGATCGTCCAGATGAGCCTGGAGTCCACCGGGTACTCGGTGGTCCTGGCCGAGGATGGGGAGCGGACCCTGAGACGGATGGAGTCCGACCGGCCCGACCTGATGATCGTCGACGTGATGATGCCCAGGGTCAACGGGTTCCAGATCTGCCGGCGGGTCAAATCGAACCCGAAGACCGAGAAGATCCCCGTCATCCTTCTGACGGCCCGCAGCCAGGAGGAGGACGTGTTCTGGGGCAAGGACTGCGGGGCCGACGAATACATCACCAAACCGTTCAGCACGCGCGAGCTCGAGCGCACCGTCCAGCGGCTGATGCGGCGCCGCGCCGATCGGATGAAGGGGCGCGGGTCCGGCGTCAGGGGCGAGATCCAGCGCCGGCGCGAGGAGGGCCTGTCGGGGCGCATCGTGGCCCTCGAGTGGGACCGGCGGTCGATGGACATCTTCCGCAAGAAGTACGGGGAGGTGAAGTTCAGCGCGGCGCTGAAGTCGCTGCGCGAGGAGGCCGAGGGGTTCCTGGAGGACCGCCGGGAGCCCGGCCCGGTCGATGTCCGCGAGGCCTTCGGCCTGTACGTGGTGATCGGAGGCGACGAAGCGCGCGCGGCCGGCTTGGGCGAGGAGCTCGCCGGCCGTCTGAGCAGCCTCGCCGCCACCTTCTACGGCGACGAGGACCGCGCGCGCGGCTTCATCCCGTTCCGCGACCCCCGCACGGGACACGAGGAGAGGCTGAGCCTCCTCGGCTTCCGGGCGCGGATCGAGGCGGAGACCGCCACCTGAGCCGCGGCCTCCGCCGCCCGCTCCGCGTCTACCGCCGCACGGGCCCATCGGCCGTTCCCGCTCCCTCCATTGCCCCCGGCCCCCGCCCTCGGCTATGGTGCCGTCCAGCCGGAGGTGGGCCATGAAGGTGATCGTCCTGGGGGATATCCACGGCAACCTTCCGGCCCTGGAGGTCGTGCTCCGGGAGGCGCGGGCGGAGGGGTACGACATCCTCTGCCACACGGGCGACCTGACGGGCTGCGCGCCGTTTCCCGAGGAGACGGTGAGCCTGGTGCGATCCGCGAAGGTCCCGGGCGTGCGCGGCCATGTGGACGACCGCCTGGCGGCGGGGGAGGGATCACCGGGGAGCTTGGAGGCCGATCCCGGGGTGCGCGACTTCCTGGAGAAGGCCTACGCCTGGACCCTGCAGCACACGCGCAAGGCGACCCGCGACTACCTGGGGAACCTGCCGTTCGAGCTGAGGTTCGAGATGGGCGGGCTCCGCGCCACCCTCCTGCACGCCACCCCGATCGACACCCTGACCTGCCTCTGGGAGGATCGGGACGAGGATTACTTCCGCGAGCTGGGCGACGCGGCCGAGGCCGACGTCATCCTCTTCGGCCACACCCACCGCCACTACCACCGCATCGTGGACGGCCGGCACTTCATCAACGCCGGCAGCGTCGGGTTCCCCCAGGACGGCGACCCGCGCACCGGCTACGTGGTCGTCAAGACCAACGGCAACGTCGAGGTGCAGGTCCGGCGCTACCCATACAACCGCGAGCGCCTCCTCCGGGTGGCGGCCGCGAGGCGCTTCCCTCACCAGGCCGCCAGGGTCTTCCGGACCTGAGAGGGGCCGGAGGCGAGCAGCGATGCCGGCGACGACGAGTGGGAGGGTCTTCCGGACCTGAGAGGGGCCGGAGGCGAGCAGCGATGCCGGCGACGACGAGTGGGAGGGTCTTCCGGACCTGAGAGGGGCCGGGACGGGGCCCCTCTCAGCCGCCGGACAGCGTCAGCTCGCGTCCGTCCCGCCAGACCGTGAAGCGCGGCCCGTCGGCCGCCTGATCGATCGCCTCCCGGTACCCCTTGAGCGTCGCGGTGGGGCGCCCGTCGATCTCCCTCAGGACGTCGCCGCGGCGCACGCCGGCCCGGTCGGCGGTCCCTCCGTTCGCGACCGCGGAGACCAGGACGCCGGACACGCCGGCGGCCCCGAGGAATTCGGCCAAGTCGCGGTCGAGACGCTGAACGCTCAGGCCGAGGCGGCGGTCGGTGCGGGTGAACAGCTCGGGCTGCTCCTCGGTCGCATCGAGCGGGCGCAGCAGATCAGCTGCCACGAAGATCGGCGCGTCCAGCCTCACCGCGAGCGCCACGGCGTCGGAGGGACGGGCGTCGATGGCGTGCCGCTTCCGCCCTATGCGGATCGACAGCTCGGCGTAGTAGGTATCGCTTCTCAGGGCCGTGACCGTGACCCTCTCGACCCGGGCGCCGAGTGCTTCCAGGATCCGCACCATCAGGTCGTGCGTCATCGGCCGCGGCGTCTTCGTTCCCTCCCTGCCCAGGTAGATGGCGATCCCCTGGTCGCGGCCGACGGCGATCGGCACGGCGCGCTCCTCGGCCTCGTCGGCCAGCAGCAGCAGCACCTGCTCCGGCCCGATCGCGCGCAGCCCCGCGATGTGCACCACCACCGCCTCGGAGTCGCCCTGCTCGGCGCCGAGCGCCGCGACCCCCGGGGCGCCTAGACCGAGGAGGAGCGCCGGGAGAAGGGAGCACAGGATGAGGCGGAAGGGATCCAGAGGGTGCATTCGGGTCCTCCTGAGCCCGTCGGCAGAAATATACCGGTAAATCAGCCGGTTTGCCCGCCCGCGGCGCGTAAAATGCGCCGGATCAAGGGGAAGCGCGGCGGCGGGCGCGCCGGCGGCCGGGTTGACAGCCCACCGGCGCGACACTAAAAAAAGCCAAGG
>JBHIBC010000083.1:0-11864 GCA_046758905.1 Acidobacteriota bacterium | reverse complement strand
GGTCGAGCGGCACGGTGACGTTGCGGATGCGGAGAGGCAGGAGCCCGGCGCCCCGGCCGCTCCATCCGATCACCCTGTCCTGCTGCACCACGAACAGCGCCACGCGATGAAAGCGCGGGGCCGCGTACTCGAGGACGGCGTCGAACACCTCGTCGCGGGTCTCGCTCGCCCGCAGCCTCGCCGAGACCTCGTCCATCGTCCGCGCCGCCGGCCTGGACGCGCCCGGGGCCGGTACGGGCCGCGCGACGGCGGCCGGCACCGCCGCGGCGCCGGCGGGGACCCGGATCCGCGCCGTCGCGCGCTCCGTGTCGCGACGCGCGGCCGGCGGCGGCGGGGGCGGCTCGGGGAGCTCCTCCGGGATCTCCTCCTGCGCCATCCGCCATTCCTCCAGGGAGGTCGGGAGAGGCGCCTCCGCCTGCCACTCCGGAGGAGGGGCGGCCGCGCCGCTGACGAACGGCTGGTCGAATTCGTCGGCGTCGGCGTCCAGGGGCAGGCCGTCCAGACCGACCTCGGGCTCCGGAGGTCTCGGCCCGCCCGGCGGGGAAGCCGGCGCCGCGGGCTTGGCGGGGGCGCGCCCGGGGCGCGACTTCGCTCCGCCCGCCACCGGGATCGTCCTGGTCCCCAAGCTGATCCCGTAGTAGCGGGCGATGGCCTGCACGATGCGGTGCTCGGTCGCGACGTAGGGCTTGATCGAGAGGCCGGTCAGGAAGGCGATCTCGTCGAGGGCGATGAGATCCTTGGGGTCGCGCATCGCCAAGTGGAGCGTCCGGTCCCGGATGGCCATCGGGACGATACGGTAGCGGGCCGCCAGCCGCCCGGGGACGGCGGCGGTCGTCGACGGCGGGATGTTCTCGAGCCGCCTGGCCGGCGCGTACGGCGTGCTCGAGATGTCCGCCAGGTACTCGCCGAGCGTGTCCTCGTCGATGTAGCCGAGCTTGATCAGGCTCGAGCCCAGGCGCCCGCCGAAGAACGACTGGTCGCGCAGGGCGCGCGCCAGCCGCTCCCGCGTGAGCTTCCCCTTGCCGAGCAGCCAGTCTCCCAGCTTCACCTCAGCCTCGGAACGCGCGCCGGCGGCCCCCGGGGAGGCGCCCGCCGTCCTCGACCGACCGCGGCTCAGCGCGGGCGGTGCGAGCCGTGGCGCCGGCCCCCTCCGCCGGAGAAGGGACGACGCGGACCCCGGCCGGGCCCGCCGCCGGCCGCGGCCGCCCTGGGGGCCGGCTCGGCCCTCTCGCCGCGCTTCTCCCGCAGCAGGGCCTTGCGGCTCAGCCGGATCCGATCCCCGTCCACATCGAGCACCTTCACCAGGATCTCCTCGCCCTCGCGCACCTCGTCCTTGACCTCCCGGACGCGGTGCTCCGCCAGCTCGGAGATGTGCAGCAGGCCTTCCAGGCCCGGCAGGATCTCCACGAACGCGCCGAAGGTGGCGATGCGCGTGACCTTGCCCAGGTAGGTCTTTCCGACCTCGGCCTCGGCGGTGATCTCCTTGATGATCTCGATCGCCTTGTGCGCCGATCCCTCGTCGACCGAGGCGATGTGGACCCGCCCGTCGTCCTCGACGTCGATCTTGCAGCCGGTCCTCTCGATGATGGAGCGGATCATCTTCCCGCCGGGGCCGATCACGTCGCGGATCTTATCCTTGTTGATCCGGATCGTGAAGATGCGCGGCGCGAAGGAGGAGATGCTGGCGCGAGGGCGTTCGATGGTCGCGTGCATCAGCTCGAGGATGTGCATCCGCGCCGCGTGCGCCTGCTCCAGGGCCTGGGACATGATCGCCTTGCTGATCCCCTGGATCTTGATATCCATCTGCAGGGCGGTGATCCCGTCCCGCGTGCCGGCGACCTTGAAGTCCATGTCGCCGTAATGGTCCTCGACGCCGGCGATGTCGGTCAGGATGACGTAGTCCTCCCCCTCCTTCACCAGCCCCATGGCGGCGCCCGCCACGGCGGCGCGCAGCGGCACGCCGGCGTCCATCAGCGACAGCGACCCGCCGCAGATCGAGGCCATCGAGGACGAGCCGTTCGATTCGAGGATATCCGAGACGAGCCGGATGGTGTACGGGAACTCCTCCTCGTCCGGCATGAGCGGCAGGAGAGCGCGCTCGGCGAGCGCGCCGTGCCCGATCTCGCGGCGCCCGGGGCCGCGGAGGAACTTCACCTCCCCGACCGAGAACGGCGGGAAATTGTAGTGCAGCATGAAGCGCTTCTCCGACTCGCCCTCGAGCCAGTCGAGGCGCTGGGCGTCCTCCCGGGTGCCCAGCGTGCAGGTGACCAGGGCCTGCGTCTCCCCCCGGGTGAACAGTGCCGATCCGTGGGTGCGCGGGAGCACGCCGACCTCGCACCGCACCGGGCGGACCTCGGTGGACTTGCGGCCGTCGAAGCGGCGTCGGGCCTCGAGGAGCTCGCGGCGGGCGATCTTCCCGTGAAGATCGCGGAGGATGGCGGCCGTCTCCCGGCGCCGCTCCGGCTGATCCTCGGGCACCGCGTTGACGATCTCCTCCTGCAGGGAGGCCACCGCGCGATAGGACTGGATCTTCTCCGGGATCTTCATGGCGGCGTACAGGCGGTCGCGACAGGCCGCCTCGACCTCGGCGTAGCGCGCCGGGTCGATCTCGCGCGGCCGCGGGGCGCGCTTGGGCCTGCCGACCTCCCGCCGGAGCTCCTCCTGCATCCGGACCAGGGTGGCGCAGTGTCCCTGTCCGAACCAGATCCCCTCCAGCACCTCCGCCTCCGATACCTCGCAGGCTCCGGCCTCGACCATCACCACCTCGGTGGCGCTGCCGACGACCACCAGATCCAGGCGGCTCTGCTCCATCTGCTCGTAGGTCGGGTTCAGGACGTGCTGCCCCTCCACCAGACCGACGCGGACCGCCGCGACCGGGGTCGCGAACGGGATGTCCGACAGGTGCAGGGCCGTCGAGGCGCCGGTGACGGCGAGGATGTCGGGGTCGTTCGCCAGATCGGCCGACAGGACGAGGGCGATCACCTGCGTCTCGAAGGACCACCCCTTGGGGAACAGGGGACGGATGGGGCGGTCGATGAGGCGCGAGGTGAGAGTCTCCTTCTCGTTCGGGCGCCCCTCACGCTTGAAGAATCCGCCCGGGATCTTGCCGGCCGCGTAAGTGTTCTCGCGGTAGTCGACGGTCAGGGGAAGGAAGTCGATGCCGGTCTTCTCGCGCCGGTCCGCGCAGGCCGTGACCAGGACCACGGTGTCGCCGTAGCGCACGGTGATCGCGCCGTCGGCCTGCTGGGCCATCCGGCCGGTCTCGAAGGTAAGGGTCCTGCCTCCGAATTCGAGGCTTCGGGTCGTCATAGGGAGATCCTCCTAGGGGCGCGGCGGCTCTAAGGGATGGGACCGCTCCGCGCCCGGCGCCGCTGCGGCGCTCGCGCCCTGCCGGGGCGCATCGGGGAAGGCGAGACGGGCTGCGGGCCGCAGCCCCGCTCGATCGGCACGGTGGGGTTCTGCGGCGGAACCGGGAACGCGAGGGGGAAGGGTATCGGTCTATGAGTTAGTATGAGGCCGTAAGGAATACCCTTGAGCTCCTCCTGGAGAATGTCTCCCGGTTCTGTCGAAGCCTCCCTGTCGGTGACGGGCCCGCGCCGCCGTTGTGGCCCGGGGTCCGGCCTTCCTACTTGCGGATCCCGAGCCGTTTGATCAGGTCCCGATAGCGCTCCGCGTCCCTGTCCTTCAGGTAGTCGAGCAGCCGTCTGCGCGCTCCGACCATCTTCAGCAGGCCGCGACGCGAATGGTGGTCCTTGGCGTGCAAGTTGAAGTGCTGCGTCAGGTCCTCGATCCGCCGGCTGAGGATCGCGATCTGGACCTCGGGTGATCCGGTGTCCGATGGGTGGGTCCTGTAAGAGGCGATGATTTCCGATTTCCTGCTCTTGTCCAGCGCCATGCCTGAATGACCGCCCACCTGGCGGGAACGGGTCCTCTGCCAACGGAGAACGCCCGAACTGTAGCACAACCGCGGGCCGCTGTAAAGCCGCGCTCACGCCGGCCGTCAGGGGTTGAAGACGATCTGCGGCCGGATGACGGGCCGCGCCTCCGGTGAGGCCGGAAGGCGCACCTCGCCGATCCCGACCAGCGCGCCGCCGGGGCCCTTGAGGCGGCATCTTCCCGGCGGCAGGGGAGGGTGCGGGGCGCTCACCTCGGCGAGGCCGCACGGCCGGCCGTGTCGGATGGCGTGGGTTCCGCCGGAGGTGAGCACGACGGTCGGCAGCCCGAGCGGGATCTCCTCCATCGGCACGACCCGGGACGCGGCGCGCTCGCCGAGCGTCGTCAGCGCGTCCGGATTCAGGGCGTCCTCCACGCGGAACGCCCCCGCCCCGATCCGCCGCAGGGTGTGGAGGTGGGCGCCGCACCCGAGCGCCTCTCCGAGGTCGTGGGCGAAGGAGCGTAAGTAGGTGCCGGCGGAGACCTCGGCCTCGAACTCGAGGTCCGGCCCGTTCAGGGCGATGAGCTCGATGCGGAGGAAGGTCACCATCGTCGGGGCGGGGGAGACCGGACGGCGGCGCCGCGCCAGGCGGTACATGGGCGTGCCGCGGACCTTCTTGGCGGAGAACGCCGGGGGAACCTGACTGACGGTGCCGCGGAATCTGTCCAGGGCGGCGAGGATCGTCTCGCGATCGACCCCCACCTCCCGTCGCGGGCCGGTGGCGGTGCCGGCCCGGTCGTAGGTATCCGTGCTGACCCCCAGCCTCAGGATCCCCCGGTAGGTCTTGTCCGCTCCGGAGAGGAAGGGGGCCAGCCGGGTGGCCCTGCCGATCATCAGGACGAGGAGGCCCGTGGCCATCGGGTCGAGCGTCCCGGCGTGGCCGATCCGCTGGATCCGGAGGGCGCGCCGGGCCAGGGCGACGATGTCGTGCGAGGTGGGCCCCTCCGGCTTGTCGACCAGCAGAACGCCGTTCAGGTCGCTCATCTACTCCGGACCTCCCTCCCCGCCGGCCGGCCCGTCGCTGTCCCGGATGGCGCGCAGGATCCCCTCGATCCGCTCACCCCGGTCGAGAGAGTCGTCCAGCACGAAGACGATCGAAGGGGGGTACCTGAGCCTCAGGTTCTTGAACAGCGCGCGCCGCAGGAACCCGGAGGCGTGGTTCAGGGCCCGCAGCGAGTCGGCCCGGGCGCGCGCGTCACCGAGGACGCTCACGAAGACGCGCGCGCTGCGCAGGTCGGGGCTGACCTCCGCGGCCGTGACGGTCGCGAACCCGATCCGCGGGTCGCGGAGCTCGCGGAGCAGGAGCCTGGAGATCTCATCCCGGATCAGGTCGGAGACCCGCTCGCGCCGTGTGCCCACTCCTGCCTCCTCACGACAGGTACTCCACCTCGAAGTCCAGGACCTCCCCCGGGAGCCGGCGCTCCACCTCGTCCTGGATCGAGGCGAAAGTGCGCTCGAGGGGAACCCTCGCGGACGCGACGCTGACGATCCCCAGGGTCGCGCGCTGCCACAGGTCCTGATGATCGACCTCGGCGATGGCCACGTTGTGGCAGCCGCGCAGCCTCTCCTTGAGGCTGCGGAGCACCTGCCTCTTCTGTTTGAGGGAGGCGATGCCCGGCAGGTGGAGCCGGAGGATGCCGAGGCCGACGTTCACGGAGGCGCGTTCCTCGCCGGGGGCCACGGCTACAGGCTCTTGACGGCGACCTTCTCGACGCGGAACGCCTCGATGACGTCGCCGACCTTGATGTCGTGGAAGTTCGCGAGACCGATGCCGCACTCGTACCCGGCCTTGACCTCGGTGGCGTCCTCCTTGAAGCGCTTGAGCGAGGCCACCTTCCCCGTGTAGACCACCACGTTGTCGCGGAGGAGCCGGACGTCGGCGCTGCGGGTCACCCGCCCGTCGGAGACCATGCAGCCGGCGACGGCGCCCACGCGCGGCACCTTGAAGATCTGCCGCACGTCGGCCCGACCGAGGTATATCTCCTTGCTCTCCGGCTCCAGCAGGCCGACCATGGCCTTCTTGATCTCGCCGGTGATGTCGTAGATCACGTCGTGCAGCCGGATATCGACCTTCTCCTTCTCGGCCAGCTCCCGGGCGCTGCGCTCGGGCCGGACGTGGTATCCGATGATGACCGCGTTGCTGGCCGAGGCGAGCAGGACGTCGGTCTCGGTGATCGCGCCCGAGCCCGAGTGGATCACCTTCACCTTCACCTTGTCCGAGGGGAGGTCCGAGAGCGTCTTGGTCAGCGCCTCCACGGAGCCCTGGACATCGGCCTTGACCACCACCGGCAGCTCCTTGACCGTCCCCTCCTCGATCTGCTGGAAGAGGTGGTCGAGCGTCAGGCGGGAGGACTTCGCCATCGCCTCCCGCCGCAGCTTCTGCTGCCGAAACGCGCCGATCTGCCGGACCTTCCACTCCTCCTCGAGCACCTGGAAGGAGTCGCCCGCCTTGGGCACGCCGTCGAGCCCGAGGACCTCCACCGGGATCGAGGGGCCCGCCTCGCGCGTCCGCCGGCCGAGATCGTCGAACAGGGCCCGGACCTTGCCGTGCACGGCGCCGGCGATGAACGGATCGCCCACGCGCAGCGTACCGCGCTGCACGAGGATCGTCGCGACCGGGCCGCGCGACCTGTCGAGCCGCGACTCCAGGACCGTTCCGGAGGCCAGGCAGGTGGGGTCCGCCTTCAGGTCGCTCAGATCGGCGACCAGGAGGACCATCTCGAGCAGCTCGGCGATCCCGGTCTTCCGCTTGGCGGAGATCGGCACGGCTACGACGTCTCCGCCCCAATCCTCCACCAGCAGGCCCCGCTCGGAGAGCTGCTTCTTGACCCGGTCGGGATTCGCCTCCGGCTTGTCCATCTTGTTGATGGCGACCACCAGCGGGACGGAGGCGGCGCGCGCGTGATCGATCGCCTCGATCGTCTGGGGCATGACCCCGTCGTCGGCGGCCACGACGAGCACGACGAGGTCGGTGACCTTGGCGCCGCGGGCCCGCATCATCGTGAAGGCCTCGTGACCGGGCGTGTCGATGAAGGTGATCCCCCGGCCCTTGAAGTGGATGTGGTAGGCGCCTATGTGCTGGGTGATCCCGCCCGCCTCCCCCGAGATGATGTTCGACTCGCGGATGGCGTCGAGCAGCGAGGTCTTGCCGTGGTCGACATGGCCCATGATGGTGACCACCGGGAAACGCGGCCGCAGGTCCTCCGGAGCCGCCTCCGCCGCGTGCTCGAGCGCCACCTCCTCCTCGAAGCTGACGACGCTGGCCTTGAAGCCGAACTCGCGGCAGAGCTCGGTCGCCACCCCGACGTCGAGCGGCTGGTTGATGGTCGCCAGAACGCCACGGCCGATGAGCTTCGTGATGACGTCCTTGGCCTTGCGGTCCATCTTCTCCGAGAGCTCCTTGACCGTCGCTCCCTCGCTGATGGTGATCTCCTTCAGGACGACGGGCACCGGGGGAGGCGGCGCAGCGACGGGCGGTGCCGTCGGGCGCGGCGCCCCGCCGCGCATCGCGACCGGCTTCGGCTGCGCCGGAGCGGGACCCTTGGCCGGCACGGGCCGGGCGGGCTCACCCGGCCGTACCTGCCTGGCTGCCGGCGGGCGGATCGCCCCGGGCGCGGGCCTAGGCGGCAGATGGGGGCGGATCGGCTGACCTTTGCCGGTCAGAGGAGGTCTCGCCCCGGTCGTCCCTCGGACGGGGGTGGCGGTGCGGGGCTGCGCGGGCCGCGCAATGACCGGCGGCCTCTGGCCCGGGGTGACAGGCCGTCTCTGTCCGGGAGTGACGGGGACCCTCTGCGCGGAGGTGATGCGCGGCCGCTGCGCGGGGGCGACGGGCCGCCTCTGTCCAGGGAGGGGCGGGGCCCCCTGTCTGGCGGCCGCCGGCAGCCTCCCCGCCGGCCCCGCGCCGGTGGCGCCCGGCGGTCTGGCCGTCTGCGCCGATCTCGGCTGCCCGGCCGCGGGAGCCGAGTGCGCGCGGTCCGGCCTAGCCGCCGGGGGCCTGGCCGTTCGGGTCGGGGGGCTCGCGGGCGGGCGCTGCGCTACGGCCGGAGCCTTCTGGGCGACGCGGGGCGGTACGGGTTTCGCGGCGCCCGCCGCGACCCGGGCCGGGGGCCCGGCCGCGGGGGCCGATGGACTCGCCCGCACCGCCGTCTTGGCGGCCGTCCTGGCCGCCCCCTTTCCTGCCGGCGCGGCGGCGGGGCTCGTCGGGGCCTTGGCGGCCGGCGGCCGGCGAACGGGGACGCGCCCGCTCGCGCCTGGGCCTTCTGGCCGAGCGGCGCTTTCCGGCCGGCGGCCCTGACCGACTGAGCGGACCGGGCCTTGACCTTGAGCGCCGCGCGCAGCCGGTCCGCCTCGGACGCCTCGAGAGCGCTCAGATTCGTCTTGGCCTGGATGCCGATCTTCCGCAGCCGCGCTAGCGCGTCGGAAACCGTAAGGTTAAGCTCCTTCGCTAGCTGGCCGACCCGGATCTTCCCCATCTATCCCTCCCCCCGGTGGTCCTCCGGCTCGCCCTCCGCGCGGTCGGACCCCGGGGGGGACGGGTCGGCCGCCGCCTGAGACTCGGCGCTTGGCCCGACCTCCTCCCCGGCCTCGAGGTCGTCGCCGGGCAGGGCCTCGCCCCCCTCCTCTCCGGGAGCCGCCTCCTGGAAATCCTCCGCGGCGCCGGCCTGCTCGGCCCGCTCCGCCCCCTCCTCCGTCTCCCCCTGAGCGTCCGTCTCGCCGGCCGGGGCCGCGGCCTCAGCCCCGAGGCCCGCCTGCTCCTCGGCCTCCCGGGCCGCCTGCTCCTCGGCCTCCCGGGCCGCTTGCTCCTCCGCTTCCTCGGCGGCCTGCTCCTCGGCGAGTCGGGCCGCCTCCTCGGCCGCCTCCTGCTCGACGAGCCGACGGGCTTCCTCCTCTCGGGCCGGTCGGGTGTCGAGCATCGCCTGAGCGGCCGCGAGGATCTTCTCCGCGCCCTTGGGGCCGATGCCCGGCACCTGGGTGAGCCCCTCCACCCCGGCCTCGAGGATCGCCTCGACGCCGCGGTACCCGGCCTCCATGAGCCTCTCGATCGTCTTCCGGCCGACCCCCTGGAGCGACTCCACCTCGCGCGCGTCGCGCGCCCGCCGTTCCATCTCGGCCTCGACCTCCCGCTTCTTCTCCTGCTCGCTCTTGATGTCGATCTTCCATCCGGCCAGGCGGGCGGCAAGCCGCACGTTCTGTCCTTTCTTCCCGATGGCGAGCGACAGCTGCTCGTCGTCGACCACGACCTCCAGCGCCATGTCCTCCGTATCGACGATCTGGACGCGGTTGATCTTGGCCGGGTTCAGCGCGTTGGTGACGATGCTGCTGACGTCTTCCGAGTACTGCACGATGTCGATCTTCTCGCCGCGCAGCTCGCGGATGATCGACTGCACGCGCGAGCCCTTCATGCCGACGCACGCCCCGACCGGATCGACGTCCCGGTCCTTGGAGCGGACGGCCACCTTGGCGCGGTCCCCGGGGTCGCGCACCGCCCGTTCGATGACGACCGTGCCGTCGTAGATCTCCGGCACCTCCATCTCGAACAGCTTCATCAGCAGCCTCTCGTCGGTGCGGGAGACGATCACCTGCGGGCCCTTCGCGTTGCGGTCCACGTCCACGATAACCGCGCGGATCCGGTCCCCCTGGCTGTAGCGCTCCGCCCGGGACTGCTCCTTCTTGGGCAGGAGCCCCTCGGTGCGGCCGAGGTCGACGATGATGTTGCCGCGCTCGAAGCGCTTGACCACTCCGTTGATCATCTCGCCGACCCGGTCGACGTACTCCTTGTAGATATTGTCCCGCTCGGCCTCGCGGACCTTCTGGAAGATGATCTGCTTCGCCGCCTGCGCGGCGATCCGGCCGAGCTGGGACAGGCCGTCACGCGGCTTGAGGATCTCCACGATCCCCTCCTCGCTGGCGGGAAGCTCCAGATCGCGCGCCTCGTCCGGCGTGATCTCGAGGTCGGGGTTGGTCACCTCCTCCACGATCTTCTTGCGGGCGAAGACGTCGAACGAGCCCGTCTCGCGGTCGAAGCGCGCCCCCAGCTCTTCCTTGGTGCGGAAGAACTTCTTGGCGGCGGCGGCGTAGGCGTCCTCGACCGCCTGGATGACGATATCCAGATCGATGCCCTTCTCGCGCCCGACCTGTTCGATGGCTTGGAAGATCTCGTTGCTCATGCGTGGCGTCCTCTCGTTCCGGTTGATGCCCGGAGGCGGGTCTCGTCCAGCTCGAGTCGGGCGCTGGCCACCTGCTCCCGAGGGACGGCGATCTCCTCACCCCCCTCCAGCGCCAGGTGCACCACCCCGTCGCGGAGCCCCAGGAGCCGGCCCCTGAAATTGCGCCGGCCCCCCGCCAGGGGCTCGCGAGTCGAGAGGCGGAGCATGCGCCCGGCGAAGCGCTCGAAGTCGCGGTCGCTGAACAGGGGCCGCTCGAGCCCCGGGGAGGAGACCTCCAGGGTGTAACGGTGGGGGATCGGGTCGTCGACGTCGAGCTGGGCCGACAGCCGGCGGCTGATGCGCGAGCAGTCGTCCAGCGTGACGCCGCCCTCCTTGTCGATGAATAGCCTCAGGACCCATCCTCCCGGCCCGCGCTTCATCTCGAGATGGACCATCTCCATCCCGGCGAACTCGACGAGCCCGCGGGCGGTCTCCCGGATCTTGTCCAGGTCCACCGCGTCCATGCTCGCGACCCCCTCCCGGGGTGCGGCCGCTCAGGCGCCCCGCCCCCGGGAGGGCCCCTAAATAAATAAAGTGGGCGAACCGCCAGCCCACTAAGGCCTATCCGTCACAAAATCCTACACTAAGGAGCGCGCGGCGATCAAGGGGAATTTGGGGCCCCGGGGGCTTGACAGGCGACCGACCGCTCACCTAGAATACGTTGCCTGCGTAAACTGCTCTTTGAAAACTGAATAGCGCATCCGTTCCGTCTGAGTTCTCAGCAAAAGCACAACAGGGCAGACCACCACTGAAGACGACGCCCTTCGGGGCATCGAGTTTCGATGGAGAGTTTGATCCTGGCTCAGAGCGAACGCTGGCGGCGTGCCTAACACATGCAAGTCGTACGAGAAAGGGGTAGCAATACCCCCGGTAAAGTGGCGAACGGGTGAGTAACACGTGGGTAACCTGCCCTCGGGTCCGGAATAACCTGCCGAAAGGCGGGCTAATACCGGATGACGACGCGGGGTCTCCGGGCACCGCGCCCAAAGCTGACCTATTCATGAAAGTTGGCGCCTGAGGAGGGGCCCGCGCCCCATTAGCTTGTTGGTGAGGTAACGGCTCACCAAAGCTCCGATGGGTAGCCGGCCTGAGAGGGCGACCGGCCACAGTGGAACTGAGACACGGTCCACACTCCTACGGGAGGCAGCAGTGAGGAATCTTGCGCAATGGGCGAAAGCCTGACGCAGCGACGCCGCGTGGACGATGAAGGCCTTCGGGTCGTAAAGTCCTGTCGGGTGGGAAGAATAGGTCCGGGGCTAATATCCCCGGGCCCTGACTGTACCACCAGAGGAAGCCCCGGCTAACTCCGTGCCAGCAGCCGCGGTAATACGGAGGGGGCCAGCGTTGCTCGGAATCATTGGGCGTAAAGGGCGCGTAGGCGGCCGAGCAAGTCTGATGTGAAATCCCACGGCTCAACCGTGGAACTGCATCTTATACTGCCCGGCTAGAGTCTGGGAGAGGGAAGTGGAATTCCCGGTGTAGCGGTGAAATGCGTAGATATCGGGAGGAACACCCGTGGCGAAGGCGGCTTCCTGGACCAGTACTGACGCTGAGGCGCGAAAGCTAGGGGAGCAAACAGGATTAGATACCCTGGTAGTCCTAGCCCTAAACGATGAGCACTGGGCGTTCCCATTGCGGTGGGAGTGCCGAAGCTAACGCATTAAGTGCTCCGCCTGGGGAGTACGGTCGCAAGGCTGAAACTCAAAGGAATTGACGGGGGCCCG
>JBHIBC010000082.1:0-12091 GCA_046758905.1 Acidobacteriota bacterium | reverse complement strand
TGCGGTGAACCATCGTGAAGAAGCGCTCGAATCCGTATTCGTCAACAGCCTGCTAGCCGGGGTGGGCGTCGTCCTCTCGTCGGCGGACCTGGACGTCGCCTGCATTACTGAGGGAGTGTTAGAGGTGGGGAGCATGGCCTCGGGCGAGGTGATCGCGGTCGGCAGCCTCGACGTCGCACAACCCGGCTTCACCTTCAAAGTCAGTGACACGCTGGAGAGCCCCTCACCGGCCGACCCGGCCAGGATCGACCTGTGCGTGTTTGTTGTGGCAAACGAGATAAAGAGGTTCTCCGGTCCGCCCTGCTTCTTCCTGCAGGCGGATCTCAATCTTCCTGCCGATGCGACCCAGATCTTGACGCTCGGGCCGGACGGCCTCCCGGACACGGCCGATGACGGCATCACTCTCGAGAACTTCGACATCGACAAGGATGGGGACGGCGTCTTCAGCGTCGATGACACGTTCCTGCAGGCGCTCGACGTCGGCGGCACGCTCAGCTACACGGGAACGCCGGGCCTCTACATGCGGGGGAGCGACTCCACCGACGGACCCAACACGGTGAGGGTTGTGGCCTGCGGCGGGTTCGACGACGCGGCCGACGGCAACCCGGCGTGCATCCTGGATCCGGACTTCCCGATGGACTGGCACTTCCACTGCCCGAACGGCGCCGCCGACTGCCCGAACGACGAGATCCTCCCCGGCGATTCCGGCACACGTACTTGCGTCGGCGGTTGTTCCTACGACACGCCGCCGGGCGGTGACTTAGCGTTCAGTCTTCCCAACTCCCTTCACATGGGAGCGCACTTCGATCCGACGGGCGTGTCCGGGGACTCCACCCACCTGCGGGCCCTGCAGGCTTTCGTCTCGGCCCCGCTGAACCTCACGCCCATTCCGGGACCGGACCACCCGGAGCTCTCGTTTTTCCATGTCGCGGACTTGGTAGACAGCAACTTACATGGTGCTCTCCACGACCAGTGCGCCGACTGCGCCGATGTCCAGATCCAGGTCGATATGAACCATGACCCCGCCATCGACGAGTGGAGCGTCTGGGACAAGCTCGTGCCGTTTCAGAACGTCTACGACAAGATCCCCACCGTGCCCGTGTTCGGCCCCTACTACTGCCTGTTCACGCCGGCCGACACGGGCACACTGCCGCCCGCCCCGCGGGGCGCCCACGAGACGATCTGCGACCGTCAGGGCGCTTGGTCGCACTGCGGGGTCGACCGGGCCGCGGGCACGTACCCCAACAATGACTGCTC
Source organism: Acidobacteriota bacterium (assembly GCA_046758905.1). Lineage (GTDB taxonomy): Bacteria > Acidobacteriota > Polarisedimenticolia > Gp22-AA2 > Gp22-AA2 > JBHIBC01. Next base: position 10,834 of record JBHIBC010000082.1, on the reverse strand, counting down.
GGGCCCCGGCTTCGAGGATCCTGCAGGCTTCGGTCTCTGGGCGCAGAGCAAGTTCGACCTCTCTCAGTTTCTCGGCCAGCGCGTGAGGATCCGCTGGATCGGCGCGTCCTGGGTGTTCGACCGCAGCGCGTCCTCGTACTTCGAGATCGGCGGCGGCTGGGACAACCTGGCTAACGACGACGGCTGGTGGCTGGACGACATCCGGATTGCGGGCACCACGCAGGTTCCCTCACTGCCTGCGCTCGACTCGGCGCCGCCGCCGGGCGGATCCTGCCCGATTGAGACCTGTTCCGACCTCGATGGGGACGGTTATGGGTTTCCTGGCTTCCACACGTGTCCCGCTGGTGCTCAGACGGACTGCGACGATGGGAACGCGAACGTGTCCCCGGGGAGCAGCGAGATCTGCGACGGGCTGGACACGGACTGTGACGGGAACTTCTCCTTTCAGGAGAGGGATGACGATCACGACGGATTCCCCCGCTGCGCCGACTGCAGATTCAGTGACCCCAACACCTACCCCGGCGCTGCCGAGATCAACGATCGCCTAGATAACCAGTGTCCGGGAGATCTACGGTACGGCGTCGTCGATGAGATCTCCGGCGATGCCGGTTTCCACAATGCGGCGGACAACACGGTGTACTCTTGGCCTGCTCAGATCAACGCCACCCTCTATGATGTGGTCCGCTCTCGCTCACCGAGATTCGAGCGCTGCACGCACCTATCTGCGACCGACACGACCTTCGTGTCCGATCCGCGCCTGCCCAACGCGGGAAGAGCCTTTTACTACATGGTCCGGCCGGTGAGCCCGGCGGTCGGAAGCTGGGGACAGGACTCCTCCAGGAATGAGCGCGCTGTCTGTCCCTGATCGCATGAGTGAGCCGGGAGGAAGATCGCCTCGTTTTCGTCACATTCGGGTCGCTCCGCGGTCCGTCCTGGAGAGATCGCCGGGTGCCGCTCCGTTCGGACAGCTTCGACGGGCTGCGGGAGGGGGGTTGACCCTCGCGACTCATCGCGAGTAGCCGCACCCCGCAACCCCACCGGGTCCCCGGCGGACACGCCACGCCGGCGATGCGCTAGCTCCGCAAGACGAAATCCACTACGACCGTGAAGTGGACGGCTACGGGCTGACCGTCTATCTTCCGCAGCTCGTATCGCCATTGCTTGACGGCCGCCATGGCCGACTCTCCGAAGCCACAGTCCGGTTTCCATCTCGGCCGGAGCGGCTATTCGCTGGAAGCGGTCCATGTCCCGCGCATCCAACGAGTGCCGCCTCTTCCCCAGGGACGGCGTGACTCCACCAGCGTCAGCGATCTTATGGATCAAACTGGGTCCGACCCCGAGGGTCACAGTCGTAGCGGAGGACAGCCGGTGTTGTCGGTAGCCACGGCAGCCTCCGCATCAAGGGTAGCTCCTGATATGCTCCATCGACATGCAATCTCAGAGTCTCGCGGGTCCTCGGCGGCGCGTCGAATAAGACCATGCGCAGAATGTACGCACGTTGACCCGAGTCGCTCTGTGCGAGAACCGGATAGATGATCACATCAGGGCGGGGCCATTCGTTGATCTCGGGGAAGTAGTAGGAAGCATGTCGGCTCTCACTGTACACGGCTTCGATGCCGTTCATCGGCATGACGACACTGAGAGGAGCACCGAATCCCGCGGCGGGGGTCCGCGCACGGGCTACGAGAGGCGGGACCAGAATTGTGCCGATCACCAGTGGACCGAGAGCCCTGGGTACGCGTGTGAGTGGATTGGTCATCGCATGGCCCTTGCTTCTCCCTTCTCAGCTACACCCCGTGAACGGCCTCCGATTCCGGCTTCACGATACGCCGCGCCCGGCACTCGATCAAGGGCCGGCCCGTGCGACCGCGGCCGGCGGCGGCCCGAACGGCGCGGGGGCCGTGCGCCCACCGACGGGGCCGACCGTACCCGCGGTCAGGCGTTGTCGAGGGTGAGAGACTCCTCAAGGCGGGGGTCGGCGATCGGCACGGGCGCGTGGCGGCGCAGGAGGAATCCCAGCGAGCCGAGGAACAGACCTCCCACGGCCGCCATGGTCGTCAGGTCGAGAAGGTGCGGCCGGAACCCATCGCCGTCGAGGCCGGGCACGACGAGCCAGTAGACATCCAGGTAGTGCATCGCCAGCAACCACACGGCCGCGCCCAGGAGCGGGGCCCGCCTGCGCTTGGCCCCCTCCGGCAGCAGCAGGAAGAAGGGGACCGCGAAATGACCGAGGGCGAGCGTGGCGGTCAATCCGATCCATCCCTCCCCGAGGCGCTCGGCGTACCATCGGGTCTCCTCCGGAATGGCGGCGTACCAGATCAGCAGAAACTGCGAGAACGCGATGTAGGCCCAGAAGACTGTGAACGCGAACAGGAGCTTGCCCATATCGTGAAGGTGTTCCGCGGTGACCACGTTCCGGATGGGCCCCCTTCCCTTCTGGATCGAGGGCACCATGAGCACGAGAAACGCCTGGATGGCGACGGCGCAGCCGCTGAAGAAGTAGACGCCGATGATGGTGGAGAACCAATGCGGATCGAGCGACATGATCCAGTCGAAGGTGGCGAACGTCACCGTCAGGGCGAACCACACCAGGATCGGCGCGCTCGCCGTCTGGAGCCGCCGGGTGGCTGCCGGATCGCCCGTCTCGTCCTGGCACAGAGACTGACGGCGCATCCACCAGGCGGCGATCGACCAGCTGAGCAGGTAGACGGCCGCGCGCAGATAGAAGAAGCCCGGATTGAGATAGGCGCCCTTGCTCCCGGGGATCGGGTCGTCCCCGGCCGCCTCGCCGGATAGCCACGGATAGATCTCCCTCGCGCCGAACGCCAGCGGCAGCGACAGGGCCGCCAGGACCGGCAGGGTGCCCATCACCTGCTCCGCCGCGCGCCGGATCACGACGCTCCAGGCGGCGCGGCTCAGGAACTGCACCGGCACGAAGAACAGTCCCCCGAGGGCCACGCTGAGGAAGAACAGCCAGGACACGAGGTAGGAGAGCCACAGGCGCCGGGGGTCCTCGGAACCGAGCAGGAAAGACGCGGCGAGCCCCGCGAGCCCCACCGCGACGGCGGCGGCGGGGAGCCGGCCCCGGGGACGACCCTCAGGAGCAGACCGACCCGCGGGGGGTGGCGACTTCCCTCGACCAGCTTCCGCCACGGGCGATCGCTCCCCCCTCATGTCCCCCGACTACGCCCCGATCAGTTCGACGTGGACCGCCCCCGCATCCCTGAGGAGCCGCTCGGTCTCCTCCCTGGCGAACCTCGGGTCGTGGGCCTCGATGGAGATGAACCACCCGTCGTCGGTCGCCCGGTCGAAGCGGGCCGAATCGAACAGCGGGTGGTGAGGTCTCGGAAGCCGGGCCAGCAGCAGGAAGCCGATGAGGGCGCCCAGGGCGCCCCCGAGGACGCCGCACTCGAACATGATGGGGACGAAGGCCGGCCAGCTGAACAACGGCTTGCCGCCGATCACCAGGGGGTACGCCTGCGTGCTCACCCACCACTGGAGGCCCATTCCGGCGGCGGCTCCCGACAGGCCCAGCGCCAGGACGGGCCACCCCACGGGCGACCGCCCCAGGCCCATGGCCCGCTCCAGGCCGCGGACGGGGAACGGGCAGTGGGCGTCCCAGCGGCGATAGCCGGCGTCCCGGACCCTGCGACACGCCTCCAGCAGCTGCTGCGGGGCGCTGAATTGGGCCAAGAGGCCGAAGGCTTCGTCGCGGGACCTCGCCTCAGCCATGGGCGCGAGCCTTGGGCAGGACTCCCTTCACCTCGGCCATGGCCACCATCGGGACGTAGCGCACGAACAGACAGAACAGCGTGAAGAACAGGCCGAAGCTGCCGATCAGAGTCGCGACGTCCCACACCGTCGGGGAGAAGCACCCCCAGCTCGAGGGCAGGAACGGCCGATGCAGGGAGCCCACGATGATGACGAACCGCTCGAGCCACATGCCCACGTTCACCATGATCGAGACCGTGAAGAGGACGGGGATGTTGACTCGGGCGCGCCTGATCCAGAACACCTGGGGCGCCAGGGCGTTGCAGGCGACCATCACCCAGAAGGCCCAGCCGTAAGGGCCCAGCGCCCGGTTCGCCATGGCGAACTGCTCGAAGGGGTTGCCGCTGTACCAGGCGATGAAGGACTCGACCAGATACGCATAGCCCACCATGCTTCCGGTCAGGAGGATGAGCCGCGCCATCCGGTCGAAATGCAGCAGGGTGATCAGCCGCTCGAGTCCGAAGGCCACCCGGCAGATGACCATCAGGGTCACGACCATCGCCAGGCCCGAGAAGATGGCGCCGGCGACGAAGTACGGCGGGAAAAGCGTGGTGTGCCAGCCCGGAACCTGCGACACGGAGAAGTCGAAGGAGACGACGGAGTGGACGGAGATCACCAGCGGGGTGGCGAGGCCCGCGAGCAGGAGATAGGCGCGCTCGTAATGCGCCCAGTGCCTCCCGGAGCCCCGCCAGCCGAGGGCCGGGATCCCGTACGCGAGTCGGCGGATCCTGGTCCTGGCTCTGTCGCGCAGGGTCGCCAGGTCGGGGATCAGCCCCACATACCAGAAGATGACCGAGACGGTGAAATAGATCGAGACCGCGAACACGTCCCACATGAGGGGGCTGCGGAACTGGGGCCAGACACCCATCTGGTTGGGGATCGGCAGCATCCAGTAGGCGAGCCACGGCCGGCCCGTATGGATCGCGGGGAACACGAGGGCGCACAGCACCGCGAAGATCGTCATCGCCTCGGCGGCCCGGTTGATGGAGGTTCGCCAACGCTGGCGGAAGAGGAGGAGGATGGCCGAGATCAGCGTGCCGGCATGACCGATCCCGACCCAGAAGACGAAGTTGGTGATCGGCCACCCCCAGGCGACGGGGATGTTGTTGCCCCAGACCCCGACGCCTTCCCAGAGCAGCCACGCGATGCTCACCAGGAAGGTGGCCAGCATCGCGCTGGAGACCCCGAAGACCACGTACCAGCCCGCGGGCGGCTTCCACTCCACCGGACGCGAGACCGTTTCGGTGATGTCGTGGAAGTCGGACCGCCCGGCGACGAGAGGCGCCCGCCCCCCGATCGGATCGATGTCGATGATCGTCTCCGCCATGCTCCTCGCGCCCTCAGTCCGCCGGTGCGGTCCCATCCGCCCCATACGGGAGGCGGGTGTCCGGAGCGATGCTCGGTGTTCCCCCCAAGGACTGCAGATACGCGATGACCATCGCGATCTCCAGGTCGTCGAGCCCGATCGGCGGGCCGTTCGCCGGCGGCATCGCCGGGCTGAAGCCCGGAACCACGAAGGCTTCCGGCCGGTAGAGGGACTGCGCGAGATACTCCACGTCGCTCAGGCCCGGCCGCCGGGACCCCGCCGCCGCCCCCACCCCCTCCAGATTCGGCCCCTGCTCGCCCGTGCCGACGTCGCCGATCCGATGGCAGTTGAAGCACAGCCCCCTGCCGTGCACGATCTCCCTCCCCAGCTCCACCATCCTCTCCGTGGTCAGCTCGCGCAGAAGCTCGGCTCTGCGGAGCGCCTCCGCGGCCCGCCTGGCGCGCCACTCCCGCAGGTCCTCGAGCCCCTGCAGGCGCGGGGTCCACCCGGGCCCGGGGCCGTGGAGGGGCGAGTGGTAGGCCGCGTATCGATCGAGCGCGGACAGGGCCGCGGCCGACAGCAGCGCCGCGAGGACGGCCGCCCCCAGGAACGGAAGCGCCCTGATCATCGACCGGCCTCCCCTTCCTGGAGTCTCCTGAGGTAGGCCACGATGGCCCACCGGTCGGCCGGCCGGATCGGATAGCGGTAGCCCGGCATGAGGCCGAGGCCGTTCGAGATCACGTGGTAGATCCGTCCGTCCGGCATCTCCCGCACGCGCCGCGCGAGGAGATCCGCGCTCTTCACCTTGGCGCGCGTGGCGAGCATCCCCCGCCCGTCGCCGCGCGGGCCGTGACAGGGAGAGCAGTAGATCCCGTACCGGCTCCTCCCGCGAGCGATGAGCCCGTCCGTCGCCTCGAGTGGATTCCGGCCGACGAAGAAGCCCCAGGGGCTCCTCCCCGTGAAGTACTCCTCGTCGTCGCGCAGCTCCCCCCGCGCCACCGTCCCCGGCACGGGCAGGCGCATCGCCGCCCCGTCGTAGAAGAAGCGGCTCTCCGCCTGCGCCAGGTACTTCGGCTGCCGGTCCATGTTGGGATTCGGGTGGATGGGCGGCCTCCTGGACGGACACCCCCGGGCGCACCCGGCGAGGAGCAGGGAGAGGAGGCCGAACGCGAGCGCTCCGGCGGCACGGCCGAGCCACGGGTCCGTCGACATCCCTCAGGCCACCTCCCACTCCGGATTCGGATTGCGGAGACGGGCCAGGTACGTCGTGCGCGGCCGCGTGTCGAGATGCGCGAGCAGCGTGTACGTGCGGTCGTGCCGCTTCATGCGTGACACCCGGCTCTGTGGATCGTTGACGTCGCCGAACACGATCGCCTCCGCGGGACAGGTCTGCTGGCAGGCGGTTTTGAGCGCCCCGTCACGCACCGCTCGGCCCTCCCCCCTCGCTTCGCGCTTGGCCCGGTTGATCCTCTGGATGCAGTAGGTGCACTTCTCCATCACCCCGCGGGACCGCACGGTCACGTCGGGGTTCATGGCCATCCGGACGAGCTCGGGCAGCTCCCTGGTGTAGTTGAAGAAGTTGAACCGCCGCACCTTGTACGCGCAGTTGTTCGAGCAGTACCGGGTCCCGATGCAGCGGTTGTAGACCTGAGCGTTGATCCCCTCCCGGTCGTGAACCGTCGCCGCCACCGGGCAGACCGCCTCGCATGGGGCGTTCTCGCAATGCATGCACGGCACCGGCTGGAACACGACCCCGGGCTCCTCCGCCCCGCCCGTGAAATAGCGGTCGACGCGCAGCCAGTGCATCTCCCGGCCGCGCAGGACCTGCTCCCTCCCGACGATCGGCACGTTGTTCTCGCTCTGGCAGGCCGTGATGCAGGCGTTGCAGCCGATGCAGAGGTTCAGGTCGATGGACATGCCCCACTGGTAGCCGCTGCCGTAGTCGTGCCCCTCCCAGAGGGGCCGCGGCTCGGGCGCCGCGTCCTCCGCGGAGGCGAAGTGCGGGCTCGACCTGTACTCGTCCAGCGTGGCCTCCCTGGCCGGCGACCTCCCCTCCATCTCCCAGTGTTCCTGGGTCTGCGCGAGCCGGACGAACCGACCCGTCCTCTCGATCCGGAGGCCGCCGTCGCAATACGGTGCCCGGGAATGACGCAGCAGGTAGGCGCTGACCCCGACACCGTCCCCAACCCGGCCGGCCGCGCTCCTCCCGTAGCCCAGCGCGATGGCGATGGACTCGTCCGCCTGGCCCGGCGCCACCAGGACCGGGGCTTGGATCCTCCGGCCCCCGAGGCGGAGACCGACCACCTCGCCGCTGCGCAGGCCCAGGGCGGCGGCGGTCCGGGGGCTGAGGAGGGCGGCGTTGCCCCAGGTGATCTTGGTGATCGGATCGGGCAGCTCCTGCAGCCAGCCGTTGTTGGCGAAACGGCCGTCGTACACGGCCGCGGAAGCCTGGAAGACGATCTCCATCCCCCCGGCGCCGCGAGCCGCGCACGGCGCCGCAGCTGCGGCGAGGGCCTCGCGCGCCGCCCCCGCTCGCGGCGCCGGCGTCACCGCGGGCAGGGCGCTGTTCTCGAGGACGCCGTCGTGCAGGACACGGTTCCAGCGGGTCTCGAAATCGGTCGCGGCCAGGATGCCCTCGAGCCACGTCTCCCGGACCAGCCTGTAGCCACCGACCTCCTCGCCGCTGAGCAGGATCCCGAGCAGCTCGATGGGGCTGCGGCTGTCGAAGAGCGGGGCGATGAGCGGCTGGATGACGCTGGCCGAGCCGTCGGCGGCGCGGGCGTCTCCCCAGGATTCCAGGAAATGAGACCGTGGAAGATGCCACTCCACCAGCCGCGAGGTCTCGTCCACGTGGGTGCTCAGGTGAACCGTGTGGCGCACCCGGCCCAACGCGTCGGAGAACTCCAGGTCCGCGGGGGCCGTGAAGGCGGGGTTGCCGGACAGGATGATCAGCGTCGAGATGTCCCGGCGCCGCATCGCCTCGACCAGGTCCCCGAGCCCTGAGGCTCCTCCCCATCCCGTGTCCCTGAGCGGGCGCAACGACACGGTCCTCCCCAGGGATCCCAGGGCCCGATTGAGGGCGTAGACCAGCGCGTGCACCTCGGGGGGCTGGGATCGTCCCGCCAGGACGAGCGCGGCGCGACCCGATGCGCCCAGGTCACGGGCGATGACCCCGAGCCTGCTGCGAGCCTCCTCGGGCAGGGAGGGAACGGGAAGCCTCTCCGGAACCCCGATGGGGACGCCGAGGTCCCGGAGCCGAAGCGCCAGCGCCGCGAGGAAGGCCGGTATTCGGCGGCTCTGCAGGCGCAACCGGTGATCGGCCGCGGCGCCGGTCAGGGAGAGGGCGCTCTCCACGGCGTAGAGCCGGCTCATGCCGGCGCTCTCGCCGCAGAGGCGGCGCGCCGCGGCGAACCCCCGCGCGTGGGCGAGGCCCTCGCTCTCCGTCAGGAGGAGATCCGCGTCGAGAGCGAGGATCGTCCGGGCCCTCTCCAGATGGTAGACGGGCCGCAGGGCTTCCCCCGTCGCGCGCCGCAGCCCCTCGTAGACGTTCTCATCCCCGATCGGGTCGTAGACCACCACTCGGGCCCTCGGGAAGCGATCCATGAGCCGGCCGATTAGGCCGGAAAGGGTCGGCGAGGCGTAGCTCCCCGTCAGGACGGCGAGGCCCTCTCCGCCCGAGGCCTCCGCGGTGCCGCGGATCCGGGACCAGAACCCGAGGAAGTCCTCCCAGGTCGACTCCCGCGCCCAGCCACCCGGGCGCGGCCGGTGCAGGACGCGGGGCGACCGGTCGGGATCGTAGAGATCCAGGATCGACGCCTGCATCCAGCAGCTCGCCACCCCTCGCGATGACGGGTGCGCCTCGTTCCCCTCGACCTTCGTCGGGCGGCCGTCGCGGCTCTCGACCAAGAGGCCGTAGGCGCCGGTGCCGAGCGGCATCGTCGTGGCGTAGCGTCTCGGGACTCCCGGGATCAGGTCCTCGGGAGCCGAGACGTACGGGACGATCGCCTCCACTGGCCTCCTGCAGGAGGCCAACCCCGCCAGCGCGAAGGAGGCTCCCAACAGATGCAAGATGTCCCGCCGGGTCAGGCCCCCGGGCGGCTCGGCCGCTCCCTCCGGGAATTCGTCCCCCGGTCGCTCCCCGGGAGGCGGCGAGCCCGTCAGTCTCTCCAGGCTCCGCCACTGGCTCGGAGCGTCTCCGGCGCCGCCTCGCTGCCGTTCCCTCCTCATTGGTGGCATGCGGTGCAGTCCGTGGGGGGGCGACCGTGGCGCTCCTGCGCGAGCCCTCCCGCCGGGCCGAGGCGCGCGGGCGGGCTCGCCCCGGCCGCGCCGGGCCGCGCATCGGGTAACCCGAGGTGCGCGTCCGGATCGCGGTGGCAGTCCAGGCACCAGCCCATGCTCAGCGGCTCGACCTGCATGATCTCGTCCATTCGGGACACGTCGCCGTGGCAGCTCGCGCAGCCCGCCCCGGCGGCGACGTGGACGCTGTGGTCGAAATGGGCGAACTCCGGGACCTTGTGGACGCGAACCCACCGGATCGGCTGCCCCGTCTCAAAGCTCTCGCGCACCGCTTCCAGCTTCTCGCTGCGACGCCCGACCAGCCGATGGCAGTTCATGCACGTCTGCGTCGGGGGCACGGAGGCGACGGCGGAGACCTCCACGCTCGCGTGGCAGTAGCGGCAGTCGATCCCGAGCTCGCCGACATGCTGCCTGTGGCTGAAGGGGACGGGCTGGAGCGGACGGTATCCGACGTCGGTGAACTCGGGCGAGAAGAAATACCCGACGCCGAGCAACGCCAGCAGGGCGAACCCCGCCCCGCCGCCGGCCAGATAGACCGCCATCCGGTTCGCCCATCTCGGGCAGATCTGTGACAAGCCCCGTTCCCCTCCGGCGGGGCGGGTCCTGAAGATCAGGGTGCCCTGTCGACCTGTGTGAAGAAGGCCGCGGTCCCCGGGTCGCCAGGATGCACCGCGGCCTTCGGTGGTTCACGCGTCTATTGGCGCCCCCCGAGACCCCCGGGTATCAGGCGTGCATCGTGGCGCAGTTCACCTCGGTCCAGGCGCCGGAGCCGGCGTTCCGGATCTTCTGCGGCACGAAGGTCCTGAGCCCCTCCTTGTTCTTGGTGGCCCAGAAGCCCATCACCTCGACATCCTGGGCGGCGTACTCGGCCAGGGTGGCCCGCGGGTTGCAGGCGAAGACGGCCTCGATCTTGTTCTTTTTCGTGTCGAACAGGGCCGCGGGCTGCCCGCCGAGCAGGCACATCCTGGCGCAGTTGGCCTTCTTGCCGTCGGGCGTCATGTGGTCGTCGTTGAGGGCGTTGTTCCACTTGCCCATCATGGCGTGGCCCTTGGCGGCGCAGGTAAGATCCATGATCCTCCCCGACAAGGTCACCATCTCCGGCTTCTTCATCATCTGAGCGTGGATGCTGAGGGCCGACGCCGCGAGCACCACGAGCGCGACGGCGGGGACGACGCGGCTGAGCTTGGCGTAGCGTCTGATCATGGCGATCACTCTCCTCCTGTCGATTGAGGTCCCCCGGCCGGAGCCCTGCGCCGCGCGGGCCGGGCCCGAGTGGACCGACTGGTCCTCATCTCAACCCCCGCCGCGCCCCCGGTATTCCCGGCAGCGCCGACCGACCCCGAATCCGCCGCCCGCGCCGATCCGCCGCTCGGGCCGGCCGGATGCGCTAACCCGTTGCTCATGAGCGAGAACCGGCCTGAGCCGGTGACGCGCGCGGCCCGTCGCTCAGGTTGCCCTAGG
>JBHIBC010000081.1:0-12111 GCA_046758905.1 Acidobacteriota bacterium | reverse complement strand
GTGGAGCAGCGGCGCCTCGATTCGGCGCTGCAGCGTCACTCCGAGAACGCGCGCGCCCAGGAGGCGGCGCGCGACCGGCTTGGCCTTCTCCTGAGGGAGCTCGAGGCGATGGTGGAAGGCCGGGTGGAGGCGGACCCGGAGCTGATCGATTACCGGGACGGGGCCCTCCAGCAGGCGGAGCGGACCCTGGAGGCGCTGTTCCGTGACGGCCGCCAGATCCGGAGCGCCATCCGCGACGCCCACCAGAGGATCGAGATCCTGCAGGAGCGGATCGATCGGCTGCGCCGCACCCTCCCGGCGGACAACGAGGCGCTCACCGGGGTCTGGGACGTGACCTACCTGCCCAGCGGGGACACGGGCGCCTTCACGCTCCGCCAGTCGGGCACCCTCCTATCGGGCGAGTACGTCATGGAGGGAGGGTGGAAGGGGAGTCTCCAGGGGACGTTCGTGGACGGCAAGGTCCTCCTGCATCGGATCGACTCGAAGCTGGGCCGTTCCTCCGACCTCGAGGGCAGGGTCTCCCCGGACGGACGGACCCTCCGCGGCACCTGGGAGAACTACGTCCTGACGGGGGGGCAGCCGACCTCCGGCTCCTGGGTGGCCCGCAAGCGCGTGGAGGAGCCGCGGCCCTGACCCGGGCGAGGTCCGCCCGAGGAGCTCGACGGATCGGTCAGGGCCCGACGGCCCGGCCGTCGGGGCCGATGCGGAAGCCCAGCCGGCCGCGCTCCCGGCCTCCCGCGTCGCTCCTCTCCCGGATCGACAGGACGTACGACCCGTCCGCGAGGCCCTCGGTGGGGAGGGTCGCCTTGATCACGCCGGTCTGCCCGTCCTCGATCACGAGCGGCTTGGAGCGGACCACCCGGTGGTCCTTCAGGATCTGCAGGTCGAACTCCGCGGCGGCGGGGAGCGCGCCGTGCGGGAGCCTGAACGCGCAGGCCAGAGGCTCGCCCGGGGCGAAGCGGGCCCGGAGGGCCGGCCCCTGCTCGTAGTCCGCGAGCCGCTCCTGCTCCTCGCCGGCCTCCGGCCGGTCGAACTCGATCCATAGGGCCGTCTGGTTCAGCGCGTAGATCGACAGCCCCACCAGACGCTGCTCGGCCAGATCGGAGCGGGAGAGGCCGAGCCGTGCGGCCCCGATGGCGCCCGACTGGAGGTCGGAGAGGACGGCCGTGATCGTCTGGTCCCGGACCGGGAGGGTGATGCGGGAGACCAGGTCGAGGCCGAGCGACGGTCCGGCCCCCGCCGGGACGGCGACGCGGATCCTCCGCGCCGCCCGGTAGGTCTCCCGGCCGCCCGCGTCCAGCCCCACCAGCCCGACCTCGATCCGCGCCGCGCGACGGCTGCCGTGAGGCACGAAGAGGATCTCGCCTTCGGCCACGTAGAGCACGATGTCGGTCGTCCGCGAGGAGGAGTCTCCGGGCCCCGGCACGGCGGCGATCTCGAGCGGCAGGTCCGAGTGAAGCTCCGGGAGGAGGTGGGCGGCCTCGATGCGGCGCTCGAGGGCCTCATCCGGCGTCAGGCGGATGAAGCCGTCCCGGTGGCGGACCCGGGCGCCGCCGATCCGGACCTTGACGGTCACCGAGTGATAGAGGCCGTCGGGTGGCCCCTCGGGCACGTACCCGAGGACGTAGTACTCCCGGCTGCCCCGCTCGATCCTCTCGAGCCCCTCGAGGATGTCGTTCGACGTGGAGGAGATCCCTCCGGAGTTCAGCGCCAGGTTCTTGAGCGAGTTCTCGCGCCGGAAGGCCGACTGCTGCGGCGAATGGCGAAGCCCGACGTGTCCGGGCGTCCTGGCGCTGGTCCCCGGGACCAGGCCGCTGGTCTGCACCGAGTGCAGCGCGACGCCGCTCGCCGCAGCGGAGCGCGCCAGGGCCTTGAGCTCGGCCGAGAGGTTGAAGCTCTGGATGTCGAGCAGGAAGCGATCGCGCCCGACGATGGTCGGGCTCCAGTAGTCGGCTCCGGGGTATTCCGGGATGCCCGCGCCCACGAAGATGATCCCCTTGTATCCTGGCCATGCCGCCAGCGCGTCGATCAGGTTCGCCAGCGCGCGAAGGACGGGGGCCATCAGGGCGGTGTCCTCCCTCGCGAAGGTCGCGGCGAGGGAGACCGCCGCCCGGGCGCTGCCGCCGCGCAGGGCGCCGCGTGAGGTGCGGAGGATCTCGTCCCTGCGGTCCTCCTGCCGGCTCGCGAAGTCGGAGAATCGTCTCGCGTCCTCGAGGCTTTTCCGGATCGCCGCCCGCAGCCCCTCGCGGTCGGTGGTGAAATCGCTCAGGACCTCCAACCTCCGGTTGGGGTCGTAGGCGACGATGGCGACCTCGTCGGTCGGCGCCAGTCCCGACCTCACGAACCGCTCCGCCGCGAGCCGCGCCTGCGTCAGGTTCTCGAAGCGGGAGGTGGCGTCCTCGAAGAACAGGACCAGCCGGCGGGGGAGGGCGCGCGCGCCGCGGTGGGCCGCGGACGGCGGCCTCCCGCCGGCGGGCGAGGGCGCCTCCTCCGGGGAGGAGGGGACGATCACGACGTGCTCGAAGGAGGAGATCGGCTTGGCGCGCCGGTCGACCTTCAGGACGAAGTCGGAGACCGTCAGGCCCCGGACCGGACGGCCGTCACGACCGGTGACGTAGGCCTCGATGAGGACCATCTCGGAAGTGGCGCGCTCGACCAGCGGCGCCGGAGCGGCGCCGGCGGGTCGATCATCCGCCGCGGCGCCCGGAGCGCGCCAGAGCGCGGCCGTGGGCGCGATCAGCGCCGCGAGCATCGTCGCGGCCGGCAGAAGACGGGGTCGGTGCATGCCGGTTCGTCCGTCGCACCGAGATCATACGCCGGAAGGGTGAGGGGTGCAGCGGCGAACTGGGGTGCGCCCGATCCTTGACCTGCCGGATGGGCCGCTGTAGGATGAGCGGCCTGCCCGGCGGGCGGGACGGCGTCCGGCGGGAGGCGCCCCGCATGGGATATCCACTCTTTATCGCCAGGCGCTATCTGCTGGCCAGGCGCAAGCAGGCGATCATCTACGTCATCTCCCTCATCTCCGCCGTAGGGATCGTGGTCGGGGTGGCCGCGCTGGTCGTCGTGCTCGCGCTGATGACCGGGTTCCAGGAGCAGATCCAGGCCAAGATCCTCGGGGCCAACGCCCACCTGACGATACTCTCCGGCTGGTCGGGGCGGCCCCTGGACGACGCCCGGGCGACTCTCCGGCGTGTCGCCGGGCTCGAGCCGGTGGCGGCGGCCGCCCCGGTCGTGTTCGAGAAGGGAATGGCGGTGAGCCGGCTCAACCCGGCCGGAACCGCCGTGCTCATCAAGGGGATCGAACCGGACGCCGAGAGGCTGGTCACCGAGATCGCGTCGCACGTCCGGGGGGATCTGGGGCTGCTCGCCACCCCGACCGCGGCCGGACGGGACCGCGCCGTCCTCGGCAAGGACCTGGCCCAGACGCTGGGGGTCGGTCCGGGGGACGTCGTGCGGTTGATCATCGCGCGGGCCGACGTCTCGCCCCTGCTCACCGTCCCGAAGAGCCGCGAGTTCGAGGTCGCCGCCCTCGCCGACGCGGGCTTCTACGAGATCGACAGCAGCCGCGTGTACGTCTCGATCGACGCGGCGCGGCGCTTTGTGGGGCTCGGGGCGGATCAGGCGACCGCCATCGAGGCCCGCGTGGTGCGTCCCGGCGAGGTCCAGCGCGCCGCCCGCGACGTGCAGGGCTCCCTGGGGGACGGCTTCTACGTCAACGATCTGATCCGCATGAACCGCACCTTCTTCTCGGCGCTGCGTCTCGAGAAGCTGGCGATGTCGATCGCCATCGGGCTCATCGTGATCGTCGCGGCGCTGAACATCGTCTCGATCCTGGTCCTGATGGTGATGGAGAAGATGCGCGATATCGGCGTCCTGTCGGCCATGGGCGCCACGCGGGCCGCCGTCCGGCGCATCTTCCTGCTGCAGGGCCTGATCATCGCGCTGTTCGGGACGGCGGCCGGCATCGGCCTGGGCAGCGTCCTGGCCTGGCTTCTGGACCGCTATCGCGTCGTCAACCTGCCCGTGGACGTCTACTTCATCCCCTACGTGCCGTTCCACGTCCGGCCCCTGGACCTCCTGCTGGTCGCCGCTGCGACCGTGGCGGTCTCGTTTCTGGCGACCCTCTATCCCTCCTGGCGGGCCTCGCAGCTGGATCCGTCGGAGGCGCTGCGCTACGAGTAGGACCGTGGCGGACCCGATCCTCCACTGCCGGGACCTGGACAGGTCGTTCGGCCCGCCGGAGCGGCGGGTGGAGGTGCTGCGAGGGCTCGATCTCGTGGTCGAGCGGGGCGAGATGGTGGCCGTCCTCGGCGAGTCCGGCGCCGGCAAGACGACGCTCCTGCACCTGGTCGGGGCGATCGATCGGCCGGACTCCGGATCGATCCTGTTCCGGGGGCGGGACATCGCCTCGGCCGGCGCTGCGGAGCGGGCCGCGTACCGCAACCGGCAGATCGGCTTCGTGTTCCAGTTCCATCACCTCCTCCCCGAGTTCAGCGCCGTGGAGAACGCCATGATGCCGCTGCTCATCCGGGGGGAGGATCGTCGGCGGTCGCGGGCCCGGGCCGCGACGGTCCTGGAGGGGCTCGGGCTGGCCGGGCTGCTCGACCGCCGCCCGACCGAGCTGTCGGGAGGGGAACAGCAGCGCGTCGCCATCGCCCGGGCCATCGTGGGAGGGCCGGCCCTGCTGCTGGCGGACGAGCCGACCGGCAACCTGGACGAGAGGAACGCGGAGTCGGTGTTCGGCCTTCTCCTCGAGCTGCAGCGCCGCCACGCCATGACCACGCTCCTGGCGACGCACAGCGAGAGGCTGGCGTCGTCCTGCACGCGCGTCCTGCGGATGGAGCACGGTTCCTTGACGGCCTCGGGAGGCGGCCGCTACAATACGGCGGTTGGGACCTCCCGGGTTCCCCACTGACGACGGACGATCCACCAGACAAGCGGGGGCGGCGACCAGGCGCATGTTCGAGAAGTACACGGAAAAGGCCAAGAAGGTGCTGTTCCTGGCGCGCTACGAGGCCAGCCAGATGGGCAGCAGGGTCATCGGCTCCGAGCACCTCCTCCTGGGCCTGATCAAGGAGGGGGACGATTTGGTCCGGGACCTGTTCGCCCGGTCGAGCGTGAACCTCGAGCTCCTGCGGGCCGAGCTCGAGGCCCGCGGCCCGAGCGGCGAGAAGCAGGCCGCCCCCATCGAGATCCCCTTCAGCGAGGAGACCAAGAAGATCCTGGCTTGCGCGGAGGAGGAGGCCGAGCGGCTGCTCCACCCTTACGTGGGCGACGAGCACATCCTGCTCGGGCTGCTGCGGGTCGAGGACTCGGCCGCCGGGCGGATCCTCGCGGAGAAGGGAATGCGGCTGTATGCCCTGCGCGAGGACACGGTCGCGGTGTGGAAGCAGCGGTCGCTCCCGAAGCGGGTCAGGGAGACCCCGTTCCTCAACGAGTTCTCGCGCGATCTCTCGGAGATGGCCTCGCGGCAGGTGTTCGACCCGCTCATCGGGCGCGAGAACGAGCTGCAGAGGATGATCCAGGTGCTGTCGCGGCGCCGGAAGAACAACATCGTGCTGCTGGGCGAGCCGGGCGTCGGGAAGACCGCCCTCGTCGAGGGCCTGGCGCAGCGAATCGCCGAGGGCAACGTCCCCGTGTCGCTGTCCCGCAGGCGGATCCTGGCCCTCGATCTCACCCTGATCGTCGCCGGCACCAAGTACCGCGGGCAGTTCGAGGAGCGGCTCAAGGGGATCATCGCGGAGATCGTCGGCTCCGACGACATCATCATCTTCATCGACGAGATCCACTCCCTGATCGGCGCGGGATCGGCGGAGGGCTCGCTCGACGCCGCCAGCATCATCAAGCCGGCCCTGTCGCGCGGGGAGGTCCAGTGCATCGGCGCCACGACGCCGCGGGACTACCACCGCTACATCGAGAAGGACCGCGCCCTGGTGCGGCGGTTCCAGCCGATCCGGCTGCACCCGCCCACGGAGGGGGAGACGTTCGAGATCCTGCGTGGGATCAAGGAGCGCTACGAGGGCTTCCACCGGGTGCGATACACCGACGCCGCGCTGAGCGGCGCGGTGACCCTGTCCAACCGGTACATCACCGACCGCTTCCTGCCCGACAAGGCGATCGACGTGATCGATGAGGCGGGGGCGCGCGTCAAGCTGCGGCGCCGCATGAGCTACCGCGAGATGAAGGACGTGGAGCGGGAGATCGAGCGCGCGGTCAGCAGCATGAAGAGCTATCTGTTCCGCAAGGACTTCGAGAACGCGGTGCGCCACCACGACGAGGAGATCGCGCTGCGCAGGAAGTACGACGAGTACAGGTCGCGCGAGGAGGAGGAGCGCCGAGCTGTCCAGGAAGTCGCGCTGGAGGACATCGAGGAGGTCATCTCCAAGTGGACCGGTATCCCGATCGCCTCGGTCAAGCAGGAGGAGGCGGAGAGGCTCCTCAACATGGAGGAGTACCTGCACCGGAGGATCGTGGGCCAGAACGAGGCCGTTCGGGCGCTGGCGCGGGCCATCCGGCGCTCACGGGCCGGGCTCAAGAGCCCCCTGCGCCCGGTGGGATCGTTCATCTTCCTGGGGCCGACCGGGGTCGGCAAGACCGAGGTGGCCAAGGGCCTGGCCGAGTTCCTGTTCGGCGACGAGAGGGCGCTCATCCGCTTCGACATGTCGGAGTACATGGAGAAGCACGCCATCGCGAAGATGATCGGCTCCCCGCCGGGGTACGTCGGCTACGAGGAGGGGGGGCTGCTGACCGAGCGCATCAAGAGGAAGCCGTACAGCGTCGTGCTCCTGGATGAGATCGAGAAAGCCCACCCGGACGTGCTGAACATCCTGCTGCAGATGATGGAGGAGGGCCAGGTCGCGGACGCGTTCGGCGACGGCATCGACTGCAAGAACGCGCTGCTGGTGATGACATCCAACATCGGCTCCCACCTGATCCAGAAGGCGCGCGGCATGGGATTCCTCTCTCCGGAGGACCTGCACGCCGGCTACCACGAGCGCCGGGAGATGGTGCTCAGGGAGCTGAAGAGCGCGCTGAAGCCCGAGTTCATCAATCGGGTCGACGAGATCATCGTTTTCGACGCTTTGTCGGATGAGGATCTGCTGGGGATCGCACGCCTCATGATCCGCCAGCTGAACGGCAGCCTGGCCGAGAAGGGGATCCGGCTCACGGTCACCGACGAAGCCTACCGTTGGCTGATCGACCGCACCTGCGGCGATCGTTCCTACGGCGCGCGCCCGCTCCGTCGTGCCATCCAGAAGAATATCGAGGATGTCCTGTCGGAGAACCTCATTCTCGGCCAGCTTCCCGACAAGGGAGAGATCGAGATCTTCGTCGAGCACGGTGGCCTGGCGTTCCGGGAGCCCATCGAGATCGCCCGCTGACGGTGCCCCCCGTCCCACCAACGGCGCCTGGTCTGGAGTCCGCTTGCCCCGCTGGTGCCTGCAGATCGCCGCGATCCTAGGCGTCATCTTCGCGGCCGCCGGCCCCGCGAGGGGCGCGGGCGAGGAAGGGGAGCGCCTTCCGCCGGACGGCGCACCCGGCCAGCAGGTGATCGGACAGATCGTGGTGGACGGCAACCGCCGGGTCTCCGATAACGCCTTCTTCAACAACCTCCGCATCAAGCCGGGCGACCCCTACGACGAGCGGGCCATCTACGACGAGGTCCGGCACCTGTGGGACCTCAACCTGTTCGACGACATCGTGGTGGAGTCGCGGCGCGGAGCGTCCGGCGCCATCGATCTCGTGTTCCACGTGAAGGACCGGCCGCTGGTGCGCAACATCGCCTACGTGGGGGCGAAGGCCGTGACGGAGACCGCCATCAGGGAGCGGCTGAACCAGGCGAAGGCCGACATCCGTCGGGGGCAGCCGGTCGACTTCTCGGTGCTGCGCCGCGCCGAGGCGGCGATCCGGCACCTCCTCGCCGAGAAAGGATTCCTCCAGGCGCGCGTCCGGGCCAAGCTGGCTCCGGCCGGTCAGGGCCAGCAGGACGTCACCTTCTACATCCGGCAGGGATCGAAGACGAAGATCCGGAAGATCCGGTTCACGGGCAACACGCTGCTCAAGGACCGGGAGCTGCGCAAGATGCTCCAGCTCACGAAGGAGGCTTTCTGGCTGACGTCGTGGGCGTCGAGCAAGCCGCTCTACCATCCTGCGAAGCTCGACCAGGACCTCGAGAACGTCCGCAGGGCCTACAAGAGAATGGGGTATCTGGACATCGACATCAAGCCGGAGATCGTCGAGCTGGAGTCGGAGGCGAAGGCGCGCCGGAAGGCGGAGCGACGGGCGATCGAGGGTGAGCCGGCGGACGACGACGGGACCGGCGGCTGGGAGTCGGAGGAGGATGACTTCTGGGACGGCCCCCCGGAGCCGACCCCGCCCCCGCCGGGGGAGACCGAGAGGGAGCGCAAGAGAAGGCTCAAGGCCGAGGAGAAGGCCAGGAAGAAGCTGGAGAACCCGCCGAAACGCTGGGTCTACCTGACCATCCCCATCGAGGAGGGGACGCAGTACCGGGTGGGCCGGGTCCAGGTCGTCGGCAACAGCGTCTTCAGCGACAACGAGATCCTCGCGCGGCTGCCCCTGAGGCCGGGGATGGTGTTCAACGACATGGCGCTGCGCGCCGGCACGAAGCGCATCGAGGAGGACTACGGCGCGCGGGGGTATTTCTACGTGTCGCTCGACCCGCAGATCGAGAAGCGGGGCCGGGTGGCCGATCTGAGGCTGGAGATCACGGAGGATCAGAAATACTTCGTCGATCGCATCGAGTTCAGCGGCAACACGACCACCCGCGACCGCGTGCTGCGCCGGGAGTTCCGGATGAACGAGGAGGACCTGTTCAACGTGCGGCTGATGCGGCTCGGGCTGAGGAAGATCGCGCAGCTGGGCTACTGGCAGGTCGGGGACGACCCCGTCGTCAAGCCCCGCAGCGACCTCTCCAAGGTGGACATCGAGGTGAGGGGGATCGAGGCCAATCGGAACGAGATCCAGGTGGGCGGCGGCGTGTCCGGCGTCGAGGGAGGCTTCTTCCAGGCGTCGTACGCCACCCGCAACTTCCTGGGCCGCGGCGAGATCCTCACCACCTTCGTGCAGCTGGGAGCGCGCGCCGACCGGTACTCCCTCAGCTTCACCGAGCCGTGGTTCCTGGGGAAGCCCTGGACCTTGGGCTTCTCGATCTTCCGGCGGCAGACGGATTTCGTCGGCTTCCGGAGAAACGGCAGCGGGGGGAGCGTGCTGCTGGGCAGGCTCCTGGGCAACTTCTCGCGCTTCGACGTCGCCTACCGTTTCGAGGAGATCACCTTCGAGCCGACCGGCCAACGGTTCGGACAGCGCTCGGTGAGCACCACGAGCAGCGTCACGACGATCTACTCGTACGACACCAGAAACAATTTCTTCCGGCCGACGCGGGGCCTCCGGCTGCGGACCAGCGTGGAGTACGCCGGGGGCGCCCTGGGGGGCGACAACTGGTTCGTCAAGCCGCGGGTCGACGCGACCCTGTACTTCCCCGGGCTCCGGCGGAGCCACTACATCGGCGTGAACGTGTCGGCCGGTTTCGTCGACTCGTTCGGTGGACGCACGGTCCCGACCTTCGAGCGCTTCTTCCTGGGGGGCGAGCGGAGCCTGCGCGTGTTCGGGACCCGCGAGGTCAGCCCGGTGCGCACCGACGTCGACATCAACGGCAACGGGCTGATCGATTTCCCCGAGGATCGGAACCCGAACGGCGTCTTCGATCCGTGCGAGGACCTGAACGGCAACGGCGTGCAGGATCCGGGGGAGCTCGACAACGGGAACTGCATTCTCGATCCCTCCGAGGACCTGAACGGCAACGGCGTCCTGGACAACGAGGATCTGAACGGCAACGGCGTCCTGGATCCCGGCGAGGACGTCAACGGCAACGGCATCCTCGACACCGAGGATCTGAACGGCAACGGCTTCCTCGACCTCGGAGAGGACCGTCCGGACGGCAGCTTCACCCCCTTCTGTCCTGCGGACGACACCAACATGAACGGCGTGTTCGACCCGGGGGAGTCCGACAACGGCAACTGCGTCCTGGACCCGGGCGAGGACACCAATGGCGACGGCTTCTTCGGCACGGTGTTCCCCGGGGGCAACCGGTTCGTCCTGTTCAACGTGGAGTACGCGATCCCCCTGTCCAACACGGTGGAGCTGGCCCTCTTCTATGACGCCGGGAACGCGTACGACGACCAGGAGGACATCAGGCTGGATAACATGCGGGTCGACTACGGCCTGGAGATGCGCTTCTACCTGCCCGTGTTCCAGGCGCCGCTGCGCCTGATCTACGGCTTCATCCAGGATCCCCGCGCCGGCGAGGACTCGTCGAACTTCATCTTCAGCATCGGCACCACGTTCTGAGCCGGGGGGGCGTGTGCCGCGCCTCCGGCGCTGTGGTATAGTCGGCCAGCATTTCGGTTGAGCGAGGAGAGTCGACATGTCACGATCGGCTGGTCTGGCCGTCGCCGTCCTGCTGCTTGCCTCGGGGGGCATCCTCGCGCAGGAGACGCCCATCCGCCTGGGGGTGTTCGACCCCGAGCGGGTCTGGAAGGTCACGGAGGTCGGGAAGAAGTACAACCAGGAGCTCGCGGAGGCGGCGAGTCGGCTGCAGGACGACATCGACAAGAAGCAGCGCGAGTTCGAGGCCACCGCGGACCGGCTGCGGAAGCAGAGGGCGAGCCTCAGCGAGGACAAGATCCAGCAGATGCAGAGGGAGATGCAGAGCAAGCGCATCGATCTGGACAGGATGAAGGCCGACGCCAACCGGGAGATGAGCGAGCAGCTGAACGAAGTGCAGGGCCGGTTCCAGAAGATGCTGATCGACACGATCGAGGCCCTGGGCAGGGAGAAGAACTACACCCTGATCCTGAGCGTCGAGGCGGTCGGTTATTACTCGCCGGAAGCCGACATCACCCCGGAGGTGATCGCGAAGTTCAACGAGATGCACAAGGTCCCGGCGGCGGCCGTGTCGCCATGAGGCCGACGGCCGAGGCGGCGGTCGAGCCGGACCGGCCGTCGTAAGGCCCTCCGGGAGCCCGAAGGTCCATCTTTGGGAACGTACACGCTCGGGGAGATCGCGTCCCGCCTCGGCGGCCGGGTGCGCGGGGACGCCGGCCGCCGGGTGGCGGCGATCCGGCCGCTCGACGCGGCCGGGCCGGACGACCTCAGCTTCGTGACGCACGCCCGCTACCGGAGAGCCGCCCGGACCTCGCGCGCCGCGGGGCTCATCGTCCGGGCCGGCGAGCGGCTGCCGGAGCACAACCTGATCGTCGTCGAGGACCCGTACGCGGCCCTGGGCGCGGCCATGGCCCTCTTCCACCCCCCCGAGCCGGCCCCCGAGGGGATCAGCCCGCAGGCCGTGCTCGGGGAGGAGGTCGTCCTGGGCGATCGCGTCGCGATCGGCCCGTTCGCCGTGCTCGGGCGTCGCTGCAGGCTGGGTGAGCGGGCGGTGCTGATGGCCGGCGTCGTGCTCGGGGACGACGTCCGCGTGGGTCGGGAGACGGTCCTCCACCCCGGGGTCGTCGTCTACGCGCGGTCGGTGCTCGGTGAGCGGGTGAGGGTCCACGCGGGGAGCGTCATCGGCAGCGACGGGTTCGGCTACGCCGAGGCGGACGGCGCCCGGACGAAGATCCCACAGGTCGGCAACGTCGTGATCGAGGACGACGTCGAGATCGGCGCCTGCACGACCATCGATCGGGCGACGTTCGGGAGCACGGTGGTGGGGCGCGGAACCAAGATCGACAACCTCGTCCAGGTGGCCCACAACGTGGTGATCGGGGAAGGATCGATCCTGGTGGCTCAGTCTGGGATCGCCGGCAGCACCCGGCTCGGGCCGCGGGTGATCCTCGCCGGGCAGAGCGGCGCGGCCGGACACCTGACCCTCGGGGAGCGGTCGGTGGTGGGGGCGAAGTCCGCCGTCCTGCGGGACCTGCCGGCGCGCGCATTCGTCGTCGGACACCCGGCGGTGGACCATCGGGAGTGGAAGAGGACGCAGGCGGCGGCTCGCCGCCTTCCGGAGCTGTTGCACAGGATGGCGCGCCTCGAGCGTGCCCTGGGGGAGGGCCGGGCCGACGTGGAGATCGACTTCGCCGTCCCGGACGAGCC
>JBHIBC010000080.1:0-12209 GCA_046758905.1 Acidobacteriota bacterium | reverse complement strand
TGGTGGCCAGGATGACGGGCGCGCCGGCATGCGGCGCGGCCGGCGGGCGATCGGCCGCGCCGCCGCACCCCGCGCACAGCGCGGCCGGCGGCAGGGCGGCCAGCGCCGCGGCGACGCGGCGCCACGCGCCCGCGGCGGCCGGCCGGATCCGTTGCGGCTCCGGCGAGCAGCGGCGCGCGGCAGTCGTCAGCCGGCTCATAGGATGAAAGACGCCACGAAGATCCCGAGCATGGTGAACGCCAGCCCCAGCCTGACGGCCGCGCCGAGCACCAGCCCGATCCAGGTCCCGAGGCCGACCTTCCCGGCCCGGCCCCACTCCCGACGGGTCGCGTACTCGCCGACGACGGCGCCGACGAACGGGCCGAGCGCCATCCCAGGCAGGCCCAGGAAAAGACCGACGACAGTCCCTAAGGCCGCGCCGATCACGGCCGCTCGGCTCGCCCCCAGCCGTCTCGCGCCCAGGCCGGTCGCGACGATGTCGAATCCGAGCGAGATCAGCGCGACCGCCCCCAGCACGGCCAGCGTGATCCATCCCACCCTCTGGAAATGATCGATCCAGGCGGCGATCAGCAGGCCGCAGAAGACCAGCGCCGTCCCGGGCACGGCGGGCAGCACCGTCCCGGCGATCCCGACCAGGACGAGAAGCGCCGCCACGATCCAGAGGAAGACCGTCACCGTCCGGCCCGTTCGACCCTCACGATCCCCGCGACCCGGCCAGCGCCGCCACCGCCTCCGCCAGGCCGGAGACCACCCGCGCCATGCGGCCGTAATCGAGGCGGGCCGGCGTGTCGGTCTCGCTGTGGTACTCGGGGTCGCGGAACAGCGCCGTGTCGGTCACCATGATCGCCGGCACCCCCGCCCGCCAGAACGATCGGTGATCGGACCACGAGACTCCCGGGACGAGCGCCGGCGACGCCAGCGCCTCGGAGGGGAACCGCGCCCGCGCCCGGAACTCCCGAACGACGCGCCTCAAGAACGCGCGGGACCTCAGGTTGCCCACGAACGCGATGAAGTCCCCCCTGCCCGGGTAGAACCACCCCACGACGGGAGGGTACCTCTGGGTGCCCGGCTCGTCGCGGTAGTACCCGATGGTCTCGAGCGAGATCATCCCCACCAGGTCGCGGACCCCGGCCCCGAGCCGCCGGACGTACTCGACGCTACCCATTCCCTCCCGGGTGTTGAAGAACGGCGGCTCCTCGTTCGCGAAGGCCACGAAACGAACGGTCAGGGGGAGGGTGCGGCGCCTCAGATCGCGCGCGATCTCCAAGAGCGCCGCGACGCCCGTGGCGTTGTCGTTCGCCCCCGGCGACCCGACGACCGAGTCGTAGTGCGCCCCCAGGACGAGCGCGCGCCGGTGACCGGCCGTCCCCTCGAGCGTCGCCTCGACGTTGTAGTAGGCGTCGCCCCTAAACGCGAAGCGCTGGCCGTCGGGGCGATACCCCACGCGCCGCAATCGATCCTCGATGTACCGCCGGGCCCGCTGCAGCGCCGCGTACCTCGTCCAGTTGCGCTCGCCGATCTCGGAGGCGAGGACGCGCACGTGCTCCCGGAGGCTCTCCCGCAGGGCCGCCTCGCTCCCGCTGAGCGGCGGCAGCGGGCGGCTACGCGAGCGTCCGGGCATGCACGTCATCCAGGCCGCCAGGGCCGCCAGCGTGACGGCCGCGGCGGCCGCGCACAGGACGGCGCGCCGGACCCATGAGCTCACCACGACGCGGCGGCCCCGGTCGGGGTCGCGGCGGCCTGGTCCGCTCCGGCGCTCACGCGGAGCGAGGCTCCAGCGCCAAGCCCTCGACGATCTCG
This sequence comes from Acidobacteriota bacterium, assembly GCA_046758905.1. Lineage (GTDB taxonomy): Bacteria > Acidobacteriota > Polarisedimenticolia > Gp22-AA2 > Gp22-AA2 > JBHIBC01. The sequence continues at coordinate 10,409 of JBHIBC010000080.1, read as the reverse complement.
GCGCCCAGCCTCGTGAACACCTCGGGCGAGGTCCGGATCTTGACGTCCCGGCCGCCGCCGCCCAGGATCACCCACTCCAGATCGAGGACGCGACGGTCGACGTACAGCGGCACCCCCGACGGCAGCGAGAACGGCGTCACGGCCCCGAGCTCCATGCCGGTCAGGCCGGCCATCTCCTCGGCGCTCGCGAACGAGGCCTTCGGGACCCCGAGCAGGTCCCGGACCCGGCGGTTCACGTCGAGCCGCGTGGTGGCCAGCACGACGCACGCGGCGTACCTCTTGGGCTCCTTCTTCGAGGCGACGATGATGGTGTTGCACGCGTGCCCCGGCGGATATCCGTATCGGTCACAGAAGGCGGCCGTGTCTGCGAACGCCGGGTCGATCCGGATGACCTCGCATGGCACGCCTAGGGCCTCGGCCGCCGAGATCGCCCTCTCCGTCGGAGAGGGCGTCATGCCGTCCGCGCTCCGGTGAGGCGCGGGGGACGGGCCCCGGCGGCCGGCCGCCGGAGCCGATCCCCCGCGCCGGGGAGCCCGCGACTCACCTGTCCCCCTCGTACTTGAACGACACCTTCACCTTCGCCCGGTAAGTGTCCACCTTGCCGTTCTTGAGCTGCATGTCCAGCTCGGTGACCTCGGCGATCCTCAGGTCCCTCAGCGTCTGCCCGGCGCGCCTGACCGCGGCGGCGGCCGCCTTCTCCCAGGAGTCCCTGCTCGTCCCCACGAGCTCGATGACTTTGTAGACGCTCTCCGCCATCCTGTCCTCCTCATGAAGGGAAATGCACTACGACCGTGGTGATCGGACGCCGCCCGCCGGCCCCGGGGCGCCGCCGCCGCGACGGCCGGCTCAGGCCTCGGGTCCCCAGCGCATCGCCATGAGCACCTCGCCGGCCGTCCTGATGGTCCTGTCGATCTGCTCGTCGGTGTGGGCGAGCGACGGGAACAGCGCCTCGAACTGCGACGGCGGGAGGTAGATACCGCGCTCCAGCATGCGGCGGAAGAAGGCGGCGTAGCGCCGGCCGTCCGCGGCCGAGGCGCTGCCGTAGTCGACCGGGTCGCGCGCGGTGAAGAAGAGGGTCAGGAGCGACGCGACGCGCGTGACGCGCGCCGGGGTCCCGGCCTCCGCCGCCGCGGCCCGCAGTCCGCGCGCGAGCCGTCCAGAGATCGCCTCGAGCCTGTCGTACGCGCCGGGGCTCTTGAGGTGCTCGAGCATCGCCACGCCGGCGCGCATCGCCAGCGGGTTGCCCGACAGCGTCCCCGCCTGGTAGACGTCGCCCTCGGGCGCCATCCGGTCCATGATCTCCTCGCGGCCGCCGTAGGCGCCGATCGGCAGGCCGCCCCCCAGGATCTTCCCCAGCGTCGTCAGGTCCGGGGTCACGCGGTACAGCTCCTGCGCCCCGCCGCGCGCCACTCGGAAGCCGGTGATCACCTCGTCGAAGATCAGCAGGATCCCGCGCCGGGAGGTGATCTCGCGCAGGCCCTCCAGGTAGCCGGGGCGCGGGGGCACGACGCCCATGTTGGCCGCCACCGGCTCGACGACGACGCAGGCGATCTCCCTTCCCCGATCCTCGGCCAAGCGGGCGAAGGCGTCCAGGTCGTTGTACGGCAGGACCAGGGTCTGCCCGGTGACCCGCGCCGGGACGCCCGGCGTTCCCGGCAGCGCCAGCGTGGCGAGGCCCGACCCGGCCTTCACCAGGAGCGCGTCGACGTGCCCGTGGTAGCACCCCTCCATCTTCACGACCAGGTCGCGCCCGGTCCAGGCGCGGGCCAGCCGCAGCGCCGACAGCGTCGCCTCGGTGCCGGAGTTGACCATCCGCACCTTCTCGATCCCCGGGACCGCCTCCACGACCAGGCGCGCCAGATCCACCTCGTGCGGGTTCGGGGCGCCGAAGGAGGTCCCGTCCCTCGCCCCCTCCTGGACCGTGCGGACGATCGCCTCGTGCGCGTGTCCGAGGATGAGCGGCCCCCACGAGCAGACGTAGTCGATGTACTCGTTGCCGTCCACGTCGTACATGAGCGCGCCCCGGCCGCGGGAGAAGAACAGGGGGTCGCCGCCGACCGCCTTGAAGGCGCGCACCGGCGAGTTCACCCCGCCCGGGATGAGCTCGCGGGCCTTGTCGAAGAGCTTTCGGGACAGGGTCGCCATCACGTGTTCCCCGCGGCGCAGCCGGCGCGCCCCAGCCGCTACCCGCGCAGCAGGCGCGCCGCCTCCTTGGCGAAGTAGGTGACGATGAGATCCGCGCCGGCGCGGCGGATCGCGAACAGGCTCTCCATCAGCACCCGGTCGCGGTCGATCCATCCGTTGCGCGCCGCCGCGACAAGCATCGAGTACTCGCCCGAGACGTGGTAAGCGGCGACCGGCACGCGGAAGGTCCGGCGCACCCTGTAGACGATATCGAGGTACGGCAGCGCCGGCTTGACCATCACCATGTCGGCCCCCTCCTCGATGTCCAGCCCCACCTCGCGCAGCGCCTCGCGCGCGTTGGCGGGGTCCATCTGGTGGCTGCGGCGGTCACCGAATCTGGGCGCCGACTGCGCCGCCTCCCGGAAGGGCCCGTAGAAGGCGGAGGCGTACTTCGCGGCGTAGGACAGGATCGGCGTGTTCGTGAGCCCGGCATCGTCCAGCCCCCTGCGGATGGCCGCCACCCGGCCGTCCATCATGTCGGACGGCGCGACGATGTCCGCCCCGGCGCGCGCGTGCGACACCGCCTGCCTCGTCAGCAGCTCCAGCGTGGGGTCGTTGACGATCTCGTCGCCCCGCACCACTCCGCAGTGGCCGTGATCGGTGTACTCGCACAGGCAGACGTCGGTGATCACCAGCAGATCGGGGACCGCGCGCTTGATGGCTGCGGCCGCCTCCTGGATGATCCCCTGGGGGTCGTAGGCCGACGACCCCTTGGCGTCCTTGGCGGGCGGGATGCCGAACAGGAGCATCGCCGGCAGGCCGAGGGAAGCGACCTCCTGCGCCTCGGCCACCGCCTCGTCGACCGACAGGTTGAACTGCCCCGGCATGGAGGCGATCTCCTGGCGGACACGCCGGCCGGGACGAACGAAGATCGGGTGGATCAGGTCCCCGGGGGCGAGATCGGTCTCGCGGATCAGGGAGCGGAGCGCCTCGGTGCGACGGAGGCGCCTCAGGCGCTGCGCCGGGAAGCCCATCAGGCGCGCCCGTCAGTCATCGTCGGAGCCGTGGAAGAAGTAGGCGGCGCAGAACTGGCTGCAGAACACGCGTCCGCTCCGGACGTACTTGTGCTCGTCGCAGATCATCTTGTGGCAGATGGGGCACTTGTGCAGATAGGCGTCGTCCTCGCTGACGGCGCACTGCTTGCACTCCTTCACGGCGGTCGCCCCCCCGTCGGCTGCCTGCCGCCTCGCCGTCGCCCCCGCAATCGACCCCCGCAGATTATAGGCCAGCGAATCGCCCAAAATCTAGACGGCTGAGTGGTTTGCGGCCGGCGGCAACTTGACAGCGGGGCGCCCCTCCCCTAGAATGCGGGAGCCGAGATAAGGCGGTGTAGCTCAGTTGGTTAGAGCACGCGGCTCATATCCGCGGCGTCCGGGGTTCGAGTCCCCGCACCGCTACCAGTCGCATCGAGAAGCCCCGTCCTCCCCGCCCGAACCCTCCAGCCGCCCTCGGGGGGCGGGGACGCGGGCCGGCCGCACGAGACGACGCCGGGAAGACCGACGCGACCGCCGTCGGGGCGCGCGGCCCCGGAAAGGTCCCATGATCGAGCGCCAGGTTCGCAGGACGATCGCCCGCCACGGCATGATCCGCCCGGGCGATCGCGTGCTGGTCGCGGTCTCGGGCGGGCCGGACTCGACCGCCCTGCTGGCCCTGCTGTGCGGTCTCGCCCCCGGGATGAACCTCGACCTGCACGTGGCCCACCTCGACCACGGCTGGCGCGGCGCCGCCGGGGCCCGGGACGCGGAGTTCGTGCGGCGCATGGCGATGCGCCGCCGGCTGCCGGTGACGGTGGGGCGGGTGGATCCCTCGACCTGGTCGCGCAGGCAGCGGCGGCAGTCGTCGCGGGAGGCCCGGGCGCGCGCCCTGCGGTCCGAGTTCCTGCTGGAGACGGCGCGCCAGATCGGGGCCCAGCGCGTGGCGCTCGGCCACACCCTCGACGACCAGGCGGAGAGCTTCCTGATGCGGCTGCTGCGCGGCTCGGGAGCGCGCGGGCTGTCGGGGACCCACCCCGTGGTCGAGGGGATCATGGTGCGGCCGCTGATCGAGATCCGCCGCCGGCAGATCCTGGCCTACCTGAAGACGCACCGTCTCCGGTATCGGGTGGACGCCACCAACCGCGATACGACGATGCTTCGAAACCGGCTGCGCCGAAGGCTGATCCCGCTGCTGGAGCGAGAGTACAACCCCGCGGCCGTCGAGGCCCTGGCCCGTGCCGCCGAGCTGCTGCGCGACGAGGACTCCTACCTCGACGGCGTCGCCTCCCGGGACTACCGCAGGATCGCCGCGTCGCGCGGCGGGACGGTCTCCCTCGAGGCGCAGGCGCTCGCGGACCTGCCGCCGGCCGTCCGGCGCCGCGTCCTGCGGCTGGCCCTCGCCCGGGTGCGCGGGAGCCTCGCCCGGATCACCGCCGGCCACGTGGAGCGCTCGCTGGGCCTGCTCGCTCTCCCGGGCGGGTCCGGGTCGGTCAGCCTGCCGGACGGTACGGTGGTCGCGCGCCGGGGGCCCGCGCTGACGATCTCGCCGCGCGGGAGCGGCCCCGGCCGCGACGTCGGCGCGGGCGCCGGGCCGCCGCGCGCAGCCCTGTGCCCGGTGCCCGGCGAGGTGCCGCTCGCAGGCTTCGGGCTGCGCCTCCGGGCCAGCGTGATCCCCCGCGGGCGGATGACGGAGGACCTGCGGACCGGCGGACGGGAGCGCGCGTTCCTGGACGCCGACCTGCTCCCAGGCCCGCTGCTGATCCGCTCGCGCCGCCCCGGGGACCGCTTCGTCCCGTTCGGCGGACCCGGCACGCGCAAGGTCAAGTCCTTCCTGATCGATCGCAAGGTCCCCGTCGACGAGCGCGGCCGCATCCCGATCGTCCTGTCGGGCGAGCGGGTGGCCTGGGTCGTCGGACACGCCATCGACGACCGCTTCAAGGTCACGGCTGCGACGCGACGCGTCCTGGTGTTGGAGAAGGAGCCCCGATGAAGCTGTCGAGCCAGGTCCTCAAGTCCGAAACCGAGATCGCCGACCGGGTGCGCGCCCTCGGCCGCGAGATCACCGTCGAGTACAAGGGCCAGGAGATCTTCATGCTGGGCGTCCTCAAGGGGTCGTTCATGTTCCTGGCCGATCTGGCGCGACAGATCAGGGTGCCGACCGAGATCGGGTTTCTGGAGATCGTGACGGCGCGCAAGTCCACCTTCATGACGGAGATCGTCTTCTCGTCATCCGTCAACATCGAGGGGACTCACCTGCTGATCGTCGAGGACATACTCGACACCGGGGTGACGCTCGCCTACCTGATGCAGCAGATCCAGCTGTCCTCGCCGCGCTCCCTGCGGGTGTGCACCTTCCTCGACAAGCCGTTCCGGCGCAAGGTCGACCTGCAGCCTGACTTCGTCGGCTTCGAGGTCCCGGACCGCCACGTCGTGGGCTACGGGCTCGACTACCAGGGGAAATACCGGAACCTGCCGTACCTCGGATACGTGGAGTAGGCTCGCGGTCCGGCGCCGGTCCGCGCCGGCGACATGACATATATATGTTTGAAAGGGAAGGGCATTCGGTCTATATTGTGTGAGGAGAAGGGAGTGACCGCCCGGTGAACACGCTGATCAAGAACATCCTGTTCTGGGCTCTCATCATCATCGCGGTGCTGTTCTTCTACCGCTTCCTCAGCGCCGCGCGCCCGGGGCAGGAGGAGATCGACTTCAGCACCCTGATGAACAAGGTCGAGTCGGGCCAGGTCGCCAAGGTCACGATCACCGGCAACGAGATCGTCGGGGAGTACCAGGAGACCGATCCGGACGGCGAGCCGCGCCGGTTCCTCACCTACGCCCCCGACTACCCGGACCTCGTCAAGGACCTGCGGCGGTTCAACGTCGTCATCGAGGCCAGGAAGCCGAAGGAGTCGACCTATCTCGTCACCCTGCTGACCTGGCTGCCGATGGTGCTGATCATCGGCATCTGGATCTTCTTCATGAGGCAGATGCAGACCGGCGGCAACAAGGCGCTGTCGTTCGGCAAGTCGAAGGCGCGCCTGAGCACGAGCCAGGCGAAGAAGGTCACCTTCAAGGACGTCGCCGGGGTCGACGAGGCCAAGGAGGAGCTCCAGGAGATCATCGAGTTCCTGAAGGAGCCGCAGAAGTTCCAGAAGCTCGGCGGCAAGATCCCCAAGGGCGTGCTGCTGATGGGCCCTCCGGGAACCGGCAAGACGCTGCTGGCGCGCGCCATCTCGGGCGAGGCGAACGTGCCGTTCTTCTCCATCTCAGGGTCCGACTTCGTCGAGATGTTCGTCGGCGTCGGGGCCTCGCGCGTGCGCGACCTGTTCGAGCAGGGAAAGAAGAACGCTCCCTGCATCATCTTCATCGACGAGATCGACGCCGTCGGCCGGCACCGCGGCGCGGGGCTCGGCGGCGGCCACGACGAGCGCGAGCAGACCCTCAACCAGCTGCTGGTCGAGATGGACGGGTTCGAGTCGAACGACGGCGTCATCCTAATCTCGGCCACCAACCGGCCGGACGTCCTCGACCCGGCGCTCCTCCGGCCGGGGCGCTTCGACCGCCGGGTGATCGTGCCGCGGCCCGACGTCAAGGGGCGCGAGGAGATCCTGCGTGTCCACTCGCGGAAGATCCCGCTCGCCGAGGACGTCGACCTCGCGGTCCTGGCGCGGGGCACGCCCGGTTTCTCGGGCGCGGACCTGGCGAACCTGGTGAACGAGGCGGCGCTGAGCGCGGCGCGCGTCAGCAAGAAGGTCGTCTACATGGAGGACTTCGAGAGCGCCAAGGACAAGGTGCTGATGGGCAGCGAGCGCCGTTCGCTCGTCCTCTCCGAGAAGGAGAAGCGCCTGACCGCGTACCATGAAGCCGGCCACGCGCTGGTCGCCTACCTCATGCCCAACGCCGACCCGCTCCACAAGGTCACCATCATCCCGCGCGGAATGGCGCTCGGCGTGACGCAGCAGCTGCCCATCGACGACCGGCACAACTACACGCGCGAGTTTCTGGAGAGCACGCTGTCGGTGATGATGGGGGGCCGGGTCTCCGAGGAGATGTTCATGGGCGTCCAGACCACCGGCGCCGGGGACGACCTCGAGAAGGCGACCGAAATGGCCCGCAAGATGGTCTGCGAGTGGGGCATGAGCGAGCAGCTCGGCCCGCTGACCTTCGGCAAGAAGGAGGAGCAGATCTTCCTCGGCCGCGAGATCGCCCAGCACCAGGACTACAGCGAGTCGACCGCCGTCCTCATCGACCAGGAGGTCAAGCGGATCGTCCAGCAGTCGTACGAGCGCTGCACGGAGGTCCTGCAGGCGAACCGCGACGCGCTGATCCGCGTGGCGGAGGCGCTGCTGGAGTACGAGGTCCTGGACGGCGACGAGGTCGCCGCCCTGGTCAAGGGCGAGGACCTGGCGGCCGCGATGGCAGCCAGGGAGGTGCGGAGGCAGGCCCGGCGCGAGGTGGCGCCCCGCGGGGAGCGTGGCGAGGCCCGGCCGAGCAAGAGCGACGAGGCCGGCCCGGCGATCCGTCCCGAGCCGATCAAGCAGCCCTCGTAATTCGGGCCCGCGCCGGGGCCCGCGCAAACCGGCGCCTCACGACCCCTCACGCGATCCCGGACGGGCCGGGCGAGCCCCGGCTCCCCCGACGCCATGCCGATGGCCCACAACGTCCTGGTGCTCGCCTCCGCCTCGCTCCCCACCCCGGGACGCGAGAGGCGCCGGCTGGGGCTGCCGGGCCGCGAGCCCGGCGTCGGACGGCGCGGCGCCGCCGAGACGCTTCGCTTCGTCCGGCTGGAGGCCGTCGGGGCCGGGTGCGCCGACTTCCTCGGCCGCGCGATCGCCGCCTGCGGCGGCGGCTCGTCCTCGGCCCCGGACCGCGCCTCCGGCGGGAGGACGCTCCTCCTGTGGGGTGATCGCGCCGCCCTCGGAGCGCTCCTGCGACGGGCCGCCCGGAGCCGGGAGGCACGAGCCGTCGCGCGCGAGATCGACCTGGCGCTGCGCGGCCACGACGCGCGGCCGGAGGCGCTCGCCCTCAGGAGCGGCCGGCTGTCGCTCCGGAACGGGCCCCTGGTGATGGGTGTCCTGAACGTCACGCCCGATTCGTTCTCCGACGGTGGGCGTTTCCTCGATCCGCGGGCGGCGGTCGACCGCGCCATCCGGATGGCGGAGGAGGGGGCCGAGATCATCGACGTGGGGGGCGAGTCGACCCGGCCGGGAGCCGCGCCCGTGCCGCAGGACGAGGAGCTCCGGCGCGTCCTGCCGGTGCTGGAGGCGCTGGTCCCGGCGCTGCGCCGGCCGCCGGGCGGGCGCCCGCGGGGGGCGGTCAACACCCCCCCCGCCGGGGGGGCCCCGGGCGCCGTCGCGCCGCGGCGGCCGGCGCCGACCGGGTGAACGACATCTCCGGCATGACCTTCGACCCGGAGATGCCGGCCGCGGTGGCCGATCTCCGGCTGCCGGTGGTGATCCAGCACATCCGCGGGACGCCGCGAACGATGCAGCGCTCTCCGCGCTACGCGCACCTGCTGCCGGAGATCGCCCGCTTCCTGAGGGAGCGGATCGAGCGCGCCCTCGAGGCCGGGGTGCGCGAGGACCGGATCATCGTGGACCCCGGGATCGGCTTCGGGAAGCGGAGGGCGGACAACCTGGCGATCCTGAAGCACCTGCGCGCGCTCAGGAGCCTCGGCCGCCCGATCCTGATCGGCGTCTCCCGCAAGTCCGTGCTCGGCGGGACGGAGCTTCCCGTGAGCCGAAGGCTGGAGAGCGGTCTGGCCGCGGAGGCGTTGGCCATCGCGGGTGGCGCTGATATCATCAGGGCGCACGACGTTCGGCAGGCGGTGTGCGTCGCCCGGCTCTGTCACGCGGTCCTCGAAGTCCGAACCGCTTAAACCTGCCCGGTGGGCGAAGATGGACGCGTTGTTCCCCGATATGAGCGGATCTGCCATCGGCTGGCGCGACCTGCTCGACGTCCTCCTGATGACCGTGCTGATCTACCAGGTCGGCCTGCTGCTCAAGGGGACGCGCGCGCTGCAGACGCTCGCCGGTGTGCTGCTGGTGATGCTGGCCTACTGGGTGACGGCGCCGGAGCGGCCGCTGCAGCTGCCGACCGTGCACCGGGTGCTGGGGCACGTCCTGTTCTACGCCCCGTTCGCCATCATCATCCTGTTCCAGACCACTATCCGCCGCGCCCTGGCGCGGCTCGGCCGGACCTCGCTGCTGCGTCACGCGGAGCAGGAGCTGACCGACCGGATGCTCGACGACATCGTGCGCGCCTCGGTCGCCCTGGCGTCGCGGCCGAACGGCGCGCTGATCGTGATCGAGAGGGAGCAGGCGCTCCCCGACCAGATCGAGTCGGGGACGCCGCTCGACGCCAACATCTCCTACGACCTCCTCCTCAACATCTTCACGCCCGGCTCGCCCCTGCACGACGGGGCGGTGATCATCGGCGACGGCCGGGTCAAGGCGGCCTCCTGCTTCCTGCCCGTCACCACCGACCCGCGGCTGTCGCGCGAGTACGGCTCGCGCCACCGCGCGGCGCTGGGGCTGTCGCAGGAGTATGACTGCGTGGTGATCGTGATCTCCGAGGAGCGCGGGATGATCCGCGCGGCGGTGGACGGGAAGCTTTCGGGGCCGCTGGACGGCCGGGCCCTGAGGGCCTACCTGTACGATCACCTGGGCATGGTGGTGCGCGCGCCCGAGGGTGAGACGCGCGGGGCGCGCGCCGCGGACCATCCCGCCTGAGGGACGATGCGGATCAGTCTGCGCAAGAACCTCTACCTCAAGATCTTCTCCTTCCTGCTGGCGCTCGTCTGCTGGTTCGTAGTCAGCAGCGAGGCGGAGCGGGTCAAGGACTTCCAGGTGCCGATCGACTACGTCGGCCTGCCGCAGGCGCTGGAGCTTTCGGGGAGGATCATCGACACGGTGGGCGTGCGGCTGCGCGGACCTGAGCAGGTCCTGAGGACGGTCACCGACGACCTGCTGTCGGCCCGGGTGGACCTGTCGCGCGTGCCCCTCGGGGAGCAGTACGTCCCGGTGACCCGCGAGATGATCCGGGTGCCGGGCGGCGCCGATGTGGTGCGGATCGATCCGGAACTGATCCCGATCCACATCGAGAAGCGGGCGCAGCGGGAGGTCCCGGTCGTGGCCGAATTCGTCGGCCGCCCGGCCCGGGGCTACCGCCGGGGGAAGTACGAGATCGACCCTCCGGTCGTGACCATCGAGGGCCCGGCGAGCGCGGTGGCGCGCGTCAAGCGCGCCACCG
>JBHIBC010000079.1:0-12541 GCA_046758905.1 Acidobacteriota bacterium | reverse complement strand
CCGGCGGCGCGGGGTTCTCGCCGGGCGGTGGACATCCGGCATCGGGGAGCGCGCATCGAGGTCGGCGCCCGCCTCCGGCGGCGCGATCTGCTCGAGGTAGCAGTTCACCATCGCCTCGCCGTCCACCCCGATGTAGGCCGCGTAGGCGCGGATGAACCCCTTGTTGAAGAGCCCGCCCGGGAGGATGTCGAAGCGGTCCTGCTCGAGCGCCTCGAGGTAGCGCATGCTGATCTTGGTCGCGTCCGAGATCTCGCGGAGCGAGATCTCGCGGAGCTCGCGCTCGCGCCTGAGGGTTTCTCCGAAGCTCGCCATAGGAGTCGCGCCCGGGGGACGTCCAAGTCGTTGCGCCGGCTTGATTTGACCCTCGGGCAATAATAAGGATGGGGTCGGGGTTTGTCAAACAAGCCCAACTATAGGCATTGCAGCGAATTGCGCCTCCCGTGCGGGACGGTTCGCGGAGGCTCGTCAGTCGGCTTTCCGGCGAGCGCTCGCGCGCCTCGACTCCAGCAGGCGCTGGATGCCGACGCGGATGAGGCCCGGCACATGGGGGCCGCGCAGGACCTCCCTGAGATCCCGATCGGTCATGTGGCGGACGAGACCGAGGGCGACCTGGGCGGGAGTCCCCGGATGGCGGGCGATCGCCCTCCGGACGGCCGGCCGCGCCGACCAGCGCGAGTCCTCCGAGAGGACCTGCAGCACCGACCGCGGCGTCCGTGGGCCGGAGGCGATCACGATCACGTCCTCCTCGACCAGCCGCGGGTTGTGCAGCAGCGCGCGGATCACCATCGGGTTGTCGTCCCGCCGGAGGGAGTTGATCACGCCGCGGCTGGCGATGCGCGCGAGCGAGATCTTCTCTCCGAGCGTCATCTCCTGCAGCCGGGTCCCGAGGAGACGTTCCGCGGTGCGCCGCAGCGGCGGCGCGAGCGGCGGACGATCGACCACGCGGGCCAGGTCGCGCCACCACAGGAGCGTGACCAGGTTCATCCCGACCGCACGCGGCGTCTTCGGATGCAGCACGATCGCCGCCCGCACCTCGTAGGCCCTCATCCAGTCGCGGTTCCGGGTGATGTGCTGGATGAGGCGCACCACCACGTGCGGGTTCTTCAGGAGGAGCAGAACGTGCCGCGGGGTGAGGGCGGGGTTGGCCAGCGCGCCCTCGAGGTACGGGAGCGGGGCGCTCGGGAGGGCGGCGGCGAGCATCTCGTTGGACGCGCTGCGTCCTGCTTCGAACTGGCCGAACACGGGGGGGAATGTAGCGACCTCGGGCGCGTGGCGCCACCTCCCGGCGGCGCGTCAGACCTCGGGCCGGTCCTCGGGCGCGAAGTCGTATCCGAGGCTGCGCAGGACCTCCACGGCGGAGCGGAAGCGGCCGAACTGCGGCATGACGTACGCCCCCGCGACGTCGTCCCTGACCTCGTCCAGCATCTCGCGCGCCACGCGCACGCCCTCCCGCCGTGCCTCCTCGGGGCTCCTGGCCTTCGCCATGCGGGCGCGGATCTCCTCCGGGATCTGCATGCCCGGGACCTCGTTGTGCAGGAACTCGGCGTTCCGCGAGGAGGCGAGCGGGCAGATGCCGACGAGCGTCGGGAGGCCGAGAGGGCGGGTGTCCCGGAGGAACCTCCGGAGCACCCCCGGGTCGTAGACCGGCTGGGTCATCACGAACTCCGCCCCGGAGCGCTTCTTCTCCTCCAGGCGCCGCAGCTCCCGATCGTAGTCGTGCGCCGCCGGCTCGGCGCCGCACGCCAGGAGGAACGCGGTGCGCTCGCGCATCGGGTGACCCGCCGGGTCGACTCCATGGTTGAGCGAGTCGATCATCCTCAGCAGCCCGATCGAGTCGAGGTCGAACACCGCGGTCGCGGCGGGGTAGTCGCCCATCTTGGGCGGGTCGCCCGTGATGATCACCATGTTGCGGATCCCCAGGACCCAGGCGCCCAGCAGATCCGAGTGCAGGCCCAACAGGTTTCGGTCGCGACAGCAGACGTGCAGGATGACGTCGATGCCGACCTCCTGCTTCGCCCGGAGCGCGAGGGCCAGGTTGCTCATGCGCACCGCCGCCCGTGGTCCGTCGGCGATGTTGATGACGTCCACGCCGGCGCGCTTGAGCATCGCGGCCGCCCGCAGGGACCTGTCGGTGGACAGCCCCGGCTCGGGGTTGACCTCCACGCTGACGACGAACGAGTCGGGCCCGCCGGCGGCGCGTCGGGGTCCCGAGCGGTCGAGGCGCTCGCGCTGCACCCGGGCCAGCTTCGCCCCGAGCGGCGACTTGTGCTCCATCGGGATCGGCTCGAGGCGGCGGACCTCGCCCACCGCCCCCACCCGCACGGGGGCGCTGACGGACGGGAGGCCGCCGCGGAGCATGGCGGCCGCCGCGACCACCCGCCGGATGTGCTCGGCGCCGGTGCCGCAGCACCCGCCCACCAGCCGCACGCCGCTCTGGAAGAAGCGTCTCGCGTACACGCCGAAGTACTCCGGCGTGGTCATGTAGATGGTGCGCTCGTCGAGGCGCCGGGGCAGGCCGGCGTTCGGCTGGGCGCTCACCGGCACGCCGTGCCCCAGCATCTGGCGGGCCACCTCGAAGACCAGCGCCGGCCCCTCCGCGCAGTTGACGCCGGCGACGTCGGCGCCCCGGTCCCTCAGGAACTCGGCGATCATCCCGGGCGGCAGGCCGTCGATCGCGCGGCGCTCCTCGCTGAACGACATCTGCGCCACGATCGGCCCGGGGTAGAGCGAGCGGGCGGCCCGCAGCGCGGCCTCCATCTCGCCGGCGTCGATGAAGGTCTCCAGCACCAGCAGGTCCACGCCCGCTTCCAGCAGCGCCTCGATCTGCTCCTTGAAGACGTCGAGCAGAGCCCGCCGGCCGCTCTCGGAGAGGGTGGAGACCATGCGTCCGCTCGGCCCGACCGAGCCCGCCACGTAAGCCTGGCGCCCGGCCGCCTCGCGCGCGAGGCGCACCCCCTCGCGGTTGATCGCCCGCAGGCGGTCCTGCGCCCCGTAACGGGCCAGCAGCTCGCGGTTGGCGCCGAAGGTGTTCGATTCGATGATCTGCGCCCCCGCGGTCACGTAGTCCCGGTGGATCTGCAACACCAGGTCGGGCCGCGCCAGGTTCGCCTCGTCGAAGGAGCGGGAGATCTGGTAGCCGCGCTCGTACAGCTGCGAGCCCATGGCCCCGTCGAACACTAGGGGACCCGACTTCAGCGAATCGAGGAACGGGGTGTCGGTGAGCATCGACGGCGGCACGGGAGACGCCGGGCGCACTGCCTTCCCAAATGAGCGTCGAAGGACAGCTGGAGCCGACGGCCGGGGTCGAACCGGCGACCTACTGATTACGAATCAGTTGCTCTACCACTGAGCTACGTCGGCCCTCGAGATCCAGCCCATTGTAGCCCGAACGGCGGCGGACGTGGGGGCCGGCCGACATCATAGCGGTTTCGACCCTCCCCATCGCTCCCGATCATGGCCGCCCGGGCGCGGCGCCGGGGGGCTGGCCGAGCGGCGCCGGTGGGCGCGCCGCGGATGACACTCCTTGACGCGCCGCCCGCGGCGGTCCGTCAAGAATCGTCAGCCGGGAGCGTGGGGCCGCGACCTTGCGCCGGTATCCTCGACCGCTATGTTTACAACCGTGTTCCGGCTCGACGGCCGCCGGGCTGGGGGCGTGGCACGTCGACCGCGCTGCGGCGGGTGAGGCCGAACGGACGGGGGGTATGGGTCAGGATCACGTCGGCCGGTCGGGTTCGCTCCATGCGGGCTTCACGCTGGTGGAGCTGATCATCGTGGTCGCGACCGTCGGGATCATCGCGGCCGTCGCCGTGCCGAACCTCCTGAACGCCCTCGACAAGAGCCGGCAGAAGGCCACCATGAACGATCTGCGCACGATCGCGACGGCGATCGAATCTTACGCGGTGGACAGCTCGGCGTACCCCGTGTCGATCACGAGCTGGTCCGCCCTCAAGCCGCTCGTGGACCCTTACTTCATCAAGGACGCTCCGGGGTCCGACGGCTGGAGCAACTCCTGGGAGGTCGCCACCGGCGCGACCGGTCGCGATTACTCGATGATCAGCCTCGGGAAGGATGGGGCCTCCGGCGCGCGCGGCGGGGGGAAGACCACGGACTTCGACTGCGATATCATTTTCCGGACCGGCCAGTTCTTCCAGTGGCCGGAGGGAACACAGACCTAGGGCGCGCAGCGCGCGAGCGGCGCGCACCGGGCGGCTCGCGGCGCCTCAGGCCCCGGGCGAGGTGTCGCTGTGCGCTAGGTCTTTCTCCCGCGCCGGCCGGAGTCCGGGACGGGGAGACCTCGTCTGAGCGAACCGATATACGCCCTGGCCGTCGCGGCCCGGGGCGAGACGCGCGTCAGGGGATCGCGGTTCATCGCGACCGCGATCCCGGTGACGGAGGAGGAACGGGCGCGCGCCGCGGTCGACTCGGCGGAGGCCGCCTCCCCCGACGCCACGCACCACTGCTGGGCGATGCGGCTGGCGACGCCGCGCGGTCCCGTCGAGCGAGGGCACGACGCGGGCGAGCCGGCCGGCACCGCGGGGATCCCGATCCTCCAGGCGATCCGGGGCGAGGATCTGTTCGACCTCGTGGTGGTGGTCGCCCGTTACTTCGGCGGGACCAAGCTGGGCAAGGGAGGCCTGGCGCGCGCCTACCGCGAGGCCGCGAGAGGCGTCCTGCGCCGCTCGCCCAGGCGCCGCATCGAGCCGCGGGCGATCCTGCGGATCGCCGTCCCCATCGGCCGGGACGGGCAGGTGCGTCACCTGCTCGCCCGGCACGGGGGGCTCATCGAGCGGGCGTCCTACCCCGGGGGCGGGCGGGCGAACCTGATCGTCGGCGTGCCGGCGGCGGCGGTCGCGGCGCTGAGCGAGGAGATCGAGGCCCTGACGCGCGGCGAGGCGGAGATCGGGCAGATCGGTTGATCGGCCCGGGGCCGGCTGCTATGATGCCCCGCCACGACAGGAGCGGCCATGTCTGCTTCCAGGGAAGGACGCCCGCCCATCCCCGCCGGGGGTGATCGGGAGGCCACGCTGACCCTGATCGATCGGGATATCACGGTCATCGGTGAGATCATCTCGGAGGAGAACATCCGCCTGCGCGGGCGGCTCGAGGGGAACGTCTCGACCTCCGGATCGGTGGTCGTAGAGCCGAGCGCCACGGTGCGCGGCGACATCACGGCCGAGAACCTCATCGTCGAGGGATCGATCGAGGGCAAGGCGATCGTCGCCCGGAAGTTCGAGCTGCGACCGACCGGCCGGATGCGGGGAGACATCCGCGCCTCCGTGGTCGCCATCGCCGAGGATTCCTTCCTCAAGGGCCATGTCCTCGCCACCGAGAAGATCTCCACCAACGTCCAGACGCCGCGCCGGGCCGGGAGAAGATGAGGCCGCCCCCGGGACGTCGAGCCGCCGCGGCGGCGGCCGGCTCGTCCTCTTCGTCCTGCTCGCCGCCGTCGCGAGCGGGTCGCTGCTCCTGTACACGCTGAGCCACCGCCGTCCGCCCATCCCCGCAGACCGCGATCACTTCGGCATCCACGACGCGCGGCGCTGCCTCGACTGCCACGGGCCGGGCGGGAAGGACGCGCGCGGCCCCAACCACCCCCTCAACGACCAGTGCTTCCAGTGTCACGAGAGGCGCTGAGGCGACGCGTGCCGCGCCGCCCGATCGCGCCGCCCGCGAGCAGGAAGAGGGGGCCCTGCGCGGCGAGCGCGGGGAGGCCGAGGATCAGCCGTCGCCCGAGGGTCCGGTAGGGCTGCCGGCCGGCGATCAGGTCGGACAGGACGCGGGCGATCGCGGGGCTGATCCCGCACAGACGAACCAGCCACTCGAGGAAGCTCGCGTCGAAGAAGCGCGCGGCCATCCGGCGGGCGAGGGCGAACTCTCCGCCGCGCTCCCGGTCCCATGCCTCCGCGTAATCTTGGGGCCGCCCGGCCGCCAGACAGCCGGCGAGGATCTCCCCGGTCAGCATGGCGTAGTAGATCCCCTCGCGCGTCAGGGGGTCGACCGCCCCCGCGCCGTCACCGACCAGCGCCCAGCCCTCTCCCTGCACCTTCCGGGCGGTCCCCTGCGCGGGCGGCCCCGGTATCAGCGCGGCGTAGCGCTCCGCGCGCGCCAGGATCTTCTCTCCGTACCGCCGGATCAGGAAATCGTCCATGAGCCGCCTCAGCCCGGCCGCCGGGAGGCGGCCCAGCGGCGCGCAGATTCCGGCGGAGGAGTGGTCCGGACGCGGGAACACCCACAGGTACCCCCCGAGGCCGGAGTAGAACTTCAGCACCATCCGACCTTCCGTATGTCCCGGGAGATAACAGCCGATCGCCTGCGTCAGATCGCTCGAGGGCAGGGGGCGGGCCAGCCGCCGTCGAGCCGTCCCGGCGGCGCCGTCGGCCGCGACGAGGAAATCGAAGGGGCCCCGCTCGACAACGCCCTGCCGTTGCTGCACCGTCAGGGTCCAGGTCACGCCGCCCTGCCCGCGCCGACCGGCGAAGCCGGCGACGCGCCCCCGCTCCAGTTCCACGCCGGCCGCGACGGCCCGGTCCAGGAGGAGGGCGTGCAGGTCGGCGCGGCTGAAGATGTGAACCGGATCGTCGAGCGGGACCTCCACCTGCCGCCCGGAGGGCGAGACGAGCGTGCAGCGGCGGATCTTCCTGGTCGGCAGTCGCGGGTCGCGCAGGAACGGGAACCGCTCCATCCCGCGTGAAGGCAGCCCCCCCCCGCACGGCTTCTCGAAGTTGATCCGCCGCTCGAACAGGCTCACCTCGAGGCCGTGCCGGGCCAGCCGACGCGCGCAGTGGGCCCCGGCGGGGCCTCCGCCGACGACGGCGACCCGTATCGGCCGGGTCGGTCTCAAGGCGCCTCCTCCCGGCTCGGGCGCGGCGAGGGCCGCGCATCCCGCGCCGCATCATCCGCTCCGGCGATCGTAGCGGACCGGCGGCCTCGAGGGAAGGAGGCGGTCCGTTGAAGCCGGCCTTCGCTTTCCGTATAGTGGCCCCGCCATGCTTTACGCCCTCGGGAAGACGCTCGAGGTGGTCGGCATGCTCACGCTGGGCGTCGCCCTCTTCATCTACGGGCTCGGCGATCGGGACATGAGCGCCGAGCTGTTGTGGCTCGCCGTGGGGGCGGTCATCTTCTACGTCGGCAGGGTCCTCGAGGTCCGCGCCGTCGGCAAGGAGTAACGTGTCCGCAAGTCGAAGCGACCGCGCCGCTCCGGGCGAGCCGGGCGCGGAGAAGCTCGCCCGCATCCTTTTGGTGGAGGACGTCCGGCGCCTGGTCGAGCTGATGAAGAACTACCTCAAGCGGACGACCTGCCGGATCCTGACGGCGCGCAACGGCGCCGAGGCGATCCGGATCTGCCGGCATGAGATGCCGGACGTGGTGTTCCTCGACGCCGCCATGCAGGAGATGAGCGGCATCGAGGTCTGCAGGACGCTGAAGGCCGACCCGGCGCTCCGCTCCATCCCGGTCGTGCTGGTGGCCACGCGGGACCGGGCGGAGGAATGCCGGGCCGCCGGCTGCGACGATGTGCTCGGCAAGCCGGTGGTCCAGGAGGAATTCCTGACCCGCGTGCGGCGCTTCGTCGCCCTCCACGAGCGGAGCGAGGAGCGGATCCCCGTCAGCCTCCGGGTCGAGATCAGGACCCGAGGGGGGACGCTCGCCTGCTACACCAAGGACCTGAGCCTCCATGGCGCGTTCCTGAAGGCCGGAGGGTCGCTCGCCGTCGGCGCTCGCCTGAGGCTGGCCCTTCACCTCCCGCGGGACCGCGGGACGATCGAGCTCGAGGGCGAGGTGCGGCGGATCGTGCGTCCGACCGCGGGCAGCCACCTTCTGCCCGGAGCGGGGGTCCGTTTCCTCTCCGTCCCGCCCGCGGCGCGCCAGGCCCTGCGGGAATTCATCGACGAGCGGCTCGGACGGTAAGCCAGACGGTGGCCGCGCCCGTAGGATCGGGCGCGGGGAGGGAGGTGTGGCGGGGGACGACTACGCGCTGACGGAGGCGGCCCGTGCCGACCGTGAGAGGGCGTCCGAGGAGTTCGTCAGGCGATACCAGAGGCGGCTCTACCGGATCGCGTTCGGATACCTCGGGAGACAGGAGGACGCCCTGGACGCGGTGCAGGAGACCTTGGTGAGGATCTGCGTCGCGCGCCGGCGGTAGCGCCCCCGGTCCCACCCGTTCACCTGGGCCTCCCGGTGAGCTTCGCGCGGGTCCTGCTCGATGCGCTGGGGGAGAGGCACAAGGAGACGCCGCGCCTGCATGCGCGGCGGGAGGGGATCGACCTCGACGACGTCTTCGAGGCGATCGGGAGGACCAGGACCGGGAAGCTCCCGGAGGTGGACGTCGACCGGACCCGCATCGTGGTCCGGGTCGAGTGAGGGGGGAGGGCGCTACCCGCCGGCCAGCGCCTCGCAGCGCGGCTCGATGTCATCGATCAGATCGAGGATGCGGTTGCGCCGGGCGGCATCGCTCTCGAGATCGCGTGCGGCCCGCAGCGCCTCCACCGCCCGGCAGAACTCGCCCATCGCATGGTGCGTGTTGGCGATCTCCAGCCGGGGCTGGACGTCCTGGGGGTCGACGTCGGCGGCCGCCTGAAAGTAGCGCAGGGCCATCTGCATCAGGCCCTTCTCGAAGAACGCTCTCCCGAGACGCATCGCCAGGCCGGGGTAGCGGGGATCCTTGGTGCTGCAGACGCGGTAGGCCTCGATCGCCTCGTCAAGCTGGCCGCGGCGCATGAACAGTTCCCCCATGCGGAACCAGGGCTCCGGCATCGAAGGTTCCTCCCGCGCGAGCTCGACGTAGGTCGCTAGGGCGGCGTCCAGACGGCCACGCGTCGTGTTCAGCTTCCCGAGCGCCAGCCGGGTCTGCGGATTGTCCGGCCAGATCGCGAGGGCCCGGTTGAGATCCTCGTCCGCCAGGTCGTAACGTCCCGAGGCCTCGTAGGCCGCGGCGCGGCCGAGGTAGGCCGACAGGAAATAGGGCGAGCGCTCGAGCGTTTCCGTGAACTCCCGCGCCGCCAGCTTCGGGAAGCCCAGTCGCAGGTAAGCGCTCCCGGCCCGCGCCCGATCCACCGGGTCGGGAGAGCGGCGCGAGGCCTTGCGCCCGAGCAGCCGCAACGCGGTCCGGTATTGACCGTTCATGAAAGCCCCCCGCGCCAGGAGCGAGAGGCGCGAGGCCTCAACCCGCCGGGCGAACCCCAGCGCGCAGAAGCCGGCGGCCGCGACCCACAGCCCCGCCAGCACGAGGCCCAGCCGGCGTCGCCTCAGCGAACGCGGCACGAACTCGCGCGGCCGCGCCGCCAGCGGCGCCGGGACGCCCGGCGCCCCGCCGCTCCTGCCGAGCGCCGCCTGCACCACGCCCGCGATCGCCCAGAAGGTGAGCCCCGTCGACGGCTCCTCGAAGGGGGCCCCGAGAAACGACGCGAGGCCGAACGCGCCGAGGGCGCCGAACGACGCGAAGACGACGGCGCGCCAGCCCGGCGCCGCGCCGGTGGCGGCCAGCCCCGCCTGGACCAGCAGGAGCAGAATCAGCGCCAAGAACACGATGCCTCCGGCGAGGCCGGTCTCGGCCGTCCTCTCCAGGAAGTTGTTGCCCACGTGCACCGCCTGGTGAGTGAGCGTGAAAGGGGAATCATCCACCTCGGTCCAGGCGACCTCGAGGAAGGCGTGCCGCCAGTTGCGCGGGCCGACGCCGAGCGGGTGCCTGCCGATCAGGCGAACGGTGCCGCGGGCGGCAGCGACGCGGTCGATCGCGGGGTCACCGGTCGTCGGCGCGAGCAGCGTGACGCTGTCCAGGGGACGGACCGGCCGGCCGCCGGGAAGGAGCGCCGGCCAGCGCGCAGCCGACACGATCGCGACGGCGACGCACAGCCCGACCAGCGCCGCCCACAGGCTGTGTCCCCCCGGGTCGGGAGCGAGGCTGCTCCACCCGCGGTCGGTCATGATCACCTGCAGGACGCGCGTCGCCAGCAGCAGGCCCGAGACCATGAGCGCCACGGTCCACCCCTCGGGGCGGCCGATGAAGAACAGGGTCGCGCCCAGGAGCCCTAGGGCTGCTCCGCACGCGACCCGCCACCGCCCCACCGCCAAAGCTGCGGCGCCGATCCCGACCGGCAGGGCCACGATCAGCAGCTGGCACAGCAGTCCCGGGTCCCCGAGAGTCGCGCCGCCTCCGCTGGGGGGCAGGATCGAGAACCCGGCCGGGGTGAGGTGGGCCCCGGGCACCGCCACCTGGACCAGGGAGCCGACGGCGGTCAACGCGGCGGCGGCGAGCAGCGCGCCGAACAGGCGCGCCGCGTCGCGGGGCTCTCTCACGAAGCGCGCCGTGCCCCAGAAGATGACCACGCCGCCGGTCGTCTCCAGAAGGCCCCACGCTCCCAGAGCGCGGTTGAGCGCCGGCCAGAGGGCCACGGCCGAGAGGACGGCGAAGGCGGCGGCGAGCTGGAGGACGGGCGACCGCAGGCCCGGGAGATCGTCGCTCCACAGGTGCGAGCCGATCATGAGGCCGGCAAGGAGCATGGCCAGCACCGCCGTCAGCATCTCCCTCGGCAGCGCGAACGGCTGCGCGAGGGCGCTGCTGTGCACCAGGGGGACGAGGAACAGGGCGCCGGCGATGAGTCGGACCGCCGACCGGCTGATGCGGCTCGCTTCACTTCCCTGCGCCATCCGGATGTCTCGACGAAGCCCGGCCCGTCAGGAAGCACGACGGCGCCGGCGCGCGCGGCGCGCGGTGGAGAAGAGCGCGGATGGTAGCACACGGCAGGAGGCCGATCAACCGCGCCGCACGCGGCGGCGGGCGTCGATTGACCGCTCCGCACGGGGGCCGCTATGATGGCGGGCCGATGTCGAACAGGGCCGAGGCGCGCGCGCCGACGCGCATCGATCTGGCGGGGGGGACGATCGACCTGTGGCCCCTGTCCCTGCTGCACGAGGATCCCCTCACGGTGAACGCGGCCATCGATCTGTACGCCTGCGCCAGCGTGGAGCGGGTCGCGACCCCCGGCGTCGAGGTGGTCTCGCGGGATCGGGGAGCGAGTCTGCGGGTCGACTCCCCCGGGCGCCTGCGCCTCGGCGTGAACGACGCGGGCGCGGACCTCGAGTTCGTCGTCCGGTTGGCGGCCCATTTCATGCGGCCGGATCGCCTGTCGCGGTCCGCCACACGACTGCGCGGCTACCGGATCGCGACCGATTGCCGGGCGCCCGCCGGCTCGGGGCTCGGCGGGTCGTCGGCGCTCGGCATCGCTCTCGCCTCGTGCCTCGACCGGTTCGTCGGGACGCGGATGGAAGGCGAGGCGCTGCTGTCGCTGACCCGGGCGATCGAGACCCAGGTCCTGCGCATCCCGACCGGCGAGCAGGACTACCATCCGGCTCTGCGCGGCGGGGTGCTGGCGCTGGGTTACACCGTGGAGGGGACGCGGGTCGAGCGCCTGCCCGTGGACCTCGCGCAGCTGCGCGATCGCACCGTGCTGGCCTACACCGGCCGGTCGCGCTCTTCGGGCATCTCGAACTGGGACGTCCTGAAGCGCCATCTGGACGGCGAGACTGGGGTGCGCGACGCGCTCGATCGGGTCAACCGGGCCGCGCATGCCATGCGGCAGGCCCTGCGCGGCGGCGACTGGGACGCGGCGGGCGAGGCCCTGGCCGAGGAGTGGGCGGCGCGCAAGGGGCTGTCGTCCGCGGTCACGAGCGAGTCCATCGATCGGCTGATCGAGGCGGCCCGGTCCGCCGGCGCCCTCGGCGGCAAGGTCTGCGGGGCGGGAGGCGGCGGATGCCTGGTGATGTGGGCCCGCGCGGGGCGCCGGAGCGAAGTGGAGTCGCGCCTCGAGAGGCTCGGGGCCAGGGTCCTGGATTTCCGCTACGTCGAGGAGGGGGTGGCGGTTTCGGAGTCGTAACGGCGCCGCGGCGCGCCGGAGCCGATTCCGATTGCCCCCGGCCGGGGGCCGCCGTACACTTCGGAGGCCTTTACTTTCGGGCGAATCCGGAGGACAATACCGTCATCCGATCGGCAGCCCGTGGCCGGCTCGCCCCTCCGGAGGGCTCAAGGACGATGCTCGTGACCTCTCGCGCTCCTGCCCGCTCGGGCCTCAGGACGGCGTTCGGCGCGCTGATCGCGGTCATCTCCCTGTGCCTCGCCGCTCCCGCATCGGCCGACAAGGTGGTCTATTTCCTGCACGGCAAGGCGATCCGGGTCAAGAGCGTCCAGAAGGGGGACCGGTTCACGGTTCTCGAGCTGGAAGGGGGCGGTACCCTGGGCGTCCCGACCTCGCGGATCGCGCGGATCGAGGAGTACGAGATCTCCGCCCCAATCGTCCAGGCGCCGGCGTCCGGGACGCCTCTAGTGGCGGGTGCCGCAACCTCATCCCCGGCGGGCGCAGCGGCGGCGCGTCAGGCGGGCCGGCGCGCCGGGGCGGCGCCCGGCGGGGCGGCGCAGGCGCAGAGCCCCGCCCGGCTGCAGCAAGGCCCGGGGGTGGGCGGCAAGATCGCCGGGCGCGCCGCGCCGACGGCCCGCACGGTCCCGATCGGGGCGGCGAGCACCGTCCCGCGCGTCAACCCACGGGCCGCC
>JBHIBC010000078.1:0-12755 GCA_046758905.1 Acidobacteriota bacterium | reverse complement strand
GCGTCGTGGCGAGCTCGCTGCGCGAGCGGCGCGGGCGCGACGGGATGCCGACCCTCTTCCAGGCCGCCCTGCGACGTGCGGCGGCCACCGCCCTCGACGTCCGGGAGCCCCTCCGCTTCCTGCTGCATGAACAACCCTGACTTGCGCCCCGGGACGGGGGCGGGACTGGCGGCCCTGTCCGGGCTCCTGCTGGCGCTCGCGTACCCGCCCGCCGACCTCTTCCCGCTGGGATGGGTCGCGCTGGCGCCGCTGCTCGCGGCGGTGCGGCGGGCGAGGCCGGGCCCCGCCCTGGCGCGCGGGCTCCTGTGCGGCGCGGTGTTCTTCTCCACCCTGCTCCACTGGCTGGCCCGCGTGATGGTGACTTACGGCGGGCTCTCCTGGACGCTCGCCACCGCGATCCTGGCCCTGCTGGTGCTCTACCTCTCCGGCTTTTTCGCCGCTTTCGGCGCCCTGGCGGCGGCCGGCTGTCGTCGGTTCGGCCCGTGGGGCCTGCTGCTCTGTCCGATCGCCTGGGTGGGCCTGGAGCTCGCCCGGGCACGCCTCCTGGGAGGGTTCCCGTGGGGCCTGCTCGGGTATTCGCAGGTGCGGAACCTGCCCCTCCTGCAGGTCGCCAGCATCGGGGGGATCTACGCCGTCTCGCTGCTGGTGATGGTCGCCAACGCGGGCCTCGCCGTCATCGTGCTGCCCCGCCGGGGCGCGGCGACGCGCGTCCGGGCGGCCGGCGCGTGGCTCCTGGTGCTGTTCGGGGCGGCGGAGGCCGGCGGGCTCGCGGTGCTGGCCGGGGACGGCGGCCCGGCCGTCGGAGGCGCTCCGCGGCGCAGGGGGATCGTCCCGGCGACCGTCGCGCAGGAGAAGACGGGGGCGGCGGCGGCCGCCGCGGCGCTCAGCTCCGACCTGCTCAGGATGACCCGCGAGGCCGCCGAGTCCGGGGCGCGGATCGTGGTGTGGCCCGAATCGAGCAGCCCGGTGTCGTTCCGCCGCCCGGTCCGGGTCCGCGAGGAGGGCGGGTACGGAGTGCGGGTGGAGCGGGGAGGGGCATTCGTCGACCGGGTGGCCGAGCTGGTCCGCGATCTCGATATCGAGCTGATCGCCGGGAGCGTCGACTACCGGGTCGAGGGGGAGCGGCTGAGAGCCTTCAACAGCGCCTTCCGGATCGCGCCGGACGGCTCCCTCGGGCCGGTCTACGACAAGATCCACCTGGTCCCGTTCGGGGAGTACGTTCCGCTCGAGCGGGCGCTGTTCTTCGTCAACCGCCTGGTGGAGGGGGCCGTCGCCGCGTTCGCCTCCGGGCGCGACCCGAGGCCGCTGCCGACCCGCTCCGGACCCGCCGCCACCGTCATCTGCTACGAGGCGATCTTCCCCGAGCTGGTGAGGCGCGTCGCGCGCGACGCCGCCTTCATCGTCAACATCACCAACGACGCCTGGTTCGGGCGCAGCGCGGGGCCGCACCAGCACCTCGCGATGGCGGTCGTGCGGGCGGTCGAGACCCGTCGCTATCTGGTGCGCGCGGCCAACACGGGGATCAGCGCCATCGTCGATCCGTTCGGCCGCATCCTCGAGAGGAGCGATCTCGAACGACGCGCCGTGCTGGTGGGCGCCATCCACGCGGGCGGCGGGCGTCCGCTGTACGCCCGCACCGGGGACCTGCTCGCCTGGGCCTGTGTTATACTCACCCTCGCCCTGACCGCCGCGCCCAGCGCGGCGTTTTCGCGATCCGGGGGCCGGCCCGGGGGAGAGAGGCCAGGACATGTCCGGGAAGAGCGAAGATCTCGATCTCGATGAGCTCGTGCGCGGAGCCGAGGCCTTGAAGGAGCGCCTCGAGCAGCTCAGGGGGCATCTTTGATCTCGACGCCTGCGCACGGGAGCTCCGCGATCTCGACGCCCGAGCCTCCGATCCCGACCTGTGGTCCAACCCGGCCCGCGCGCAGGCGATCCTGCAGCGCCGAACCCGCCTGACCGAGGAGATCGACGCCCTCCGCGCTCTCGAGCGGAAGGTCGAGGAGGCCCAGGTGTGCGTCGAGCTCGCGCGCGAGGGCGAGGAGGTCGCGGGCGATCTGGCGCGGGCCCTCGCCGAGCTGACCGCGGCGCTGGACGAGCGCGAGCTCGACCTCATGCTGACGGGGGAGCACGACGCCGGCAACGCCATCCTGACGATCCATCCCGGGGCCGGCGGGACCGAGTCCCAGGACTGGGCGGAGATGCTGTACCGCATGTACATGCGCTGGGCCGAGGGGGAGGGGTACCGGGTCGAGACCCTCGACTACCAGAAGGGGGAGGAGGCGGGGATCAAGAGCGCCACGCTGATGATCCGGGGACGCAACGCCTACGGCTTCCTGAAGGCCGAGAACGGCGTGCACCGGCTGGTGCGCATCTCCCCCTTCGACGCGTCGGCCAGACGGCACACGTCGTTCGCCTCGGTCTACGCCTATCCGGATCTCGACGATACGATCCACGTGGCGATCGAGGACAACGACCTGCGCATCGACACCTACCGCAGCAGCGGCGCCGGCGGCCAGCACGTCAACGTGACCGACTCGGCGGTGCGCATCACCCACCTCCCGACCGGGATCGTCGTGTCGTGCCAGAACGAGCGCTCCCAGCACCGCAACCGCGAGATGGCCCTGCGCATCCTCAAGTCACGGCTGTACGAGCTGGAGCTGCGCCGGCGGGAGGAGAGGCGCCAGGTGGAGGAGGGCGCCAAGAAGGAGATCGATTTCGGCCACCAGATCCGCTCCTACGTCCTGCAGCCGTACCGTCTCGTGAAGGACCATCGCACCGGCCACGAGGTCGGGGACGTCGACCGGGTGCTCGACGGCGACATCAACGACTTCATCAGGGCCTATCTCCTGCGCCGCCGTCCGGCCCCCTCGAAGCAGGGATCCCCCGGAACCCTCGCGATTTGACAGGCTCCGCCCGCGCCACTATATTGGCACTCGAAGAGGTGGAGTGCCAAGGTCGGGAGGGACAGCGATGCGGGATACTGCCCTCGACACCCGGACCCAGGAGATCCTCCGGCACATCATCTCCCTCTATATCCTCACGGGCGAGCCGGTCGGCTCGCGCACCATCGCCAGGCTGACCCGCGAAGCGCTGTCCCCGGCCAGCGTCCGCAACGTGATGGCCGATCTGGAGGAGATGGGCTTCCTGACGCACCCCCATACGTCCGCCGGCCGGATCCCGACCGACCGGGGCTACCGGTACTACGTCGACTCGCTCCTGCCCGAGGGCCGACTGGGGTCCCGGGAGCGCGCTCTCATCGACCGCAACCTGTCCAGGGTCGGGGGAGAGTTCTCCGGCGCGATGGAGGCGATCCCCAAGCTCCTCTCGCGGCTGACGGGCCAGGTGGGCTACATGGTGTCACCGCCCTTCGCGGACGTCACCCTCAAGCACATCGAGTTCGTCCGCCTGCACGAGCGCCGCATCCTGGTGGTGTTCGTGGACCGCTCCGAGGTGGTGAGCCACCGGATCCTCGATACCGAGGAGGACTATGCCCAGTCCGACCTCGACCGGGCCGGCCGCTACCTGGTGACCGAGTTCGCGGGCCTCACCCTTCAGGAGATCCGCGGCCGTCTGGTCGAGCTGATGGCCGGCGAGAAGGCGGCCTTCGACCGGCTCCTCAGGCACGCGGTGACCCTCGGGACGCATTACCTGGACGCGGAGCCGGAGGAGCGCCGGGTGGTCCTGGACGGGACCACCAACATCCTGGAGCATCCGGAGCTGGGAGACCTGGAGACGATGCGCCGGCTCTTCTTGACTTTCGAGGAGAAGCATCACCTGGTGAAGCTGATCGACCGATGCCTGGACCCGACGAGGCCGCGCGTGCTGATCGGCTCGGAGAACCGCGACCCGGCCCTCGGCGGCATGTCGGTGGTCGCCTCGCCCTATCGCGTGATGCGGGGGGCGACGGGCTGGATCGGGATCATGGGCCCCACCCGCATGGAGTACGCCCGGACGTTGGCATTGGTCGAGTACATCTCCCGGCTGTTCTCCACTTTGTTGACCCACCCTACCCGCTGACCTATATTCCGGGCGGAGGTCGTATGTCTTCACGCGGACCTAGGGGGGAGGAGCGCGAGCCGCCGCGGCCCCAGCGGCTGAGCGAAGAGGACTCGCCCGCGACCGAGGACGACACCATCGAGATCGTCGAGGTGGTGGGAGTCGACGGGGAGTCGGGCGCCCCACGGCCGCCGGAGCCGCCCGAGGGCCCCGGCAGAACGCCCGCCGGGGAGGGAGGGAGCGCCTCCGGCGCGCTGCCCAGCGCCCTCCACCAGGCCCTCCAGCTCAAGGACAAGTACTACGACATGCTCCTCCGCAAGCAGGCGGAGTTCGACAACTTCCGCAAGCGCTGCGACAGGGACCGGAAGGAGGCGGGCCGGCAGGCGGCGGCCGATCTGATCCGGTCCATCCTTCCCGTGCTGGACAGCCTCGAGCGGGCGCTCGCGACCAGCGAAGGGGAGGAGGGTCCGCTGCGCCAGGGCGTCGTCCTCATCTACCAGCAGCTGATGGAGGTGCTCAGGAAGGAGGGGCTTCTCCCGGTGGAGACCGTCGGCGCCCGGTTCGACCCGAGGCTGCACGAGGCGGTCGAGGTGGTGGACGTCGAGGGGTCGGAACAGGACACCATCCTCGAGGAGATGCAGAGAGGCTACACGTTCAACGACAGGCTGCTCCGGCCGGCGCTGGTCAAGGTGGCCTCGGGAAGGGCGCCGGGATCGAGCGGCGGCGGGCCGGCGCCCGCGGCCTGACGGCGGAGGAAGCGGAGGCGGAGCATGGGGAGAACGATCGGCATTGACCTCGGAACAACCAACTGCTGCGCGGGGGTGATGGACGGCGGCAGTCCCGTCGTGATGCCCAACAAGGAAGGCGCGCACACGACGCCCTCGATCGTCGCCTTCACCGAGCGCGGAGAGAGGCTGGTCGGGCAGATCGCCAAGCGCCAGTCGGTCACCAATCCCCTCAACACCGTCTACGCCGTCAAGCGGCTGATCGGCAGGAAGTTCGATTCGCCCGAGGTCCAGCAGGCCCGTCGTTTCGCCCCGTACCAGATCGTCGAGGCGGCCAACGGCGACGTCCGCATCAGGGTACGCGACCGCGACTACAGCCCGCAGGAGATCTCCGCCATGGTGCTGGCCCGCCTGAAGGAGATGGCGGAGGAGTTCCTGCAGGCCGAGGTCAACGAGGCGATCATCACCGTGCCGGCCTACTTCGACGACAGCCAGCGGCAGGCGACGAAGGACGCGGGGCGGATCGCGGGATTGAAGGTCGCCCGCATCATCAACGAGCCCACGGCCGCCTCGCTCGCCTACCGGCTGAACGAGGAGTCGGAGAAAAGGATCGTGGTGTACGACCTCGGCGGCGGGACGTTCGACGTGTCGATCCTGCAGCTCGGCCAGGGCGTGTTCGAGGTGCGGGCGACCTCGGGGGACACCTTCCTGGGAGGGGAGGACTTCGATCAGAGGATCCAGGACTGGCTCCTCCAGGAGTTCGAGAAGAAGGAGGGCATCTCCCTGAAGGACGACCGCCTGGCGCTGCAGCGCCTCAAGGAGGCGGCGGAGAAGGCCAAGTGCGAGCTGTCCGTGGAGGAGCGATCCGAGATCAACCTCCCGTTCATCTCGGCCGACGCCAAGGGCCCCAAGCACCTCAACGTGGCGCTGACGCGCGACAGGTTCAACGAGCTCACCGCCGACCTGGTGGAGCGCACCCGCAAGCCCTGTCTCGAGGCGCTGTCCCTGGCGGGCATCAAGCCCGACGACATCGACGAGGTGCTGCTGGTCGGCGGCATGACCCGGGTGCCCCGGGTCATCGAGGTGGTCCGCGAGATCTTCGGCAAGGAGCCGAGCCGCGACAAGAACCCCGAGGAGGTGGTCGGGGTGGGCGCCGCCATCCAGGCCGGGATCCTCCAGGGGGAGGTCAAGGACATGGTGCTCCTCGACGTGACCCCGCTCTCGCTCGGCATCGAGACCCGCGGCGGCATGTTCACGAAGCTGATCGAGCGCAACACCACGATCCCGACCCGGAAGACCAAGATCTTCACCACCGTCACCGACAACCAGAGCAAGGTCGAGGTGAACGTCCTGCAGGGCGAGCGCGAGGTGGCGGCGTACAACAAGTCGCTCGGGAAGTTCGAGATGGTCGGGATCCCGCCGGCGCCCAAGGGGGTCCCGCAGATCGAGGTCACGTTCGACATCGACAGCAACGGCATCGTGAGCGTCTCGGCGCGGGACCTGGCCAGCAACCGGGAGCAGAAGATCGACGTCAAGCCGTCCGGGGGGTTGACGGAGAAGGAGATCGGCGACATCATCGAGGACGCCAAGAAGCACGCGGAGGCGGATAGGAAGAGGGCGGAGCTGTACCGGATCCAGGCCCGTCTGGAAGGGCTCCTCGACTCCAATCTCAGGTCTTTCGCCGAGTTCGGCAGCCTCCTGGACGAGGAGAAGCGGGCCACCGTCAAGAAGATCCTCGACGCGGCGCGCAAGGCGCTGGCCTCGGGCAACATCACGGATTGCAGCGAATCGCTCGAGAAGCTCGGCGAGGCCTCGCAGATCCTGACCGAGGTCATCCTCTACCACCCGTCCCCCGGGGCCCCCGGTGGAGTGGGCGGGGCGGGCAGCGCGTCGCCACAGTCCTCCTGACCCGGATCGGCTCGTCGGGGGGGAGCGCGCGGCACCGGTCTCCGGGCCGCGCCGGACCCCCACCCAGGCC
The DNA here is from genome assembly GCA_046758905.1 of Acidobacteriota bacterium. Classification (GTDB taxonomy): domain Bacteria; phylum Acidobacteriota; class Polarisedimenticolia; order Gp22-AA2; family Gp22-AA2; genus JBHIBC01. The sequence goes on along the minus strand of JBHIBC010000078.1, from coordinate 6,056 downwards.
TCCCGCGTCGCGCGGCGCGGTGCACGCTCTTGAAGAAGAAGCGCGACTACTACGAGGTCCTCGGCGTTGCCCGGAACGCCTCGCTCAACGATCTCAAGCGGGCCTACAGGGAGCTTGCCAAGAGGCACCACCCCGATCGCAATCCGGGCGACAAGCGGGCCGAGGAGCTGTTCAAGGAGGCGAGCGAGGCGTACGCCGTCCTCGCCGACCCCCAGAAACGCGCCCGCTACGATCGCTTCGGCCACGAAGGGGTGGGCGGGATCGGCGCCGAGGGCTTCCCGGGATTCAACCCCGACATCTTCGCCGACCTGGAGGACGTCTTGGGGAGCTTCTTCGGCTTCTCGATGGCCGATCTGTTCGGAGGGAGAGGGGGGGGCGCCCGCCGCGCGGCCCGGCGCGGGGCGGACCTGCGCTACGACCTCGACCTCGAGTTCATGGAGGCCGCCACCGGCATCGAGAGGGAGCTGGAGATACCCAGGCTGGAGGGCTGCGAGGCGTGCCGGGGCAGCGGCGCGCGCGGGGGCGCGCCGAGCGCCTGCCCCAGGTGCCGCGGCCGCGGTCAGACGATTCACCGGCAGGGCTTCTTCACCCTGAGCCGGACCTGCGGTGAGTGCGGCGGGACCGGACACGTGATCGCGCACCCGTGCCCGGAATGCCGCGGCGAGGGACGGCGCCGTGGGGCCCGCCGCATCAAGGTGCGGATTCCCGCCGGAGTCGATTCGGGCATGAGGATGCGGATCCCCGGCGAGGGAGAGGGCGGACGGGGCGGAGGCCGGCCCGGCGATCTCTACGTCGTGATCCGGGTCCGGGAGCACCCGCAGTTCCGGCGCGACGGCGCCGACCTGCTGTACGACTTGCCGATCACCATCAGCCAGGCGGTCCTCGGCGCGGAGGTCGAGGTGCCGACGCTCGAGCGCGCCACCACCTTGAGGATCCCGCCCGGCACGCGCAGCGGCACGGTCTTCCGGATCCGCGGCAAGGGGATGCCCCACCCGAACGGCGGGGCGCGGGGCGATCTGTTCGTCACGGCGCACATCAGCGTCCCCGGCCGACTGAGCCGCAAGCAGCGCGAGCTGTTCGAGAGACTGCGCGAGCTCGAGCATCCGGCGGAGCCCCCGGGCCGGGACCTGTTCGACCGGGTGCGGGACATCTTCAATTGAGGCCGCCCGCGGCGGGCCGGCCCGCCGCGGCCGGATATTTCCGCAGGGCCGCGTTCAGCCTCCCGGCGCGATCGGAGGAGGCTGCGGTCTCCGCCTGCTGGGAGGCCGGCTGCCTCGGCGTGCAGGTCGCCGGCTGGAGGCCCGGGGCGCGTCCCCGGACCGTCACGCTGACGGCCTTCTTCCCACCGGCCGAGCGCCCGGCCTCGCTGTCGAGGAGGCTCGCGGCGGCGTTGCGCCCCGCCGGCCTCCGGAGCGGGCCGCGGCTGACACGGGAGCCGCGCCGCGCCTGGGCCGAGATCTTCCAGCGATCGCTTCGCCCCATGCCGATCGGCCGGCACCTCCTGGTGGTCCCGCAGGGGTGCCGGCCGCCGGCGCGCAACCGCCGGCGCGTCGTCCGCGTTCGGTTCGGACAGGCGTTCGGCACTGGAGAGCACCGCACCACCCGCCTCTGCCTGCGGCTGTTGCAGTCCGCGCTCCGGCCCGGCGACCTGGCGATCGACCTCGGCACCGGCAGCGGCATACTGGCGATCGCCGCGGCGGCGCTCGGCGCCTCCCGGGTGCTGGCCGTGGACCGGGATCCGATCGCGCTGCGGGTGGCGCGCGGCAACCTGGCCGACAACGGCGCGAGCGGGCGGGTGATCCTCCTGGAGGCCGACGCGGCGCGCGCCTGCCGTCGGCGGGGCGGGCGCTTCGATCTGGCCGTCGCCAACATCGACGCGGCGACGGTGGGGAGGATCCTCCCCGACCTCTCCGCGGCACTGCGCCCGGGAGGGCGCGCGATCCTCTCCGGCTTTCTGACCCGGGACGAGCGCGGCATCGCGGCGCGCGCCCGCGCCGCGGGCCTCCGGCTGCGGTCGCGCCTCCGTTCGGCGCCGTGGTCGGCCCTCCTGCTGGCCCGCCGCTGATGCGCCACGCTTGATCCGGTTCGGGCGCCTCCCCTATACTCACCCTTCCGCGCCCACGGTTGCCGCCCGGACGCACGACGCACCGAACCGACCCGCAGGATGAGGACGCGATGAGCCTTGCGAAGACCGAGAGCATCTGGATGAACGGCCGGCTGGTCCCGTGGGACCGGGCCAACGTCCACGTCCTGTCGCACGTCATCCACTACGGCTCATGTCTGTTCGAGGGGATCCGCTGCTACGAGACCCGCCGGGGATCCGCCGTCTTCCGCCTGCGGGACCACGTCGCGCGGCTGTTCGACGGCTGCCGGATCTACCGCATCGAGCCGCCCTACGATCGCGCCCAGATCGAGGCGGCGATCATCGAGACCGTTCGGGCCAACCGGCTCAAGGCGTGTTACATCCGACCCCTGGTCTACCGCGGGTACGGGTCGATGGGGGTCGACCCGACGCCGTGTCCGGTGGAGGTCGCGATCGCGGTCTGGCCCTGGGGCGCCTACCTCGGGCACGAGGCCCTCGAGAAGGGGGTCGACGTGATGGTCTCCTCGTGGAGGCGCGCGGCCCCCGACACCTTCCCGGCCATGGCCAAGGCGAGCGCCAACTACATGAACTCGCAGCTCATCAAGCTGGAGGCGCTCGCCAACGGGTACGTGGAGGGGATCGCCCTCGACCCGGCCGGGTTCGTCAGCGAGGGGAGCGGCGAGAACCTCTTCATCGTCCGTCACGGCACGCTCCACACCCCGCCCCTGGACGCGTCGATCCTGCCGGGGGTGACCCGGGCGTCGATCCTGCAGCTCGCGCACGACCTCGGGATTCCGGTGCTGGAGCGCCACATCCCGCGCGAGATGCTGTACCTCGCCGACGAGGCCTTCTTCGTGGGGACGGCCACCGAGGTCACCCCGATCCGCAGCATCGACCGGATCCCGGTGGGCCGGGGCCGGATGGGGGAGATCACGGCCCGGCTGCAGGCGGAGTTCATGGCCCTCACGAGCGGCCGTCGGGACGACCGGCACGGCTGGTTCACCCCCGTCTGAGCCCCCGACGTCTTCTAAGGCGCACAAAACAAAGCCCCTTCCTTGACTTGGCCCCCGCCCGGCCCTAGATTCCTTCCGGCGTCCACCGGGGCGGCCCCCGGGAGGAGGAAGCGCCTTGCACATCAACGACCTGTTGAAGATCGCCAGCGAGCGGCGGGCCTCGGACCTCCACCTGAAGGTGGGGAGCCACCCGGTGATCCGCGTCAGCGGCCGCCTGCTGCCCCTGTCGGAGCTGAACCGCCTGTCGCAGGAGGACACCATCGCGATGGCGTTCAGCATCATGAGCGCCCGACAGAAGCAGAAGTTCAAGGATCACTTCGAGATCGATCTGGCGTACTCGGTGCCCGGACTCGGCCGCTTCCGGGTGAACATCTTCCAGTAGCGCGGCACGGTGGGGCTCGTGCTGCGCGTCATCCCGTCCAGGATCCTCACCATCGACGATCTGCTCCTCCCGCCGGTCCTGAAGACGATCTCCGACGAGCGCCGCGGGCTGATCCTGGTCACCGGGACCACGGGCTCGGGCAAGTCGACCACCCTGGCGGCCATGATCGACTACGTCAACAATCAGCGGACCGAGCACATCATGACCATCGAGGATCCGATCGAGTTCCTGCACCGGGACAAGAAGAGCCTGGTCAACCAGCGCGAGGTCGAGGTCGACACCAAGTCGTTCGCGACCGCCCTGCGGTCGGCGCTCCGCCAGGATCCGGACGTGATCCTGGTGGGGGAGATGCGCGACTACGAGACCATCGAGACCGCGCTGACCGCCGCGGAGACCGGCCACCTGGTGCTCTCCACCCTGCACACGCTGGACGCCACCGAGACGGTGACCCGGATCATCTCGGTCTTCCCGCCCCACCAGCAGAAACAGATCCGGCTGCAGCTCGCCAGCGTCCTCAAGGCCGTCATCTCCATGCGGCTGCTGCCGCGCGCCGACGGGAACGGCCGCGTGCCGGCCGTGGAGGTGCTCCGGGCCACGAATTACATCCGCGACTGCATCGAGAACAAGGACAAGACCAAGCTGATCCGCGACGCCATCGCCCAGGGCACCTCGCAGTACGGGATGCAGACCTTCGACCAGTCGATCTACAACCTCTACAAGAAGGACCTGATCACCATGGAGGAGGCCCTGCGGCGGGCCAGCAACGCGGACGAGTTCAAGCTCAAGCTCCAGGGGATCGAGTCGACCTCCGAGCTGTCCCAGAGGGAGATGGAGAGCACCCTGAAGACGGGCTTCGAGGATCCGATCTCCGGGACCGCCGGCGGCGGCTCGGTGTTCGAACTGTCGCGCGCCCACGGCGCCGGCGCCCCGCGCAAGAAGTAGCGGGGCCACGCCCGCGGGCCCCGCTCCCGGCGGGGTATAATGGCGCCCGTTTCGTGGCGGGGCATGAAGACCGAACCGAAGGCCGGCTCCAGCATCCGTAAGGCGTTTTTGGATTTCTTCGCCGGGCGGGGACACCGGATCGTGCCCTCCTCGTCGCTGATCCCGGCGCGCGACCCCACCCTCCTGTTCACCAACGCTGGGATGAACCAGTTCAAGGATGTCTTCCTGGGCGGCGAGACGCGGCCCTACGTGCGGGCCGCGTCGTCGCAGAAGTGCCTGCGCGTCTCGGGCAAGCACAACGACCTGGAGCAGGTCGGACGGACCCCGCGACACCATACCTTCTTCGAGATGCTCGGGAATTTCTCCTTCGGGGACTACTTCAAGAAGGAGGCGATCAACCTCGCCTGGGAGCTGCTCACGCGGGTCTACGCGCTTCCCGCGAGGGCCCTGGTCACCACCGTGTTCCGGGAGGACGATGAGGCCTTCGGGATCTGGCGGCGCGACGTCGGCCTGCCGGAGGGGCGGATCGCGCGGCTCGACGAGAAGGACAATTTCTGGTCCATGGGGGACACCGGCCCCTGCGGTCCCTGCTCGGAGATCCTGTACGACCACGGTCCCGGCAGCGGCTGCGGGCGGAGGGACTGCGGCCCCGCGCACGACTGCGGCCGCTTCATGGAGCTGTGGAACCTGGTGTTCATGCAGTACGACCGGCAGGCGGACGGTCGGACGCTGCCCCTGAAGCGCACCGGCGTCGACACCGGCATGGGGCTCGAGCGCATCACCTCGGTCCTGCAGGGGGTCTCCAGCAACTACGAGACCGACCTGTTCGCCCCGATCGTGGAGGCGATCCGCGGCCAGGTGCGGGAGCGGGTGGGCACCGACCCCGACCCGGGACAGGGGGCGACCCGGGTCGCGCTGCGCGTGATCGCCGACCACGCGCGGGCGATGGTCTTCCTGATGTCCGATGGCGTCGCTCCCGGGAACGAGGGCCGCGGATACGTCCTCCGGAGGATCATGCGGCGCGCGATCCGCTTCGGCCGGAGCCTCGGGATCGAGGAGCCGTTCCTGTGCCGGCTGAGCGGCACGGTCATCGACCTGATGGGAGTGCCGGAGGCCTATCCCGAGCTGGTCTCCCACCGCGCGCTGATCGAGCAGACGGCGCGCAGGGAGGAGGAGCGCTTCGCCGATACGCTCGCCGTCGGCCTCGACCGGGTAGAGGAGCTGGCGCGCGAGCTGAAGCGCAGGGGGGCGGGCGTCCTCCCGGGCGCCGAGGCGTTCCGCCTCTACGACACCTTCGGGCTGCCGCTCGACATGATCCGCGACGTGGCCGAGGCCCGCGGGCTGCAGGTCGATGAGGCCGGCTTCGAGGCGGCGCTCGAGGAGCAGCGGGCCCGATCCCGGAGGAGCATGAAGGAGACCGTGACGCCGGCCGCGGCGGGTCTGCTGGCCGAGGTCCCGCTCGAGCGGGCGGAGTTCCTGGGGTACGAGCGCCTGCGCGTGGACGAGGCCCGGGTGGTGGCGCTGATCAAGGAGGGCGCCGCGGTCGATGCGCTTCGGGCCGGCGAGGAGGGACAGGTGCTGCTGGACCGTACCCCGTTCTACGCCGAGTCGGGGGGTCAGGTGGGGGACACCGGCT
>JBHIBC010000077.1:0-13037 GCA_046758905.1 Acidobacteriota bacterium | reverse complement strand
ACGTGGATCAGAAACCCCACCCCCGTCACCACCAGCAGCATCACCGCCGACAGCGGGTCCAGCGCGTACGACCACGCCACCTCCAGCGCCCTCCCGTCCGCCCCACGCCCCAGCGGCATCCAGGTGTACAGCGTCTGCGTCGCCCGCGCCGAGGAGTAGTCGACCGACACCGCGGGGAGCCACCCGAACCGGTCCTCCACTCCCCGCGGCCCCGGACCCCCGCCCGCGTCCAGCCCGCCCAGCGCCGCGACCGCGCCGACCGACAGGAGGAAGGACGCCAGCACGACGCCGCAGCCGAGAAGCGCGACGGCCCGGCGCGAGAGGAAGCGGGCGCCCAGCAGCCCGTTGAGCAGGAACCCCGCAAGCGGCAGGAGCGGAATGATCCAGATGGTCTCGAGCATCGTCCCCGAAGGCGTCCGGCCTCAGCCCTTCATGATGTGGATCTCGTCCACGTGAACCGTGTCGCGATTGCGGAACAGCGCCAGCACGACGGCGAGGCCCACCGCCACCTCGCCGGCGGCGACCGCGATGGTGAAGACGCTGAAGATCTGTCCTCCCATGTCGTTCAGCTGCCGGCTGAAGGCGATGAAGTTGATGTTCGCCGCGTTCATCATCAGCTCGATCGACATCAGGATGATGATCGCGTTGCGGCGCGTGAGCACGCCGAGCATGCCGATGGCGAACAGCAGCAGGCTCAGGACCACGAGATGGCTCACCGGTACCGGCATCGTCGTCCCCTCAGGTCCTCTGCCGCGCCAGGACGATCGCCCCGATCATCGCCACCAGGAGGAGGATCGAGGCGACCTCGAAGGGCAGCAGGTAATCGCGATACAGGATCCACCCGACCTTCTGCAGATTCCCTCCCGCGCGCAGCACGGAGGCGCCCGCGCCCGCCTCCTGCAGGTGCCCCCGCGAGTAGACGAAGAGGATCAGCCCGACCAGCGCCACCCCGATGACGCTCGAGACGGTGGCCTGCGCCCTGATCCGCGGGCCGGAGAAGTCGCGCAGGTTGACCAGCATGATCACGAAGAGGAAAAGCACCATGATGCCGCCGGCGTACACCAGCACCTGCACCATCGCCACGAACTCCGCCTCCAGGAGGAGGTACACGCAGGCCACGCACAGGAAGGTGAGCACCAGGTAGATGGCCGAGTGGATCGGGCTGCGGCTCAGGACCACCATCGCCGCGGAGGCCACCGCCACCGCCGCCAGGATGTAGAAGATGATCGCCGCTGCTGACACCGTCCTCCCTCTGCGTCGCGCCCGCCCCGGACCCGGGCCGCCCCCTACTCCTCGTACTCCTGCGGATCCAGCCCCGACAGGAGCGTCTTCAGCGGCGCCACGAAGCCGTCCCGGGTGTAGCCGGCCATCTCGTAGTCGTGCGACATGTAGATCGCCGTCAGGGGCTTCGTCGGACACGGGTCCACGCACAGGCCGCACAGGCAGCAGCGCTCGTAGTTGATCTGGAACGACACGAGGCGCTTGCCCTTTCCGTCCGGCTTCTTCTCGGAGACGATGTGGATGCAGTCGTCGGGGCACACCTGCTCGCACAGGTGGCAGGCGATGCACAGCTCCTCGCCGGTCTTCGGATTGAACCGCAGCCGCGGCATGCCGCGGAACCGCGGCGGCAGCGCCACCGTCTCCCTCGGGTACTCCACCGTGACGTGCGGCCGGAACTGGTTCTTCAGGGTCGTCCAGAGCCCGACCCACAGCTCCAGCAGCAGGATCGTTTTCAGCGCCTCCCTCAACCCGGAGGCGGGCGCCCTGAGGTCGGCCACGCCGACTCCCCCCTCTCAGGCCCGCAGCAGCACCGCGAGCCCCGTGCCGATCACGTTCAGGACCGCGAGCGGGATGAGCCACTTCCAGCCCAGGCTCATCAGCTGATCGTATCGGTATCGCGGGTAGGTCCCGCGGAACCAGATGTACAGGAACAGGAACAGCGACACCTTCATGAAGAACCAGAAGCCCCCGGACAGGGCCGGCAGGCTCGCCGTCGCCAGCCCGCCGAGGTCGCCGATCGCCGCGCCGCAACCGGCCAGGCCGCCGGCCAGGCCGCCCGCGAACATGGCGCGCGGCCGCGTCCCGGCGCGCCCGTCGACGAGCCAGCCCGCGGCGCCGCCCAGGATCAGCGGAGCGACGACCAGCCAGCCGTTCTCCAGCCAGCTGAGGGACTCCACGTTCGGGAAGGGCCGCAGCCAGCCGCCGAAGAACAGGACCGTCACCACCGACGAGACGACGATCATGCTGGTGTACTCGGCCAGGAAGAACAGGGCGAACTTCATCCCGGAGTACTCGGTGTGGAAGCCCGCCACCAGCTCCGACTCCGCCTCAGGCAGGTCGAACGGCAGCCGGTTGGTCTCCGCCACCGCGGCGATGAAGAAGCAGAAGAAGCCGACGATCTGCGGGACGATGTACCACACGCCCGCGGCCCGCTGGGCCTCGACGATCTCGACCATCGAGGCCGAGCCCGAGAGCATCATCACGCCGATCAGCGCGAAGCCCAGCGGCACCTCGTAGGAGATCATCTGCGCCGAGGAGCGCAGCGCCCCCAGGAGGGAGTACTTGCTGTCGGAGGCCCATCCCCCCAGGATGATCCCGTAGATCCCGAGCGAGGAGACGGCCAGCAGGTAGAGCAGCCCCACGTTGAGGTCGGTGATCCAGGGCCTGACCTCGTAGCCGAAGAGGGAGAACGACGCCCCGGCGATCGGGATCACCGCCAGCGCCGCCAGCGCGGGGACCATGGCGGCGATCGGGGCCAGCGTGAACAGGAACCGATCGGCACGCTCGGGGATGACGTCTTCCTTGATCAGGAGCTTCACGGCGTCGGCGATCGGCTGCAGCAGCCCGTGCCACCCCACGCGGCGCGGCGCCAGGCGCACCTGCATGAACCCGAGGACCTTCCTCTCGACCAGGGTCAGATAGCCGACCGCCAGCGGCAGAACCAGGATGAGGGCCAGGATCAGGATGCCCGGGATCGCGACCTGCTGGATGAACGCGTCCCGGCCCATCATCCGCCCCTCACCGATCCACGTCGCCGAGGACGATGTCGATCGACCCGATGACCGCCACCACGTCCGCCACCAGCCCCCCCCTGCACATCAGGGGCAGCGCCTGCAGGTTCACGAACGACGGGGCGCGGAATCGCATCCGGTACGGCATGGTCCCCCCGGTCGACACGATGTGGAAGCCCTGCTCCCCGCGGGGGCTCTCGACCACGTGGTAGACCTCCCCGGCGGGAGGCTTGATGTATTTGGGGACCTTCGCCCGGACCTCCCCTCCGGGCAGGCGATCCAGCGCCTGCCGGATGATGCGGCAGGACTGGCGCATCTCCTCCATCCGGACCAGGTACCGATCGTAGGTGTCCCCGTTCTCCCCCAGCGGCACGTCGAACTCGAAGTCCTCGTACGACGAGTAGGGCTGGGCCTTGCGCACGTCGTAGTTCACGCCCGAGCCGCGGAGGCTCGGGCCGCTGACCCCCATGGCGACGCCGTCCTCCGGCTTCAGGATGCCGACGCCCTTGGTCCTCCCGAGCCAGATCCGGTTGACCGTCAGGAGATCCTCGTACTCCTTCTCGCGCGCCGGGAAGATCCGGAGGAAGTGGCGGACCCGGTCGATCCAGCCGCCGGGCAGGTCCTGGAGCAGCCCGCCGATGCGCATCGAGTTGTAGGTCAGCCGGGCGCCGCAGAACTGCTCCAGCAGGTCGAGGATCATCTCCCGCTCGCGGAAGGTGTAGAAGAAGACGGTCATGGCCCCGATGTCGAGGGCGTGCGTGCCGAGCCACAGGAGATGGGAGGCGATCCGCTGCAGCTCCGCGAGCACCACGCGGATGTACCGTGCGCGCGGCGGGACCTGGATCCCCATCAGCTTTTCGACCGCACCGCAGTACCCCAGGTTCTCCGACACGGCCGCGACGTAGTCCAGGCGGTCCGTCAGCGGCTCGATCATGGAATAGGTGCGGTGCTCCGAGAGCTTCTCGACGCCGCGGTGAAGGTACCCGATGATCGGGCGGACGTCGGTGACCTCCTCCCCGTTGAGCATCAGCTTGAGCCGCAGGACGCCGTGCGTCGACGGGTGCTGCGGCCCCATGTTGATGTCGAGCTCCTCGGTCCGGAACATCAGCCGTGCCCCTCGCCCGTCTTCTCGACCTCCTTCTTCCAGCCGAAGCCCCGGATCGGGGGCTTCTCGTAGGTGTAGACGTGCTCCGCCGTGGTCACCTCGCGGTACTGCACGTGGTCGCGCGGGTGCCCCTCCAGCGGGTAGTCCTTGCGCAGCGGGTGCCCCTGCCACTCGTCGGGCATCAGGATGCGGGTCATGTCCGGGTGGCCCGCGAACCGGATGCCGAACAGGTCGAAGACCTCCCGCTCGTGCCAGTTGGCGGTGGGCCAGACGTGGCAGGCGGTGGGCGCCTCCTCTCCCTCGGCGACGTCCAGCTTGAGCGTCAGCCGGTGACGCCTGCTCAGCGAGAACAGGTGGTAGACGATCTCGAACGGCTTCGCCCTCTCCGGCCAGTGGACCGCGGTCAGGTTGCTCAGGTAGTCGAAGCGCAGCTCGGGGTCGTCCCGGAGCATCCGGGCGATCTCCGCGAATCGCGCCGAGCCGAGCCGGACGATCGGGTCTCCCGCGCAATAGGTCAGTTCGAGCACCTGGTCGGGGTGGCGCTCCTTGAGGAGGTCGACCGCGCGCGACGCCACCGGGGCGTTCAGCGGCGGCGGCTTCACCGGCGCGGGGGGTGGCACCGGCCTCCCCGGACCGGCGGGCGCCGGCTTCTCCGGGGCCGCAGGGGGCGCGCCCGGCTTGCTGTCCTTCTCATCCGACATGGAGCGCTCGCACCTTTTTTCACAAGCGCGCGCGGGACCAAGTCCGCGTCGCTCTCGCCCGTAGAACCCGGCTCCGTCCCGGCGCTCAGGCGGTCGCCCGCCGAGCGATGGTCATCCTGTCGATCTTGTCCTGCAGCTTGAGGAAACCGTAGAGGAGGGCTTCCGGCCGCGGCGGGCATCCCGGGATGTAGACGTCCACCGGCACGATCCGGTCGACTCCCTGAATGACGCTGTAGGTCGGAAACGGCCCGCCGCAGGTGGCGCAGGCCCCCATCGAGATGACCCACTTCGGGTCCGGCATCTGGTCGTAAAGACGCTTGATGATCGGACCCATCTTCTCGCACGGCGTCCCCGCCACGATCATGACGTCGGACTGCCGCGGAGTGGCGCGGAACACGCCCGCGCCGAAACGATCGATGTCGTAGCGCGACGCCACCGTCGCCATCATCTCGATGGCGCAGCAGGCGAGGCCGAACGACATCGGCCACAGGGCCGACTTGCGCGCCCAGTTGAACACCCGGTCCACGGTCGTCGTGATGACGTTGGCCTGGAACCGGCCCTCGATCAGACCCATTCCAGCGCCCCCTTCTTCCACGCGTAGGCGTAGCCGATCAGCAGGATCACCAGAAAGACGAACATCTCGACGAAGCCGAACAGCCCCAGGACCTTGTACTTGACGGCCCAGGGGAACAGGAAGATGGTCTCCACGTCGAACACCACGAACAGGACCGCGAGGATGTAGAAGCGGATCGGGTAGCGCGCGCGCGGCTCGCCGCTCGTCGGCACGCCGCACTCGTACGCCTCGACCTTGACCTTGTCGAACCTGCTCGGCCGGAGGATGTAGGCGATGACGAGCGCGGCCACCGAGAAGATGGCCGCCACGGCGAGGAAGATCAGAACGGGAACGTACTCGACCACGTCGCCGACCCCTCCGCGCCGCCCGCAAGCGCCCGCGGGCGGGTTGAGCGGCGTACGGTACCACAGGGGTCAGGGGGTGTCAACGGCGCGATCCGGCTGCCGGCGCGGCTTTCGCGGCCCGTGCGCGGGTCGTCTCAGGGAGTGAAGCGGCTCAGGACCCTGTTGCTGTAGCCCATCGGCAGGTCGGCCTTGGCCTCGGCCAGGGTGGCGATCCGGCTCGGGCCGTGGTTGTAGGCCGCCAGGGCGAGCGCGATGTTGTTGAACTGTCCGATCAGCTTCGTGAGGTAGTAGGTACCCATCTCGATGTTGGCCGCCGGGTCGCGCAGAATCTCCGCGCCGGGCCACTCCATCCGAAGCTCCCGAGCGATCTCCCGCGCCGTGGAGGGCAGGATCTGCATGAGCCCGACCGCGCCCTTGCGCGACAGGGCGTCCACATCGAAGGAGCTCTCGATGGTGATGACCGCCAGGATCATCTCCGGCGGCACCTCGTAGCGCACCGACGCCGTGGTGATCGAATCCGCGATGTCGTCCACCGTCTCTCTCGGGAGCCAGACGCCCTCCCTGGCCAGGTAGTCGCGGAGCACGACCCCGGTGTGCAGGCGGTGGTTCTGCCGCCTGAGCTCGTCGATCTTCGCCTTCTGGACCCGCGCCAGGGTCCGCATCTCGTTCAGGCTCTCGACCCTCGCCTGGTAGCGCACCCCGAGCACGAACCCGAACACCAGCAAGCAGATGCCGAACAGGGCCTGCGCGAAAAACTTCATTCCCGAATGCCTCCATCCCCGAAGGGTGCCGATCCTCCTACGGCGAACCGGCCGGAAGGTCAAGGGCGATGTTCCGGATCCTCCCCGGACGACGGTTCCTTGACGCTGCGCCAATTCCCCGGGAGGGCGAGTACGGGAATACGACGCCGAGACGATCCCCCGGCGCGAGCCCTTCGCGTCTCGCGGTTCCCCCTTTGACCTCCAGCACGTAGCGCGCCTTGCGCGGCGGAGCGTAGGTGGGACACGGATCGGCCTCGCACGGCGGGACCGAGGACTCCACGTGGATGACGGTGAAATCCTCGTCCATCCAGATTATGTCGAGCGCGACGAGGGTGTTCTTCATATAGAAGGTGTGGAACCCCGGAGCCGGGAAGACGAAGATCATTCCCTCGTCGGCGGCGATCTCCTTGCGAAACATGTAGCCGCGCGCCCGTCGCGAGGGCGTATCGGCGATCTCGACCACGAGCACCCGCCCTCCGGGGAAGCGCACCTCGGCCCGCCGCGCGCCGATCTCGGACGGGGCGGAAAAGCCCCCCCGCGACGCCCCCTCCCGTCCGGCCGTCCCGACCGCGCCCGGCTCCCCGCCGCCCCCCGGGGAGGCGGCGCACGCGGCGACCGCGATCTCGAGCGCTGCTATGAGAAGCGCCGGATACCGGAGCCCGCCCGCGTGCCGGCCGGGCCGCGGCGTCTGGGGCGCCGCTTCGCGCACGGTACTCATCATCACCTCGCGGCGGCCGCGCTGCGCCGGATCAACCGGGACGATTGGAGAAACAGGGGCGGCCGACGATGAATTCCCCGGTCGGTCTGTGGATGAACACGCCTCAGTATGAAGGGCCCACATCCTACCGCCGCCTCGCAGCGGCGTCAAGCCCGCCGCCTCGCGCGGCATCCGCCGCCCCGCGGCCTCCGGGCGGCGTCCTTGCCGACGCTCGCGCCGTTTCCATATACTGGCCCGGCTGCGACGACGTGGACCGGCCCGCGGCCCCGCCGAGGCCCGGGCCGCGATCCGGCCGCGGCGCCGGAGGGACGATGCGGCTGCGCCTCGGGATCAACGGTCTGGGACGGATCGGCCGCGGCTTCCTCAGGGAGTCGCTCCGCGAGGAGGACATCGACGTGGTCGCGGTCAACGACCTCGCCGCGCCCGACCTGCTCGCGCACCTGGTGTGTCACGACTCCCTGTTCGGGCGGAGCCCCGTCGAGGTGACGGCCGACCCCGAGGCGCTGCGCGCCGGCGGGCGCACGATCCGCTGCACCCGGGTCCCCAGGCCGAGCGAGATCCCGTGGAGCGAGGAGGCCGTCGACCTGGTCCTCGAGTCGACCGGCGTGCACGCGGAGCGCGTCGCGGCCTCGGGGCACCTGAAGGCGGGCGCGGCGCGGGTGATCATCACCTCGCCCTCCCCCGACGCCGACCTGACGGTCTGCTTCGGCGTCAACCACGAGCGGTACGATCCCGGGCGCCACCGGATCCTGTCCAACGCGTCGTGCACCACGAACGCCATGGCCGTGGTGATGGCCGTGGCGGAGCGGACCTTCGGCATCGAGCGCGCCGCCATGACGACCGTGCACTGCTACACCAACGACCAGGTCCTGATGGACGCGCCCCACAGGGACCGCCGCAGGGCGCGCGCCGCCGGGATGTCGATGATCCCGACCACGACCTCGGCGGCCCGGGCGATCGTGCAGGTGCTCCCCTCGTTGCGGGGGAGGGTGCGCGCCCTGGCGGTCAGGGTGCCCACCGCCGCGGTCTCGCTCGTGGACCTGACGCTTATCCTCCGGCGCCACGCCACGCTCGAGGAGGCGCGCGGCGCCTTCCGGGATGCGGCCGACGGGCGGATGAGAGGGATCCTCGGCTACACCGAGGAGGAGCTGGTGTCGATCGACTTCCTCGGGGACGAGCGCTCGGCGGTGGTCGACGGCGCGCTGCTGGCGCTGGACGGCGGCACCGTGCTCAAGGTGCTCGCCTGGTACGACAACGAGCGCGGATACGTGAGGCGCCTCATCGATCTCGTCCGATACCTCGCGCGGCGCGAGGGCGCCGCAGGAAGGAGCTGACCATGCCGACTCGGAGACTGTCGGTGCGCGACCTGGACGTGCGCGGGAGGCGGATCTTCGTCCGCGTCGATCTCAACGCGCCGCTCCGGGACGGCGCGGTCGCCGACGACACCCGGCTGCGCGCCGCCCTGCCGACGCTCCGCCACATCCTCGAGCGCGGCGGCCGGGTCATCGCCGCCTCGCACCTCGGGCGCCCCAAGGGAAAGGCGGTCCCGTCGATGAGCCTCGCGCCGGTGGCCGGGCGACTGCGGGCGCTGCTGGGCCGGCCCGTCCGCATGGCCCCCGACTGCGTCGGCGCCGAGGTGGAGGCCCTGGCGGGAGAGCTGCCCGAGGGCGAGGTGCTGCTGCTGGAGAATCTCCGCTTCCACGCCGGGGAAGAGGCGAACGACGGCGAGTTCGCCGCCCGGCTCGCCCGCCTGGCCGACCTGTACGTCAACGACGCCTTCGGGACGGCGCACCGCGCCCATGCGTCGGTGGTCGGGATCACGCGCCACCTGCCCGCCGCCGCCGGCTTCCTGATGGAGCGGGAGATGGAGATGCTGCATCGCCTCCTGGAGCGCCCGAGGGCCCCTTACGTGGCGATCCTCGGCGGGGCCAAGGTGTCGGACAAGCTCGACCTGCTGCGCATTCTGATCGGACGCGTCGACGCCATCCTGATCGGCGGCGCCATGGCCTACACCTTCCTGAAAGCCGGCGGCACGCCCGTCGGCTCCTCCCGGGTCGAGGCCGACCGCCTCGAGCACGCGGCCGCGATCCTCGACCGCGCCGGGGAGGCCGGCATCCGGTTCCTCCTCCCCGTGGACCACGTCGTGGCGCCCTCGCCCGAGCCGGGCGCGCCGAGCCGCGCCACCCCCGGCCCCGGGATCCCGGAGGGCCTGGCGGGGGTCGACGTCGGGCCGCGGACGCGCGAGCTGTACCGCGGACAGGCCAAGGAGGCGCTCACGATCTTCTGGAACGGGCCGCTCGGGCTGTTCGAGGTCGAGCCCTACGGCGAGGGGACGCGCACCGTCGCCGAGGCGATCGACGCGGGACGCACCTTCGGCGTGGTGGGAGGCGGCGACTCGGTGGCGGCGATGAACCGGCTCGGCCTCGCCGACCACTTCACCCACCTGTCGACCGGGGGCGGGGCGGCGCTCGAGTACCTCGCCGGCGTCGACCTCCCCGGCGTGCGCGCGCTCGGCCCGGCGGAGGAGCGGCCGGCCCGGGACCGGGCCCGATGAGGCCCTTGGTCATAGGCAACTGGAAGATGAACCTCACGTCGGCGGGGGCGGTGGCGCACGCCCGCGACCTCCTCTCCCGGATCGGCGAGCGGGACGACCGGGAAGTCGCCGTCGCCCCTCCCTTCACGATGCTGCCGGGCGTCGCGGAGACGCTTCGGGACGGTCCCATCCGGCTCGCCGCCCAGGACCTGTTCTGGGAGGACCGGGGACCCTACACCGGAGAGGTCTCCCCCCTCATGCTGCAGGAGATCGGCGTGACCTACGTTCTGGTCGGTCACTCGGAGCGGCGACAGCACCTCGGTGAGACCGATCGCGTCGTGCAGCGCAAGGTGCGGGCCGCGCTGCGCGCCGATCTGCGTCCGGTGGTCTGCGTCGGCGAGCGGGAGGCGGCGCGCAGCTCCGGGCGCGCGTTCTCCGTCGTCCGGTCTCAGGTCCTGCGCGCTCTGGAGGAGATCCCCGCCGGCCGGACGGACCGCCTCGCCGTCGCCTACGAGCCGGTGTGGGCGATCGGGACCGGGCGGGCGGCGACGCCCGCGGACGCGGCCGAGATGCACGCTTGCATCCGAGCGGCGCTGGGGCGGCTGTTCGGCGAGGCCGGCGAGGCGGTGCGGGTCCTGTACGGCGGCAGCGTCACAGCCGCCAACATCGACGGGCTGATGGCCCGCCCGGGCATCGACGGGGTCCTGGTGGGAGGCGCGTCGCTGAAGGCCGACGAGTTCGCGCGCATCGCGGAGTACCGCCGCCCGGCGTGACCGTGTGCTTGCGGGGGCGGCCCCGCTATGCTACTTTAGCGGGTCGCGGCCCGATGCGTTGACGGTGAGCGAATGACCTGGCTTCTGTACCTCTTCCACGTTCTGGTCTGCGTCTTCCTGATCGGCGTCGTCCTGCTGCAGAGCGGCAAGGCGGCGGATCTCGCCGGGGCGTTCGGAGGCGGCGGCAGCCAGACGGCGCTCGGGAGCCGGGGGGCCGCCACGGTCCTCTCCAAGGCGACGACCATCGCGGCGGTGGTGTTCATGCTCACGTCGCTAGGGCTCGCGTTGCTCGCGGCGCGCCAGGGCGGGTCGGTCCTCGAGAGCGCCCCGGTGCCGGCCGAGGGGCCGGCGGGGGCGGGCGGTCTCGGCGCCGCCCCGGAGCCCGCTCCCGAACCGGTCGAGGAAGGATCGACGCCCGCGGCGGCGGAAGAGGCCCCGGTCGAGGACGAATCGACGCCCGAGCCGGAGTGACGGCCGGAGCGCCCGCGCCGCGGGCCGCCGCGGCCGCGCCTCGGGCTCGCCGGCTCTGAACAGCACGGAGCGGCCTGCGCCGCTCCCCCCCGTGCCGGAGTGGTGGAACTGGCAGACACACCATCTTGAGGGGGTGGCGCCCAAAAGGCATGCGGGTTCAAATCCCGCCTCCGGCACCATCACTTCCCTGCACACCCGCGCTCTGCTCCAGAAGACGGCTCGACGCCGGCCCCTCGAGCAGCTACTCCTCCTCGTCGGCCTCGAGAAGGGCCTCCACCTCTTCGGGGTCGAGGCTCTCGAGGAGGCGCCGGATCCGGAGCAGGTTCTCGACGTCCCCCCCGAACCGCGCTTCGGAGCGGCCTCGCAGCACCGAGATCGCCCGCTCGATCGTATCGAGGAGATCGTCCAGGATCTCGCTCACCCGTGCTCCCCCGCCGGACGGCCGGGCCGGCTCAGCCGCGCTCAGCCTCGAGGAACCTCTCGGCGTCGATCGCCGCCATGCACCCGCTGCCCGCGGCGGTCACCGCCTGACGGTACACGTGGTCCTGACAGTCACCCGCCGCGAAGACGCCGGGGACGCTCGTCCTGCTGCCGTCCTTCGTGATGATGTACCCCGCGCGGTCCATCTCGATCTGCCCCTCGAAGATGGAGGTGTTGGGGACGTGGCCGATGGCGATGAACACCCCGGCCACCTCGACGCGGCTGACCTGATTCGATTTCACGTCGCGCAGCCGGATCGCCTCGACCCGCTCCTTGCCCTCGATCTCCTCGACGACGCTGTTCCAGGCGAAGCGTATCTTGGGGTTTCTGTTGGCCCGGTCCTGCATGATCTTCGAGGCGCGCAGCGCGTCGCGCCGGTGCACCACGGTCACCTTGGTCGCGAACTTGGTCAGGAAGAGGCTTTCCTCCATCGCGGAATCGCCGCCGCCGACGACCGCGATCTCCTTCCCCCTGAAGAAGAAGCCGTCGCAGGTCGCGCAGGTCGACACGCCGTGCCCGATCAGGCGCCGCTCCGATTCCAGCCCGAGCAGCCGCGCGGAGGCGCCCGAGGCGATGATCAGCGTCCGCGTCAGGATCTCCCGGCCTGAGTCGACGGTGATCCGGTAGGGCCGGCCGGAGAGGTCCGCGCCCGTCGCCGCCCCGTCGAGGTACTCGGCTCCGAAGCGGGCGGCCTGCCTGCGCATGTTGTCGATGAGCTGCGGCCCTAGAACGCCGTCGGGGAAGCCCGGATAGTTCTCCACGTCGGTGGTCAGGGTGAGCTGCCCGCCGGCCTCGCGCCCGTCGACCACCAGCGGGGCGAGGTTGGCGCGCGCCGCATAGACCGCCGCCGTCAGCCCGGCGCAGCCCGAGCCCAGGATCACCACGTTGCGGACCCCGGCGCCCTCCGCCCGGGGTCGCGCCGGCACCTCGCTCATGAAGCCGTCATCTCCATGAAAGCCCGCGGCCGTCGCGGGTTCCGGCACCCGCGCCCGGCCGGCGGCGGCTCATCATAGCATAGCGCCATCAGGCCCACTTCCCGGCCCGAAGCCCCGCCCGGATCCGGTCGCACGCCACCGCCACGATCCTCCGGTCGAAGTCGAGATGCGGGGCGATGCGGATCTCCAGGCCGGGGTGGCGCGCCTTTCCCTGCGCGATATGCTCCGGTATGTCGCGCCCCACGTGGCCGCCGAGGTAGAGAAAGTAAGGCACCAGGAGGATCCTCAAGGCTCCCTGCTCCACGCAGCGGTCGATGCCGGCCTGGATGTCCGGCTGCGCCAGCTCGAGGAAGGCGTGCTCGACCACGAACGGCCGGAACTGGCGGCGCAGCGAGGAGGCGACCTGAGCGAGCACCTGGTTGGCGCCGGGGACGCGGCTGCCGTGGCCGATGACCAGCAGCCCGGTCTTCACCGCGGGCCGCACCGCCCTGCGCTTCTTCACCGGCACGGCTCCTCCAGCCGCCCCTTCATCCGCGCGCCGGGCGCGGCGACCTCGACCTCGCGCCCCGGCACCGCGTCGGCGGCGCGCACGTAGCCGAGGGCGACGACGCGGCGCTCCCCGGGGATCCGC
>JBHIBC010000076.1:0-13386 GCA_046758905.1 Acidobacteriota bacterium | reverse complement strand
CGTCTTCCTCGGGGCGCGCTTCTCGGGCGAGGAGCGCCACCTGCGGCGGCTGAGGAAGACGGCGGCCCTCGAGCGGGAGTGAGGGGGCGGGGAGGGGACCAGGGATGAAGATCGGCGTCGTCGGACTCGGGAGGATGGGCGGCAACATGGCTCGCCGCTGGATGCGGGGGGGCCACTCGGTCGCCGGGCACACGCGGACCGCCGCCACCGTGAAGGCGCTCGAGGAGGAGGGGATGGTCGGCGCCGCCTCCCTCGAGGATCTCGTGAGCCGGCTCGAACCGCCGCGCGCCATCTGGGTGATGCTCCCGGCCGGCACCCCAACCGAGGATGCGGTGAGGCGGCTCGGCTCCCTCCTGGACCGCGGCGACGCCGTGATCGACGGCGGCAACACCTACTACAGGGACGACATCCGGCGCGCCGCGAGCCTCCGGGAGAAGGGAATCCACTACCTGGACCAGGGCACCAGCGGCGGGATCTGGGGCCTCGAGGAGGGGTACTGCCTGATGATCGGGGGGCCGGAGGAGGTCGTCGAGCGGTTGAGGCCGGCCTTCGTCACCCTCGCGCCGGGCGCCGACCGCGGCTGGGGCCGGGTGGGCCCGGTCGGAGCCGGTCACTTCGTCAAGATGGTCCACAACGGGATCGAGTACGGCATGATGCAGGCCTACGCCGAGGGTTACCAGCTCATGGAGGCGGCGAAGGAGTTCGACCTGGACCTGCACGGGGTCAGCCGCATTTGGCAGCACGGCAGCGTGGTGCGCTCGTGGCTGCTCGATCTCGCGGCCGACGCCCTCCGGGACAACCCGACTCTGGCCGGGATCGAGGCGTGGGTGGATGACTCGGGAGAGGGCCGCTGGACGGTCCGGGAGGGGGTCGAGCGAGGCGCCCCGGTCCCGGTCATCGCGCTTTCGCTGATGGCGCGCTTCCGCAGCCGCCAGCCCTCGTCCTTCGCCGACCGCCTGCTCGCGGCGATGCGCAATCAGTTCGGCGGCCACGCCATCAAGAGATCCTCCTGAGCGCGTTCGCGCCGCCGGCCGGGCGCGGCTAGCGCCGCGATCGGGGTGCGCCGCGCCTTCGGGGCCCGGACCTGCGGGCCGCCAGCCGTCTGTAGCCGCTCATGAACCACAGCAGCGGCTTCCCCCCTCCCGTTCCCGCGGCCTCCACCCTGCCGACGAAGATCGAGTGATCGCCCCCGTCGTGGCGTTCCACCAGCTTGCAGTCGAGCCAGGCGAGACAGCCCTCGAGGACCGGGGCGCCGGTGGCCACCTCGCGGAACCGCGCCCCTTCGAGCCAGGTCTCCCGATCCGCCGTCCGGCCCGCGGCACCGTCCGAGAGGTGCGCCTGCTCGGCCCTGAGGATGTTCACGGCGAACGCTCCTCCTCCCTCGATCCGCGCGTGGCTCCGGGTCGCCCTGCCGATGCAGATCAGGACCAGCGGCGGGTCGAGTGACAGCGAGCAGAACGAGGCCACGGTGATCCCTTGGATGCCCGCCTCGCCGCGGGTCGTGACGATCGACACGCCGCTCGCCCAGCGCCTGAGGGCGCGGCGGAATTGGTCTGCGGACACCGGCATGATGGCCGACCTCCCGATGGCGGTACGCGGACCGGGGCCGGAGATTACACCAGGGGGATGGTTCCCGGAAGGGGGTGCGCGCCGGGCGCTCGGCCGCGGGGTGGTAAGATGCGGCGGCCGGCCGGACGCCCGACGGCTCATCGGAGGACGACATGCCTGCGGCTTCACCGCGGATCGAGACGTTTTTCCTGCCCGGTCCGGCGGGCCGGCTGGAGTGCATCCTCAAGCACCCGCTCGCCGAGTGCGTCGGCGAGACCGTCGGCGCCGCGGCCGTGGTGTGCCACCCGCACCCGATGTTCGGCGGCACCATGCACAATAAGGTCGTCCACGCCGCCGCGGAGGCGATCGTCCGCGAAGGACTTCCCGCGATGCGGTTCAACTTCCGCGGCACGGGCGGCAGCGGCGGCCGCCACGACGGCGGCCGCGGCGAGCAGGAGGACCTAGCCGCGGTCCTCGACCACCTGGCAGGACGGTACCCGGGGAGGCCGCTGCTCGTCGCTGGATACTCCTTCGGGGCGTACGTGGGCCTGCGGGTCGGGTGCCGGGATCCGCGCGTCGCGGCGCTCGTCTCCATCGGCACCCCGTTGGCGCTGTATGGCTTCGGCTTCCTGCGGGAGTGCGGCAAGCCGCTCTCCTTCATCCAGGGCGAGATGGATCCGATCGGGCCGCTCGGGCTGGTGCTGGCGCTTGCCGCCGTGCCGCCGGGAGGCTGCCGGGTGATGGCGGTGCCGGGCGCGACTCACGCCTTCGCCGATCGGCTCGATGATCTGGGCGCCCGGGTTGCGGAAGCGATCCCGCCGGAAATGATCGGCCCGACGGGCTAGGTGAAGAGGACCCGACCCGCCATGCCTGAGCCGCTTCCCGGTCACGCCACTCCGGAAGCGACGCGCGCCCTCGCGTCGCGTCACGCCGCCGCCGCGCCGCACGGACACGCGCCGCTCGGCGCCACGGGGCTGGTGGCGAGCCGACTCGGCTTCGGCGGCTACCGGGTGGATGAGGAGATCCCCGAGCACGGCGAGGCGCTGCGGGCCGCCATCGCGGCCGGCTGCAACCTAATCGACACCTCCAGCAACTACACCGATGGCGGGAGCGAGCGGCTGATCGGCTCGGTGCTGCGCGAGTTGGCCGCCGCCGGCCTGGCACGGCGGGAGGAGATCGTCGTGGTCTCGAAGGTCGGCTACGTACAGGGGGAGAACCTGCGCCTCGCCCTCCGGCGGGAGAGCGACGGCCGCCCGTTCCCGGAGATGGTGAAGTACGCGGACGGATGCTGGCATTGCATCCATCCCGAGTTCCTCAAGGATCAGCTCCCCCGATGCCTCGATCGCCTGGGCCTCGAGAGGCTCGACGCCTGGCTGCTCCACAACCCGGAGTACTACCTCTCCGACGCGAAGAGGAGGCCGAGCGCCGACCTCCCGTCCATCCGCAAGGAGTTCTACCGGCGCCTGCGCGAGGCGTTCGCCTGTCTCGAGGAAGCGGTCGGGAGGGGCGAGATCGGCAGCTACGGCGTCTCCTCGAACACGGCCGTTTCCGTCCCGGACGACCCGGAGGCGACCTCCGTCAGCCGCATGGTGGAGGCCGCCCGTGAGGCCTGCGGGCCGGGACATCACTTCCGCATCCTGCAGATCCCGTTGAACCTCTTCGAGCCGGGCGGAGCCCTCACCCGCAACACCGGCCCGCTCACCGGGCAGACCGCGCTCGAGGCGGCCGGCGCGGCCGGCCTCGCCGTCCTGATCAACCGTCCTCTCAACGCCCTGGTCGGCCACCGCCTGGTCCGCCGCGCCGACCCCGCCCCCGCGCCGCCCCGCGACGGGGGCGCGACGGCCGGCGCCGGCGCGGCCGGCGCCGCGGAGGCGGCCGACGGGCTGTTCCGCCTGGCGGAGCAGATCGCCGCCCTGCCCGACGAGATCGAGGACTTCGCCCACTGGCAGCAGGTCGAGCGGCAGTACATCCTGCCGCGTCTGCGCCTCCTGGCCGGCGCGATACGCGGCGAGCGGGAGGGGAAGGCGCTGTCCATGTGGGACGACTGGTGGGGCAGGATGGTCCCCGTGCTGCGCGACCTGCTGGCCGATTCGGGGCGCCGCGCTGCCGAGAAGGGACGCGGCCGGCTGCGGGCGATTCACGCCGCCCTCGACCGCGACCTCCCTCGCGGCCGGCGGCGCGAGAGCCTGTCGCGCAAGGCCCTCTGGGTCGTGGCGGGCACCCACGGGGTCGGCTGCGTCCTGGCCGGCATGCGCCGGCCGGCCTACGTCCGGGACGCCACCGCGATCCTGGGCTGGCCGCCCCACCCCGACCCGACCGCGGCCTATCGCAGGATCCGCCGCCTTCTCTGAGCTGGGCGCCGGGCCCGCGAGCGCCGCTGCCCGATGCTGCCCAGGAGCGGACCGCCCCGGGGATGCAGCCGTGGGGAATAGTCCGGCGGCGGCCGTCGTTCCATGGGGGACCGCGCCCGAAGCGGGCCCCCTGCCGCGTGCGCTTCGCGTTCCGGGCCCGCCCGAGGGGAGGAACTGTGGGATCCCGGCTGGACGGCCGGCGACCGCGCGTTCATCATGAAGGCGCCGAACGGGCGGCACCGCCGGCCGTAGGCGACCGGGCCGGGATCCCACCTTTTCTTCTACGGCCGGCGCCCCTTTTGTTAATATCCCGTCGATGCGCGTTCTCGCCTTCGCCGGCTCGCTGCGGAGCGGGTCGCTCAACCGCAGGCTCCTGGACGCCGCGATCCGCGCGCTCGAGGGGAAGGCGGAGATCGACCGTCTCGACCTGCGCGACGTCCCGATGCCGCTGTTCGACGCGGACCTCGAGGAGAGACAGGGCCTCCCGGCGCCGGCGCGCGAGTTCAAGCGGCGGATCGAGGCGGCCGACGCCGTCCTCATCGCGACGCCCGAGTACAACAACTCCATCCCCGGCCCCCTCAAGAACGCCATCGACTGGGCATCCCGGCCGCCGTCGAACCCGTTCCGCCGGAAGACCGTGCTGTTGATGGGGGCGTCGCCCGGCCGGTTCGGGGCCGTGCGCGGCGTGCTGGCCCTGCGCGAGGTGCTGACGGCGCTGTTCGCCACCGTCATCCCGAACGCGGTCCACGTGGCCGGGGCGGACGGAGCTTTCGACGACGACGGCAACCTGAAGGACCCGGACAGCCGCGCCAGCGTCGAGAGGGCCTGCAGCGAGCTGCTGCGCGCCGCCGGCGCCGGGGCGCAGGGAGGATGACGTGGCGTGGATCCGGACGATCCCCCCGGACGAGGCGGAGGGCGAGCTCCGCGACCTGTACGCCAGGATCGACGCCGCCGGCCACGTCGCCCACATCTTCCAGGTGCAGAGCCTCCATCCGAAGGCCCTGGCCGCCCACAGGGAGATCTACCGGACGCTTATGTTCGGCCCCTCGCCGCTCAGCCGCGCGGAACGCGAGATGGTGGCGACCGTCGTCTCGGCCGACAACGGGTGCCATTACTGAACGGTCCATCACGGGGAGGCTCTCCGTAGGCTGATCGGGGACGAGGCGAAGGTGGAGGCGATCCGAAGCGACTTCGCCGGGGCGGGCCTGACCCCGCGCGAGCTCGCCCTGTGCCGAGTCGCGCGCTGCCTGACCCGGGAGGTGCGCGACTTCCGGGAGGGGTCGATCGAGGAGCTGCGCGCCGCGGGGCTCGACGACCGCGCGATCCTCGACTTGGTGCAGATCGTCGGCTATTTCAACTTCGTCAACCGGCTGGCCGAAGGGTTGGGTGTCGAGCTGGAGGCGACCGAGCGCTAACCCGGGCGGTCGCCCGAGCGCGCGGCGTCGGGCGGGAGGGCGGCGTTCAGCGACCAGTCGTAGTCCAGGAATCTCACCGCGGGCTTGCCGCCCCGGTCGCGGATGAACCCCGCCACCTCCGGTGCGGCGTAACGCGCCACGTACTCCGGGATGGTGGCCGCGGCGCCCCGCCACCCCTCGGCCGTGAAGTCGGCCCGGTACCAGTCGAAGTACTTCGACAGCGCGAGCCTTCTCCCCTCGACCCGCGCGTTCCGGGGGTCGCGGAGAAACGACCGCGCCCTCTCCTCGAGCTGCTCGTCGATCCGGTCCCCGTCGATCGCCCAGCCGGGAAGCGGCGCGCAGGAGCGCGACGCGCAGTTCACGACGAAGTGGATCCGCGGGTCGCGGAAGAAGGGACGCAGGAGGTTGTGCTCGATCTCGTCCAGCGTCAGGTCGAAGCCGCCGACACGGTGGCGGCGCTTGGTCCACACGCCGTCGATCTGCCGGATCGAGGAGACCTCCGGGTGCTCGAGGATGGACTGCACCGTGTAGGCGTTGTACGCGTTGATCAGCAGCGCCTCGAGGTGCGCCGGCGCCAGCCGGTCGAGCCGGGCGCCGGCGACGCGCGCGAGGTAGGCCTCCAGGCCGGCCCGATGATCCTGCATGAAGGTGTAGTCGACCAACCCCTCCCGGGTCCCCCCGGCGAGCAGGCGGTCCCATTCCGGGTGCTCGAAGCGACGGGAGCCGGAATCGAGGGAGGCCTGGACGGCGGCGGCCACCTCGCCGCGGGCGCGCTCGGCCGCCGGGCCGCCGCAGGCGGCGAGCACCGAGAGGATCAGGGCCACGAGGGCCGGGGCGCGGGGCTCGATGGACACGGGCACAAGAAAGGCGGCCTCCCGGACCGGAGGGTCGGCGAGGCCGCCGCTGTCAGCTTGGTAGCGCTACGGGGATTCGAACCCCGGTCTGATGGCTGAGAACCATCTGTCCTAACCCCTAGACGATAGCGCCACGGATCTTTGGTTCCGGGACAGGGATTCGAACCCCGATACCATGGTCCAGAGCCATGTGTCCTACCATTGGACGATCCCGGAACGCGCCGCGAATTTTAGTGAACGGAAAGGTGCGAGTCAACCGGAGGCGGCGTCCGGGGCCCGCCTCGGGCTACGAAGCCCGCGCTGACAGGAAGGAGACCAGCCGGTCGAGCCGGGCCAGGGCGCGCTCCCTGCCGGCGAGCGCGAGGATGGTGAAGACGCCCGGGCTGACGGCCCGCCCCACCAGCGCCACCCGCAACGGATGAATGAACAGCGCCGCCGGCTCGCCGCGCGACGCGGCCAGGCCCCGCAGGGCCTCCTCGGCCTTCTCCTCGGTGAACGGCGCGACGTCCGCCAGCCTCCGACGCAGCGCCCGCATCCTAGCGGCGATCGCCGCCGCCCCGCCGTCCCTAGCGGTGCCCGTGAGGTGCTTCGCCACCGCCTCCGGCTGATACTCGAACTCCTCGGTCAGGAACGGGCGCGCGTCCCGCACCAGGTCGGTGAGCAGCCGAGACCGGGGCTTCAGCACCCCCACCACGTCCTGAAACCACGCGTGCCTCGACCCGCCCTCCCCCAGCGCCGCCTCCCAGAGCCCCTCGGACTCCAGCCGCGGCCGGATCGACGCGATCAGGGCCGCCGCCGGCGTGTCGTTGATATAGAGCCCGTTGAGCCACTCCAGTTTCCGCTCGTCGAAGACCGAGCCCTTCCTGTTGATCGCCTCGAGCGAGAACTCCGCCACCATCTCCTTGCGGCTCATCTTCTCGACCCCCTCGCGCGGCGACCACCCGAGCAGCGCCAGGAAGTTCGCCAGCGCCTCCGGCAGGTACCCCTTCTCCCGGTACTCGGTCACCGAGACGGCGCCGTGGCGCTTGCTCAGCCTCTTCTTGTCGGTCCCGAGGATCAGCGGCAGGTGGGGGTGTGGCCCCGACCGCGCGGTGGAGGAGGATCTGCTTGGGGGTGTTGCTGATGTGATCGTCGCCGCGGATCACGTGGGTGATGCGCATCTCGATGTCGTCCGCGACGCAGGACACGTTGTAGGTCGGCGACCCGTCTGATCTCAGGAGGATGATGTCCTCGATCGCCGACGAGTCGAACCTGGTGGTTCCGTGAACCAGGTCGTCCCAGCTCACCGTCCCGTCGGGCACGCGGAACCGGATGGTGAACTGCCGGCCCGCGTCCAGGAGGCTCCGGACCTGCTCCGGCGCGAGGTCGAGGCAGGCGCGGTCGTACTTCCAGGCCGCCCCGGCGCGCTCGGCTGTCCTCCTCTTCCGGTCGATCTCCTCGGCGGCGCAGAAGCACCGGTAGGCCTTCCCCTCCTCGAGCAGCCGGAGGGCCAGAGCCCGGTGCCTGTCGAGATTGCGGGACTGAAAGGACGGACCCTCGTCCCAGGTGATGCCGAGCCACTCCAGGCCCTCCAGGATGGTCCTGACGCTCTCCTCCGTTGAGCGGCGCTGGTCGGTGTCCTCCACCCGCAGGACGAAGCGGCCCCCGTGCCGGCGCGCGAAGAGCCAGTTGTAGAGGGCTGTCCTGGCGCCACCGACGTGCAGGAAGCCCGTCGGGCTCGGGGCGAACCGGACGCGCACCTCGGAGCTCGCATGCCCCGCCATCCCGCGCCCGGGTCGCGATGCCTCCTCCGCCATAAGCAGGATTAAACTCGATTTTTCCTTGCAGGAGAAGTGGTCCGGAGGTATAAGGCTCCCGTCACATTCGGATTGAGGTCACCTTTGCCCGCCGTGTCCCCGCGAAGGCCCGATCCTCGGTTCCCGACCCTTCCGGTCGCGCTCGTCGTCGCGTCCGGCCTGCTCCTCGACGCCGCGGGCGGGACGGCCGGCGCCCCTCCCGAGCGCCGGCTCCCGGGAAGCATCCCCAGATCTCCGCCTCAGGTCACCGGATTCCCGATCCCGTTCCACCGTCCGGTCGATTTCCGCGAGCGGCGGGGTGGAGTGCTGGCGGCCGACCTCGATGCGGACGGCCGGGTCGAGCTGGTGGTCTCGGTCCCCTCGGGGGTGGTGACGCTGCTCGGGCCGGACGGGACCGTGGCGCCAGGCTGGCCGCGGACCTTCCAGGACCTTCCCCAGCCCGCGTATCCCGTGGGGCCCCCCGCGCTCGGCGATCTGGACGGCGACGGGCTGATCGACGTCGTCGCGTGCGTCGTGTCGGGCGGCACGCCGCGCCGCAACTTCGTGCACGCCCTCGACGCCGGCGGCGCCGACCTGGCCGGCTGGCCGGTGGAGGTGATCGCGCCGGGGCAGCCCTTCCCCTCCTGCCCGGCCTCCGGCCCGGCGACCGCCGACCTCGACGGCGACGGTCGGGACGAGGTGGCGCTGTCGGTCGGCCCCGGCCACCTGACCGTCCTCGACGACGACGGCGGCACGCTGTCGGGCTGGCCGATGCAGCTCGGTCCGGACGAGCAGGGGATCTCCCGGGCCATCAACGCGAGGCTCGGCGCCGCCGACCTCGACGGCGACGGCCGCCCGGAGCTGCTCTTCGTTGAGTCGGGCCTGCAGCCGCGACTGGGCGCGGTGTCGGCCGCGGGGCACTTCATGGAGGGGTTCCCCTTGCGCCTCGATGAGGTGGTCGACCGTCAGGCGCCGGTCGCCACCGACCTCGACGGCGACGGTCGACCGGAGATCGTGCTGTCGACGCTCCCCTTCTCGCCCTCTCTCGACGCCTCGGCGGGGCCGGCGGCGGAGCCGACGGGCGATGGGGCGCTCGTCCCGGCCGCCCTGTACGTCCTCCGCGCCGACGCGTCGGCGTCCGAGGGTTGGCCGCGCGCCCTCGAGGCCGGGGGCTCCTGGGGACCGGTCCTCACGGACCTCGACGGGGACGGGCGCGCCGAGATCCTCCAGCAGGACGGCGATCTCCTGCTCGCCTTCGACCTTTCCGGAGAGCCGGCGCGCGGCTTCCCGCACATGATCCACCGCGACT
This sequence comes from Acidobacteriota bacterium, assembly GCA_046758905.1. Lineage (GTDB taxonomy): Bacteria > Acidobacteriota > Polarisedimenticolia > Gp22-AA2 > Gp22-AA2 > JBHIBC01. The sequence goes on along the minus strand of JBHIBC010000076.1, from coordinate 4,134 downwards.
TCCAGCGCAGTCAGTCTCTGGAGATGTCCCAGTGGACGGTCGCCGACCTGAACGGCGATGCCCGGCCGGACCTCTTGCAGACCCGCAGCAACGTCTACCTCGGGTCGGCCTACCTGCGCCTGTTCGGGACCCGGATGACCGGCCAGCCGCTCAAGGGCTTCCCGTTCGAGCGGAGCGGCTTCCTGGCGGCCTCCGAGCCGGCGGTGGTGGACCTGTCCGGCGACGGCGTCGCCGATTTGGTGATGCTCACCAGCGAGGGGACGAACGGCCGCTGGAGCCTGATGGCCTGGGACCTGGGGTCGCTGCTCCCGGCCGGCCCTTGACCGGGCCGCCGTCCGGCCGCCAGCTTCAGTCGTCCTCCTCTCCCCAGAGCCTCTTGACGGTCTGTGTGGCGGAGCTGGTGAGATCGAGCTTCAGGTGCGAGCGTCCCGTGCCCGGATCCTCCCCCTCGTCCATCCCGGGGAGCGGACGCAGCGGCGCCTCGATGTCGATCGTCAGCGTCTCAGGGACGCGGGTCCGGACGAACACCCCCTTGCGCACGTCGAAGGTCGCCTCGCCCGTCCCGCCGCCGCCGATCCGGCAGGTGGTGCGGGGCTCGGTCGGCTTCGATTGCGGGTCGTTGGCGTAGGTCGTGCGGACCTCGAAGGTCGCGCTCCGAGGGGTGAAGCGCTTGAGGGTGTACTCGCGGGTCCGGAGCAGTCTCAGGTCCTCGAGCCCCTTGATGCTGAGGCGGGCTGGCAGCGGCAGCGACAGCTTCTCGACGAACCCCTCCCCCACCCTGAGCTCCAGAGGCCCGTCCAGTCTCGGGAAGATCGCGTCCATCTGGGGGATGGTGAGCTGTGCGATCTTCTCGTTGTCCGATCCCCCGACCTTGCGGATCTCCTTCACGTTCCCGTAGCGATCGAGCTTCCCCTCCCAGACCAGGGTCTTGACGTCGTCCTGCAGGCTCCCGTACGGCTCCATCGGTCTGCCGTGGTCGAGCAGCTCGATCATCACGCGGGGCGAGCGTCTCCTGAACGGGATCTCCCCCTTCTCGTCCGGCTCATCGGTCGTGATCACGAACTCGATGAGCTCGGTCTTTCCCTCCCCGCGCATCTTCTTGCTCCAGAACTCGAAGCCGGCCTGATAGGCCGGCGGAGCCTCGAAGCTGACCTCCCGGTTGAGGATCTGGACGCGCGCCTGGCGCGTGTAGATCGACAGCTTGCGCGCCTTGGGGAGGAAGCGCAGCACCTCCTCGGAGCCGCCCTTGGGCTTCGCCTTCCCGGGGCGAGCCTGCGCGCCTCCGGGGGCGGCCTCCGGCCACGCCGGCGGGCCGCCCGTCGCGGCGACGAGCATGGCGATCGCCCACAGGGCCGCCGAGCCCACCGCCGGAATCCGGCCCCGGCCGGCGCCACGCGTCCTCCCGCGCCTTCGCTCCCTCACATCAGGTACCTGTCGGAGCCGTCGCCGGGACCGACGTCGCCGCTCCCGTCCTCCTCGGGGCGATGCTTCCAGTAGTCGTCGATCGCCTTGCGGATCTCCGCCTCCTCGGGCACCCGCACGTTGTGGATCGCCGCCAGCAGGAGGACCGACTGGCCCACCAGCGCCACGTCGTCGTGGAGGTGACGGCGGAGCGGCTCGATCAGCTCGCGCGCGCCGAACAGCGACAGCCACCTGGCCGCGTCGCCGGCCCCTGCCGCGTCGACGAAGAAATCGAGGTGGTCGAGCACCAGCCGCAGCGCCGCCTCCGTCCCCAGCTCGCACAGGACGATCAGCAGGCTGTGCCCGGCGTCCGCCTCCACGTTCCCCGCCTCCAGGCGGGCCCGGGCCGGCCGGATCACGGCCTCCCCCATTTTCGCGAGGGAGTGCTCCGCGGCCTCGTAGAGATAGGCGTTCTCCTCGGCGAGGAAATCGATGATCTCGTTGATGGTGCCGACCGATCGCAGCTCGCCCAGCGTCTCCAGGGCCATCACCTGGGGGAAGAAGGGGCCGCGCGCCGCGAGGATGGCCAGGCAGCGCTCCTCGGCGGCACGCCGCGCAGCCGAGCGCTCCCGGCTCCCGCCCGGTCCGGCCGCCTCCACGGCCTCCCGGACGGCCGGCGGCAGGCCCTCCATCATCACCGAGGTCTCGTGCGCCAGCAGCCCGAGCAGCGCGGCCACGTCCCCGCGGACGCGGCGCACCTCGAGATCGTAGTTGTGGTACCGGATCATCTTCACCAGCGCCGAGAGCAGGAACCCGATCACCCACTCCTTGAGGTGCGGGCCCAGCCCCTCGATCGCGCCGGCCACCTCCCGGTCCGCCCAGAACGACGACACCTCGACGATCCGGTCGGCCAGATCGTCCCCGGGCGCCCGCCTCACGTCGCGGGCGCGCCTCCGGATGGCCTCCGCCATGGCGACGGCGATCTCCTCGTATGCGCCGGCGGTCAGCGCGCCCGCGATCCGCTCGCGCTCCCCTTCCCCCAGCACCTCCCGCAGCTCGCAGTCGTAGTTCGCCTCGATCACCTTGAGGGTCTTGGCGAGATCGATCCTCCCGGTCAGCGTGGTGCGGAAGCACCAGCCGCAATCGTCGATCTCCAGGTGATCCATCAGGACGCGGAACGACTCCCCGGCGCCGCCGTCGCCGCCCGCGCCGCGGCCGGCGCCGCGCCATTGCATCGATCGGACCCAGGCCTGCAGCAGCGGGCGGTAGCCGCCGGCCCCCGCGACCTTGAGGGCCGAGCTGAGTATCGAGGGGGACCCGAACCAGTCGGCCCGCCGCTCCAGGAACGCCTCCAGGGCGGCACGGGCGGGCGGATCGCTCCGCGACGCCAGCGCCTCGAGCAGGCCGGTCCAGCAGTCCTCGTTGAAGTCCCTACGGTCGAAGGCGCCGCGCACCAGGTCCACCGACTCCGCCGCCCGCAATCTCACCAGGGCCTCCAGCGCCCGCGCCGCGGGCCGCCCGCGCAAAGTCCTAGCGGCCCGGGTCAGCTGCGGCACGTGCTCCGTCCGCCCATGGCGTCCCAGATGGCCCGCCACGATCTCCGGCGTCGCGTCGTGCTCGTCGAACAGGTAGGCGGTGAGGATCGACGTCGCCTCCTGCGGGAAGTGGCGCACCAGCCGATCGGCCGCCCAGCAGCGGACCTCGGGGTCCTCGTACCTGAGGAACCGCGTCAGCTCTTTGAAGGGCCAGAGGCGTTGGACCATGGGGAACATGCGGCGCCGGCCGCGCGGCGCTCATTATAGCCGATCCGACCCGGCGCTCCCACTCCGGTCCGCGTTCGTGCGGTTCGCGCCTGAGGGCACCACGCGGCGCATCGCCCCGGACTGCGTGTGCGCATTGAATGGCGGAGAGGGGGGGATTCGAACCCCCGGCACCGGTGTTAGCCAGTGCAACTGCTTAGCAGGCAGCCCTGTTCAGCCACTCCAGCACCTCTCCGCGATGCAGTCAAGTGACCGCAGGTGAGTCGCTCGCCGAACGATTCGTGCCTCGGGCGGGCCCCGGCACGGTGCGCGGACGCGAGCGGGCGCGGGCTCCTCGGATGTCACGGCCCCCGATGCCGGCTTCACGATACCCTTTCCCCGGCGCCCAATCAAGGGCCTTCTCCTCGATCGGCTGCAAGAGAGCGCCGTGGTCATGGGCCCCGGCGGATGCTGCGCCACTACCGCCCGGTCGAGAAGAGCGGCGGGGGCGGGATGGAGGGACAGTGGGGGACGTGGTGCCCGGAGGGGGTTCTCGGCGCGGAACCTAAGGCGTGATGCCAGCCCTCCAAGAGCTGAACTTCGCCGCCACTGCCCGCACGATTCTGCAATATCATGAGCCGATGCTCAGCCGCCCAAAGCGATCCGTGAGCCCGAGCGGGCCCGTCCCCGCACGGTCCAGGGGCCGAGCAGGCCGATGCGTCACCCGTCCCTGAAGACAGGCGTCGTGGCGATCTTGCTCCTGGGGGCATCATCCGCCGGCTCGCTCGAGATCCGTGCCGAGCATGAGGCTTGGTGTCCTCCCTGGAGCTTCGTTATCCTCTCCAAGACCTTTCAGGATCTGGACGGAGATCGGGACATGTTCCCGGACACCGGCGAAACGGGACGCCTCACCTTGACACTTCGAAACGACTGTCAGGCTCTAACAGGCTGTTGACAAAGTCTGATTTTTCGCATTTCGATTGATCACATTCCC
>JBHIBC010000075.1:0-13507 GCA_046758905.1 Acidobacteriota bacterium | reverse complement strand
CTGCCCGGGGACGTGGAGGCGGTCAGCATCGCGGTGCCGACGGTGGCGCACGCGGAGGTGGCCGAGCCGTGCCTGCGGCGGGGGTGGGCGGTCCTGGTCGAGAAGCCCATGGCGGCCACGCTGGCCGAGGCCGAGGCGCTCGTCGCAGCCGGGAGGCGGAGCGGGATGCCGCTGCTGGTCGGGCACACCGAGCGCTTCAACCCCGCCGTGAGGGCGGCCGCCGCGAGGACACGCCAGCCGCAGTTCATCGAGGCGCACCGGCTGGGATCGTTCACGGCGCGCGGCACGGATGTCGATGTCGTCCTCGACCTGATGATCCACGATCTCGACATCATCCTCAGCCTGGTGCCCTCCGAGCCGGAGTCGATCGATGCGGTCGGGGTGCAGGCCCTGACGGACAAGCCCGACATCGCCAACGCCCGCATCCGCTTCGCGAACGGCTGCGTGGCCAACCTCACGGCCAGCCGCATCAGCACCGACCGCATCCGCAAGCTGCGGATCTTCGAGCCCCGATCCTACCTGTCGGTCGACTACGCGCGGCAGGCGGCCGTCGCCTACGTCCTGAGGCCCGGCGAGGGGCGGCCCGATATCGCGCGCGAGGAGGTCGCGATCGAGGCGGAGGAGCCCCTCCGGGTCGAGCTGCGGTGCTTCCTGCGCCGCGTGCGGGGCGAGGAGACGCTTCAGGTGAGCGCGGAGGAGGGGCTGAGGGCGCTGCGTGCCGCCTTTGAAGTGGTCGCCCAGATCGGCGGGGGCTCGGGGAGACCCTGACCGGGGCGGGGGATGCGCGTGGCGGATGGCGGAAGGATCGCCGATCTCCTGGAGGCCCACGTCTCCCTCGGCGACTTCCCGGGCGCCAGTTATCTGGTTGCCGAGGGCTCGCGCGTGCTCGCCGAGGGGGCCGTCGGGCATGCGGTCCTGGTGCCGAGGGCGATCCGGGCGTCCCCCCGGACGCTCTACGACCTGGCCTCTCTCACCAAGCCGCTCGCCACGGCCCTCCTCGCCGCGCGGCTCCGCTCGGAGGGCCGGCTGCGCTTCGATGACGCGGTGGCGAGCCACCTCCCCGGCTGGGGAGCGCGCGGCTTTGAGGACCGCGCCGAGATCACCCTCCTCGACCTCCTCACGCACCGCTCGGGGCTGCCCGCGTGGAAGCCGCTCTACCTGCACGCCTCCGACGGGCCGGGATACCTCGCGCGCCTCAACGAGATCCCGCTGGTCCGTCCCCCGCGGCACGGGGTGGAGTACTCCGATCTGGGCTACATCGTTCTGGGCTTCGTGCTGCAGGAGGTCGCGGGCGGACCTCTCGACCGACTGTTCGCGCGGCAGGCGTCGGCCCCGCTCGGGCTGAGGGATCTCCTCTACCGCCCCCCGGCCTCGCTGCGTCCGCGGATCGCGGCCACGGAGACCGGCAACGCGAGAGAGCGCGATCTCGCCGCGCCGGAGGGCCGCGGCTACAATGGGTGGCGTAGGGAGGTGATCTGGGGGCAGGTGCACGATCTGAACGCGCACACTCTGGGCGGCGTGGCCGGCCACTCCGGCCTGTTCGGGACCGCCCGGGACGTCTTCGCCCTGGCGGGGGAGTTCCTGTCCGGCCGAGGCCGGGTCGTTCCCGACGACCAGCGTGAGATGTTCCGGGCCAATCTCACCGCCGGGTGCGCGCAGGACCGCTCCATCGGCTTCCAGCTGGCGACCACGCCCGGCTGCTCCGCCGGGCCGGCGCTCTCGAGACGGTCGTTCGGTCACGTGGGGTTCACGGGCACCTCCCTCTGGATCGACCCGGAGTCCCGCAGGGTCTATGTCCTGCTCACGAATCGGGTTCATCCGCGGTTCCGGCCGATCGACATGAACGCGATCCGCCGGGACTTTCACCGGACCGCCGCCGAGCTGTAGTCGGCCGCTCTCGGGGAGCGGGCCGGGCGCGAGGTTGGAGGCGCCATGGGACTGCTGTCACTGGGCGAGCCCGAGCCGGTCCCGGCGGCGCAGCTGACCCGTGCCGAGTCCCTCCTGATCTCCCTCGGCGTGCACCTGCTGCTGCTGTTCCTGTGGTTCGGGGTGCCTCGCCTGCTCCCGGAGTCGGTGCTCGAGCTGCTCCGCTCCGCGCCGGGCGCCGGCATCGCGTCCGAACAGGCCCCTAGCGGCGCGGACGCCCCGGAGCTGCCCCGAGCGGCCGAGGACAAGATCCCCCTGGAGTTCGCCTACGTGAAGATCCCGGACGACGTCGGGGTCGAGAGCAACCCCACGGCACGCCTCCTGTCCGACAAGAGCCGCCGCGCGCGGCAGGAGGTCCCGACGCCCCCGGACGCCGCGCTGTTCTCTCCCGACCCCCACTCCGAAGGAGACTCCATCGACCGGGTCAAGCCCGACCCGACCGTGCCCGAGGGACCCGATAGTCCCGAGCCGGTCGAGGGCGTGCGGGAGCCGGGGGGCGGCGCGGGGGAGAGCGGAGAGGAACGGGGGATGGCCTCCGCGGCGGAAGAGGCACCTCCCGAATCCTCTCCGGCCGGGGCGGGCGGTCAGCCCGCGCCGGTGCCGCCGGCCGGCGGGGCCGTCCCGGGGGCGCAGACGGCCGGCGGGGGCGAGGGGGAGGGCCGGGGCGAAGGCCCGGACCTGAGGAAGGCGCTGGCCGACTACCAGGCCGGCGAGTACAAGTTCACCTTTCACAATCCCGCCTACCTCCGCGGCGGGAGCTACGGGACGCTGTCCTTCGACACGCAGGATTTCCCGTGGGGGGACTACGCCCGGACGATCTACGTCATCATCCGCAACAACTGGTTCCGGCGGATCCCGCTGGCGGCCCGGGAGGGGATCCGCGGGTACAGCTGATTCTCGCGGCGCGCCGCTCCCCGGTGCCGCCGTTCAACAAGGCGGCGTCCGACTCCATCCGGGCGAGCAGCCCCCTGCCGCCGCTGCCCGAGGGGTTCCCGCGGCAGTCCGAGGGCGTCACCTTCTGCTTCTTCTACAACATGTACCCGGAGGAGGCGCGCTAGGCGCGGCCGCTCAGAGGCGGCGTCCGAACAGGCTCGCGAGCAGGGCAAGATCCTCGCCGTCGACGTCGCCGTCGAGGTCGATGTCCACCGGCAGGCCGTAGGCTCCGGCCAGAGGCTCGAGGAACCGGCTGCAGCTCCCATCCTTGGGCAGGTCGTGGCCGAACATCTCGGTTCCGGTGCCCACGAGCACGGCGCTGAACCCCGACCCGCTCTGCTGCAGCGTGCCGTCCGCCAGCAGGACGAAGTCCTCCCCCCGCGCCGCGCCGAACGCGCGGGCCAGGACCGCCAGATCGAACCCGTCGACGCGCCCGGATCCGTCGATGTCGGCCCGCTCCCCGAGGGTGTTGATCAGGACGAACGGCTGGCCCGCGCGGGCGTCGTAGAGGACCACGTCGGGCAGAGCGTTGCCCGCCTCCAGGTCGAGGTTCGCAGTCGCCAGGAAGACGGCGCCGTCGGGGACCCCGGTCGGGTTGAGGCTCGGGTCGGTGAAGAACAGTCCGTTGCCGATGCCGATGTAGACCGTGAGGTTGGGCGTGGCCGGGTCGGAGTCGCCGGACGAGAGCGCCAGCAGATCCTCGACCCCGTCGAGGTTCAGGTCGACGAAAGTCGCGGCGACGAGCGGCCCGCTCGCCGGCAGCGGGCCGGGCAGGCCCGGAGGGGGCACCAGCAGGCTGGCGCCCGAGGAGTCGCCGGCCCCCAGGTAGATGCCGACGGTGGACGTGCCCGGCTGCACGACGGCGAGCACGCTGCTCGTGGCGTCGTCATCGAAGCGCAGTCCGAGGTCGGACTGCGAGCCGAAGCTCTGGACGGGGCAGACGGGCTGATCGGGGGCGATAGCGAGGGCCGTCGGATCTCCCTCCGCCGCCGCGGGCGCGCCCGCCGCCGAGAACCCGCCCGCGCCGTCCCCGATCAGGAGCGTCAGCGTGTCGTCCGCGCTGCCCGGAGCGGCGGCGTCGGCCACGACCAGATCGGTGGTCGATTTCCCGCTGCACATGAAGAGCGGCGGCAGCGTGCAGGACAGCGAGAAGTTCCCGATCGCGGCGGCGGTCGGCGTGACGAAGGCCGGAAGCGCCGGGGAGGGAGCCAGCGCGTGCAGATCCCCGGAGCCGTCGCCGACGAGCAGCGTGACGCTGCCTCCGGTCGCGCTCGTCGCGACCAGGTCCAGAGTCGAGTCCTGACACGCGTCGCCGACCCCGTCCCCGTCCGCATCGAGGTTGTTGTTGGTGAGGAAGGGGCAGTTGTCGAGCGCCGCGTCGATGACGCAGGCGTTGCCGACGCCGTCGGAGTCGTTGTCCTCCTGGCCGGGGTTGACCACCGTCGGGCAGTTGTCGAGTCCGGCCGGGGGGCCCGGATCGTAGTCCAGGACGCCGTCGAGATCGCCGTCCACGGTCTCCGCCTCGCACTTCTCGCCGGCCGGGCAGTCGGCGTCGACCGTGCAGATGGTCGACGTGGTCCCGCTGCAGAACCTCCCGCTCTCGATGACGCCGTTGCCGTTGACGTCGTTGCCGACCTGGCAGATGTCCCCGACGCCGTTCAGGTCAGCGTCGACCTGGGCGGCGTTGGCCGTGGTCGGGCAGTTGTCGGAGCCGTTGGGCACGCCGTCATCGTCGAAGTCCGGGGTCGATGGGGCGATCATCGGTATGGCGCTCGGGTCGTAGTCGAGGGCGAAGTCGAGGTCGCGGTCGGTGGCCAGGCAGGTGGCCCCCAGCATCTGGCAGTGGTCCCCGATCCCGTTCCCGTCGCTGTCGCACTGCTGCGTGGTCGGATCCTTGAGGAGGCAATCCGTCGGGGCCCGCGACTGATCGGTGCAGAGCACCTCGACCGCGCAGGCCGGGTCGGTGACGTCGCAGTCGGGGGGGTTGTAGCGGGTCGGGCAGTTGTCGAGGACGTTCGGGACGCCGTCACGGTCGTGGTCCGTTCCGAGCAGCAGGGCGCCGGCCGCGAGCGAGGTCACGTTCGGCGGCACCGTCACCGGGTCGGCCTCCGAGAACTGTCCGCTCAGATCGTTGGTGACGACGGTCAGGCCGCCCGACGGATCGACGATCGCCAGGTCCCGGCGCAGATCGAAGCGGAGGTCCTGCACCGCCATGAGGGCGGCGGTCGCCGGATTGGACAGCGGGATCGGCTCGGTGGCGCGGAAGAAGTTGTTGCCGATCCCCGAGAGGAGGTCGATGCGGGGGGGATCGATCACGCAGGTCTCCCCCGCGGGACAGTCCGCGCTCGTGGAACAGGTGGTCGTCGCCGTGAGGCTGCAGGCGGAGCCGCCGGGGTGCAGCAGGACGATGTCGTTGGCCGCCAGGGTATCGGCGCCGAACGATGCCAGGCCGGTGCTCCCCTCCCACAGCGACACGGGGGTCTCGGGCGCCGGGCTGAAGGACAGGCCTCCGCCGTCGTTGTGATACAGGTCGAGCCGATTGTCCTCGAAGCTCAGAACGGCCAGGTCGGGGGCCCCGTCGCCGTCGTAGTCGAGCGCCGCTACGTCGACCGGTCCGGCGAAGGGCGGGAGGGATGGTGGGGGGAGCGTGCTCGTCAGCACGAAGCTCCCGCCGCCCGTGCCGGAGTAGATCTGCACCTGGCCCCCCGTGAAGTCGGTCACGGCGAGGTCGAGGCTCGAGTCCGCGTCTAGGTCCCTCAGGATCGATCGGCGGGGCCGATGGCCCGCTCCCATGAGGATCGTCGAGCCCGCCGGGGTCGGCGAGCCCGACGGGTCCCCGAGGAACACGTCGATCCGCCCGTTGCCCGAGTCGTCCTGCCCGAGCACGATGAGGTCGGCGAGCAGGTCGCCGTTGAGGTCGAGCCCGGTCCGCCCCGGCCGCGGGTCGGCGGCCAGCAGGAACGACGGCTGGAACTGGAGGGCGATCGGGGACGGGGAGGGATCGGTCGGGAGCGATCCCCCGTCGTTCAGGAACAGGTCGATCGTCTTCTCGACCCGGTTGGCGACCGCCAGGTCGATGTCGCCGTCCCCGTCGAGATCGCCCGAGGCGACCCCCTCGGGTCCGTCGCCCGCCGACAGGACGCTCTGGCTGTCGAACCTGCCGTCCTCGAGGCCCGGGAAGAGCTGCACCACGTCGAACAGGGAGTTCGACACGATCATATCGAGCACCCCGTTGGCCGTGAAATCGTCCAGCAGAACATCGAAGGGATTCACGCTCGTCTGCTTGGAGGGACGGCTCTCCAGCCCCCCGGAGCCGTCGTTCACGTCGACCCGCACGATCCCGAAGGAGGAGCCGGCGCCCAGGCTCGTCCCCAGCGTGACGACGTCGGGGGAGAGCCTGCAGGCGTCTCCCACCCCGTCCGAGTCGGCGTCCTCCTGCCCCGCGTTCGCGGCCGCGGGGCAGTTGTCGAGCGCAGCCGGGGGGCCCGGATCGTAGTCCGGGACCCCATCGAGGTCACTGTCCACGGTCTCCGCCTCGCACCTCTCCCCGGCCGGGCAGTCGGCGTCGACCGTGCACGTGACGGACGTGGTCGCGCTGCAGAAACTGCCGCCCTCGATGACGCCGTTCCCGTTGACGTCGTTGCCGGCCTGACAGGCGTCCCCGATGCCGTTGCCGTCGGCGTCGGCCTGCAGGTCGGTCCCGGGCTCGGGCGGGTTGGGGAGGTTGGGGCAGTTGTCGTCGAGGTTGGGGACGCCGTCGCTGTCCACGTCCTCCGGGTTCAGGTCGGCGACCGCGAGGCCCACGGGGCCGCCGGTGGGCAGTCCGAAGGCGGCGCTGCCGACGGCGACGGGAGAGTCCGGATGGGCCGCGAAGACCCCGCCGCACAAGAAGGCGCCGTCGCACTGGTTGATGAGGATGTAGAGCGTCCCGGCCTGGAAGTTGGCCACGACCAGGTCGTCGAAGCCGTCCCGGTCGAAGTCGGCGGCCGCCAGAACGAGGGGTCGATCGATGGGACCCGGCCGCGGTGACAGGAGCGTCGCCGCCCGCGCGGTGCCGGCCGGCAGGTGAACCAGCGCCGCCGCGCAGAAGAGGGCGAGCAGCCTCTCGCGCGGCCGCCGGGAGGCCGCCCCGCTCCCGCGGCCGTTCCGTCGCCCCGGACGCTCTGTCGGGGAGAGCTGCATCTTCAATTCCCTCATGAACTTGCGTGGGATCGTACCGGCGCGTCGAGCGGAAGTCAAGGAGGGGGTGGCCGCCGGCTGCGGTGTATAATCCCCGCGCGATCACGCCGGCGGCCGGTATCGCGCAGCTTACGCAGCAAGGACGGCGGGTGTTCGGGATCTGCTCAGTACCGAAGGGTCCGGGAGCGTGCGGCTGACCGGGGGCGAAGCGGGGGGACGTCGCCTGAGGGGCCCGGGCGGGCTGGCGATCCGGCCGACGAGCGATCGCGTCCGGGAGGCGCTGTTCGACATCCTCGGCCCGCGGGTGCGCGAAGCGCTCTTCCTGGACGCGTACGCGGGCACCGGAGCCGTCGGAGTGGAGGCTCTCAGCCGCGGGGCCTCGCGAGTCGTGTTCCTGGAGCGCGACCGCCGTGCGGTGCGGGTGATCCGCCACAACCTCCGATCCGGCCGCTGGCGGGGGGAGCACGAGATCCTACGGGGCGACGTGGCGCATTCGCTTCTCCGCCTCCGCCGCCGCGGGGCCCGTTTTCAGATCGCCTTTCTGGATCCGCCCTACGCGGGGGCGATCGCGGCCGCAGTCGTGACGCGCCTCGCCCGAATCATGGCCCCGGGAGGTGCGGTCATCGTCGAGCACCGCGCCCCGAGGCCGCCCGAGCCGCTCCTCACATCGGCCCTGCGCCCCGCGCGCACCTACCTGTACGGCGACACTGCCCTGACGATGCTGCGGGCGGCGGAGGGGGGTCGTGCGCCGTGAGCCGCGTCACGGCGGCCGCCGCGTTGATCCTGCTCCTCGCGCTGACCGCCAGCTTCTGCCTGACGCAGCTGGCGGAGGTGGACCTCTTCTGGCACCTGCTCACCGGGGAGAGGATCCTCGACGGCCATGGGATTCCCCGCGTCGATGAGTACACCCATACCTCGGCCGGGAGGCCCTGGGTGGATCTGCACTGGCTGTTCCAGGTGCTGATCGCGGCGGTCGATCGCGCCGCCGGCCCTTCGGGGCTCGACCTCCTCAAGATCCTGCTGATCGTCGGCGGCGTGGGCGGCGCCCTCGCCGCAGCACTGCGGCGCTCGTCGGCCGGCGTCGCCGCAGCCGTCGGTCTCGTGGCGGTGGTCGCGGCGCAGGAACGGTTCACCCTCAGGCCCGAGGCCGCGTCCCTGTGCCTTCTCGGCCTTCTGCTGTTCTGCCTGGAGCGGCGGGACTCCTCGCCCCGCATCCTGCTGATCGTGCCGCCGCTGCTGCTGGTGTGGGCCAACCTGCACGCGCTTTACGCGGTAGGGATCGGGGTGCTGATCCTCACCGTCCTGGGCGATCTGCTCGACGCCCGTCGGCCGGGGCCCGGACGCTCCGATCGCGGCCCCGCGCCACGGCCGATCCGGGTTGCGGCGGCGGCCGGGGCGGCGCTTCTGGCGACGCTCTGCACCCCTTACGGGCTCGCCGGCTGGGACCTGCCCCGCCGGCTGCTGTTCGAGAGGATCGCTGCCGGCAACCTGTACGCGCGGCGCATCGCCGAGTTCCAGGCCCCCTTCGGGGGGTACGGCCCGACCGCCTCGGTGCTGGCCTTCGGGCTGCTCTCGGCGATCGTGCTGGCCGCGGCGGCGTTGGAGTGGAGACGTGTCCGCCCCTCCGACCTGCTCCTGCTCGGGGCCACATTCCTCCTCGCCCTCCTGGCGCGGCGCAACATCCCGCTTTTCTCCCTGGTTGCGGTGGCGTCGGGAAGTCCGGCCGTGGGGCGGCTGGTCGGCCGGGCGGCAAGGGCCTGGCGCGGCAGGGACCTCCCGGGCGGGCGGCTCCGGTGCGGATCGATCCTCCCGGGCGCGATTCTGATTCCGGCGATCCTCCTGCTGACGGTGGATGTCTGGTCGAACCGCTTCTACGCCCGAGACGGGACGCACCGCTACTTCGGCCGGGGGGAGTCGCCGGGGCTCTACCCGCGCCGCGCCGCCGATTTCGTCCGCTCCCACGGCCTGCCCGGAGAGGTCCTGAACGACATGAGCATGGGAGGCTTCCTCGCCTGGCGCTGGTTTCCGGACCGGCGCGTGTTCATCGACGGTCGCCTCGAGGTCCACCCCGCGTCCCTGTTCGCGGACTACCTCGCGCTCCAGCGGGACCCCGACGCGTTCGAGACAGCGGCGCGCAGGTACGGGATCTCGACGGTCGTCTGGAGCCACCGGCGCAGCCCCGGGGCGTCGCGGCTGCTCCGTTACCTGGCGACGGGGCCCGGCTGGCGCCCGGTCTACGTCGACCTCTCGGCGTCGGTCTTCGTCCGCGAGGAGGTGGCCCGATCGGGCCGGGGCGGCGTGGCGCCGATCGACCTCCGGGACCCCCGGCTGGCGGAGCGGGTCCTGCGGGAGGTGCGCGAGGCCAACCGCCGGTCTCGCGACACCGACCCGGCGCCCGGCTTTCTCCGCCGCCTGCTGCCGCTCCGAGAGGTCCCCCTCGCCGAGGTGAACGCGGCGCTGTTCTTCGGCGTCGTGGGGAGCGTGGAGGCGGCGGAGGCCCTCTTCCGGGAGGCGATCCGGAAGGCGCCGACGAGCGCGGTCCTCCAATACGACCTGGGCATCGTTCTGGAGAAGGCGGGGCGCGGCGCCGATGCGCGCCGCGCCTTCGAGGCGGCTCTCGATCTCGACCCCGGCTTCTCTGCGGCTCGCGCGGCGCTCGCCCTGCGGCTGCTCCGGGAGGGCGAGCCCCAGGCCGCGATCGAGAACTGGAAGCTCGCGGAAAGACGCGGCGCGCTCGGCCCCGCATCGCTGCAGGCTCGGGGAGCCCTGCTGGCGCGCCGCGGGGAGATCGACGCCGCGATCCGGGACTATCGGGAGGCGGTGCGGCTGGAGCCGCGGCGCGCCGATCTGCGAGCGGACCTCGCCCTCCTGGCGCACCGGCGCGGCCTGCGGGAGCAGGCGCTGGCGCAGATCCGCGCCGCGCTGGCCCTGGAGACGGACGCCTGCGCCCCGCGGGTGGCTCTCGGGCGCATCCGCGCGGACGGGGGCGATCCGGACGGGGCCGAGAGGGCGTTCCGGGAGGCGGTGGCCCTCGACCCCGGGTGCTTCAGGGCGCGTCTCTGGCTGGCGTCGCGGCTGGCGTCCTCGGGCCGGGTGGAGGAGGCCCGGCGGGAGCTCGCGCGGGCGATGCGCTCCGCCCCCGACGCGGCCCCCTTGTCAGCGGAGCCGGCCTTCCGTATCCTTGCGGGACGTCCCGAGTTCCGGGACCTGCTGTCGGCGGGTCCGGGTGGGGGAGTCGTGGAGCAGAGGTGATGGCACGACAGCGGCGGCGAGCGCGACGGCGAGGGGCGGTCGGCGCGGCCGTCATGGCGATGCTGGCGAACGCCGCCTGCCTGACGCCCGTTCAGACGCGCTCGGTCGGCACGCAGATCCGCGACATCCGCCGGCAGGTGGAGGGCCTGCGCGACCGGCAGGGACGAAACCGCCGGACGGTCCGCTCGGCCGCCGAAAGGTTGACCGGGCCGAGCCCGGCACCGCGGGGCGTGGATCCAACGGTCGCGCCGCCCCCTCCGGCCGCGGGCACTCCCGTCGGCCTGTACCGCAGAGGGTACGCCCTGTACCACCGGGGCGAGTACGCGGCCGCCGAGACGGCCCTGCGCTCCTTCCTGGCCGCCGACCCCGATGGCCCCCAGGCCGACAACGCGCAGTACTGGATCGGCGAATGCTATTACGCGCGCGGGCTGTACGAGGAGGCGGTCGCCGAGTTCCGGAAGGTGACCGAGCGCTATCCGTCCGGGAACAAGGCGGCCCACGCCCGCTACAAGATCGCCCTGTGCTACGGGAAGCTCGGCCGCGAGCAGCCGATGCGTCGCGCCCTGCAGGCGGTGATCGCCCTCCATCCGGACAGCGACGTTGCCGCTTTGGCCCGCAGGCGGCTGGCCGGCTCCTGAGGCCCGCGATCCCGCCCCGAGAGGCCCGCGCCCGGGGCCCACGATTGCAATTCTGTAGTCCGGGTGCCCGTCCCCGCCCGTCTCCGCCCGCATTCTTGACTTCGCGACGCGCGCACATAATTTTTGACGCCGTGGCTTGCCCAGCCGCGGGCGGATGCGGCCGGTCGTAAGGAGAGAGACGAATGCGCAGATCATCCGGTTTGACGCTGACCCTCATCGGCGCCCTTGTCTTCGCGTGGGGGCTGTTCGCTCCGGCGCCGTCTCTGGGCCAGGAGGCCGGAGGATCCGAAGGCTCGTCTTCCGCGGCCGAGTCGACGGACGCGCCCGGACAGGAGGAGGATGGCGGCGGGACCCCGGTGCCTGCGGCGCAGGCCGCCGAAAAAGAGCACGGACGCGGCGCGCGGCGCCCTCTGCTGCCGGGCTCGACGCCTCCGCCCACCGACCTGAAGTTCGTGGGCGACCACTGGACGCCGTACGACCCGCCGGCACCGGAGTCGTTCGCCCCGGACGCGACGCTGCACATCATCGTGCCGGGGGACACCCTATGGGATCTGGCGGACCTGGCGTTCGGGGACCCCTACCTGTGGCCCCAGATCTGGAATCAGAACAGGTACATCCTCGACTCGCACTGGATCTATCCCGGCGATCCGCTCCTCCTCCCGCCGCGGCCTACGGTCGTGACCCGGGTGGTCCCCCGCGGGCAGAGGGGGGCGCCGCCGATGCCCGAGGCCGAGCCGCCGCCGGCCCCCGGGCCGCGTCCGATCCAGGGGCCGCTCGCCTCCGCGCCGCCGGCTCCGCCGCAGGAGGCGCCCGATCTGCCGCGCGCCCCCGAGCAGGCCCACGCACCGCGCGCCGTGCCGAAGCTCGACCAGCTCGCGGACGAGGTGGACCTCAGGTGCAGCGGCTTCATCGCGCGGCGCGACACCGTGCCCGACTATTTCATCGCCAACCAGATGGAGGAGTCCAAGGTCTCCCTGACGCAGGGCGATATCATCTACCTGAACCGCGGCAGGAGCAACGGGCACGTCGACCCCGGGACCGAGTACAGCATCGTCGCCCGGGAGGGGGTGATCCGCCACCCGCTGACCCACAAGAAGCTCGGCTTCTACTACAAGAGACTGGGGACGGTGAGGGTTCTCGCGGCCCAGGAGAGGACGGCGATCGGCAAGATCTCCATGGCCTGCGACGAGATCCGCACCGGGTACGACCTGGTCGCGTTGCGGGTCGAGCCGATCCCGTCCGGGCCGGTGCCGCCTTTCGACCGCCTGCAGGTGCTCCAGGAGGGGAAGGCGACGGGGTACATCGTGCACACCATGGACAACGTCGCCGTCGTCGGTACCGGGTACATCGTGGACATCGATCTGGGCTACGACGACGGCCTGAAGGCCGGCGACTTCCTGACCATCTTCGTGCCCAACGAGCCCTACGACCTCTACCGGCGCCTCCATTACGAGTACGAGTGGTCCGGGCTCTCGATGCGTCCGCCGAAGCAGAGGCGCGATCGGAAGAACGTCTACCCGCCCAAGGTCATCGGCCAGATGGTCGTCCTGACCACGGAGAAGAACACCTCGACCGCCAAGATCATCCACGCGGTCCGCGAGATCGAGGTGGGGAACATGGTGGAGGCCTACTAGCCCTCCGCCTCCGGCTCCGAGAAGACCTGCGCCTCGAAGGCCTCGATCACCACGCCGCCCCGCCGCCAGGCATCCGCGGGCAGCCCCGCCTTGCGGCAGCACTGCTCCAGGAGGGTCGCGGCGTCCCACCCGTGCTCGATCGCGACCTGCGGCAGGAGCAGGCCCCGATAGGCTCCCCGGCTGACTATCACGCCGTGGCGGCCGGGCTCGATCCGGCCCGGGCCGTCGACCCGGAAGGGCCGATCCAGGACCGAGACCTCGAGATGGATGTCCGGCAGCTCCGACTCCGTGACGGGCGGGAAGCGCGGATCCTCGGTGGCGGCGGCGACGGCGCAGTGCGCCACGGCCTCGACGAGCGGGTCGCGGGGCTCCACGACGCCGATGCAGCCGCGCAGGTCCCCGCCGGACCGTAGCGTGACGAAGGCCCCCCGCGGCCGCCGGATCGCGGGGGGGTGCCCGGGAAGGGGCGGCTCCGGACGCCCCAGGACGCGGGCCTCGATCGCCGCGCGCGCCACCCCCAGCAGCAGCCGTGCGGCCACGGGGTCGATCGCGACAGGCTCGCCCACGGGATACGTCCTCACCGCCTCGAGGATCGAGCCGCGGGGCCGCGGGCCGGACCGGCGGCGCGGCTCAGATCATCGTGATCTTGTTCCGCAGGATAAGGATCTCCAGCGCCAGAGCCGCCTTGTTGAGCAGGCGGCGGTATTCCTCGATGTCCGGAAGCGGACCCGCCTGCGGCCCGTTGTCGGCGTACAGGATGACCGAGGCCCTGCCCTTGATCGTGAGCGGAACCAGGAGAACCCGGGCCGGCGGCGGCAGGCCGAGGTCCAGGTAGAAGCGGGCGTTGGCGGGCAGGTCGGGGACCGGCCCGTAGTAGTAGTCGCCGCCCGAGCGGAAGAAGACGAACCCGAGCCCCACGGTCCCAAGCAGGCTTAATACGTAGGC
>JBHIBC010000074.1:0-13613 GCA_046758905.1 Acidobacteriota bacterium | reverse complement strand
CAATGGGTTCATTCAAGATCCGACGGTTGTGGTTCCGGGGGGCGCTGGCCTCGAGGCGCAGGCGCACCAGGTGTCGGGAGCGGACCCCGGCGACGCCGGCGCTTGATCTCGCGGCGGGACGCCCCGTAGGATGCGGGGCGAGCACGGCAGGGCCGGTTCATGCGGCGGAGGTGCGCCGGCCGACGAAGTTGCGGCGGGGAGAGCCGAGTGATCGAGTGTCTGTCACCGCGCGAGCTTGAGGAACTGGAGAGGGCATGCGGCGAGGGGAGGGCATGGGCGCGGGTCATTCGGGACGCCTTTCTCGAGGGGACGCGACTTCGCCTGGGGCTGGAGCGCGCCAGGACGGAGGGCTCCATCGCCGAGGTGAGCGGGATCGACCCGGAGGCCGTGCGCCCGGCGGTTCTGGAAGCGGCGCGCTGGTGCGACGGGAGGGGTCTGCACCTGATGGGTTTTCCCGCCGGTGGAACGGGCGAGGAGTGGCAGTATCTGCTGGCGGTCGGTTGAGGACGGAAGCGCTGGCTGATCCGCCACGGCCAGGCAGGCTGCCGGTCGCATCGCGTGTGGGGGTGAGATGGCCGCCCGACGCCACGTCGCCGTCATCGGCGCGGGCCACAACGGCCTGATCGCCGCCGGCCTGATCGCGGAGGCCGGACACCGAGTCACGGTCCTGGAGGCGCGCGGCATTGTGGGCGGAGCCTGTGTCACCGAGGAGCTGTTCCCCGGATACCGGGTCTCGTCCACCTCGTACGTGAGCACGCTCCTGCTGCCCCAGGTCGTCCGGCGATTCGACCTGCCGCGTTACGGCTACCGTGTCCTCAGGCAGGAGCCCGCCTTCTTCGTGCCCTACCCGGACGGGCGCTCGTTGACCCTGTACGGCGACGGCCGCGACCCCGGGGAGATCGCCAGATTCTCGAAGCGGGACGCCGCTGCCTACCCCAGGTTCCACGCCATGCTGGAGCGGGTCGCGGCGTTCCTCACGCCGCTGCTGCTGCGGCCGCCGCCGCGGATCGACGCGCGCTCGCCGCGCGATCTCTGGGACCTCTTCAGGGTGGGTGGCGCGGCGCGTCGGTTGAGCCGGGCGGACCTCCAATCTCTGGTCGCCCTCGCGACCCGCGGCATCGGAGAGTTTCTCGAGGACTGGTTCGAATCGGAGGAGCTGCGGGCCTTCCTGTGCTCGCAGGGGATCATCGGGGCGTACGGGGGGGTGGATAAGCCGGGGACCGCATTTCTGCTGCTGCACGATGTCCTGGGAGGGGTAGAGGGCGCCGCCGGCGTCTGGGGGGTCGTGGTCGGAGGCATGGGGGTGATCACGCGGGCGCTCGCGTCCGCCGCGGCCGAGCGCGGCGTTCAGGTGCGGGTCAACGCCCCCGTGGGGAGGATCGAGCTGGACGGAGGCGGTCGGGCCGAGGGGGTGCGCCTAGAGGACGGCGAGGTGCTGCGCTGCGACGTCCTGGTCAGCAACGCCACGCCGCACCGCACTTTCCTGCAGCTCCTGCCCGAGGGGAGCCTGCCGGAGCCGTTCGTGGAACAGATGCGGCGCTTCAAGGACCTCGGCGCGTCGCTCAAGGTCCACCTGGCCCTCTCCGAGCTTCCCGACTTCACCGCCATGCCGGGGACGGCACCGGGGCCGCAGCACCGGGCGCTGATCAACTTCTGCCCGGCGGTCGACTTCATCGAGAGCGCCTGGGCCGACTGCAGGCGCGGCGGGTTCTCACGGAGGCCGACCGTCGAGGCCTGCATCCACTCGGTCCTCGACCCGTCGTGCGCTCCCCCCGGCAGGCACCTCATGAGCTGCTTCGTGCAGTACGGCGCGCGCCATCTGAAGTCCGGCACCTGGGAGGGGATGAAGGAGACGGTGGCGGAGCGGGTCGTCGCCGAGATGGCGCGCTACGCGCCGAACCTTCCGGGGGCCGTGATCGCGCGGCACGTGTACACGCCCGAGGATCTGGAGAACGTCTTCGGCCTGACGGGCGGCAATATCTACCACGGGGCCATGACGCCGGAGCAACTGTTCGCCTTCCGTCCGGCCGCCGGCTACGCCGACTACCGGACCCCGATCCGAGGCCTGTACCTGTGCGGCTCCGGCGCCCATCCCGGCGGGGGCGTGTGGGGCGCGCCCGGCTGGAACGCCGCCCGCCGGATCCTCCGCGACATCGGCCGCGCCTGAGGCGCGGCGCGGCCGCTCCCGTCCGCGCCTGAGGCGCGGCGCGGCCGCTCCCGTCCGCGCGCGGGCGCGTCCTCGAGGGTAGCCGCGCCGGCCGCTAGCGACGCACGTCTCGAAGGATCTCCCGGGCGGCATTCCGGCCGGGGGCACCCATGACGCCGCCGCCGGGATGGGCGCCGGAGGCGCACAAGTACAGCCCCCGCAACGGCGTGCGGTACCTGGCCCATCGCATGGCCGGCCGGAAGAAGAACAGCTGGCCCGGCGTCATCTCGCCGTGGAAGATGTTCCCCTCCGTCAGGCCGAAGATCTTCTCGAGGTCCCAGGGGCTGAGCACCTCGCGGTGGATGATCGCCCTCTTGATGTTCGGGGCATACTCGGCCAGGGTGTCGACGATGTCGTCGCCGACGCTCTCGCGGATCTCCGGCCAGGTCCCCTGCTTCAGGTGATACGGGCCGTACTGCACGAACAGCGACATCACGTGGTGCCTCTCCGGGGCGAGGCTGTCATCGAGCACCGACATGACGTTGCCGTCGATCATCGGCCGCCTCGAGGGCCGGCCGTACTTGAGGTCGTCGTACGCGCGCTCTAGGTACTCTATGCTCGGCCCGATCTCGAACATCGCCTGCTGGTGCGGGGCGGACGGGTCGCGGCCCGGCAGACAGATCCAGTCCGGCAGCTCCGACAGGGCGGCGTTGACCTTGATCGACGAGCCCTGCATGCTGAACTCGCGGATCGACCGCAGGAAGTCCTCGTCCAGGACACCGCCCTCCACCATGTCGAGGAACGTTCGGCGGGGATCGACGGCGCTCGCGACCAGGCGGCTGCGGATCTCGTCGCCGTTGTTCAGCGCCACGCCCCGGCAGGCGCCGTCCTCCACGAGGAACCGCGACACCTCGGCCTCGGTGCGCACCTCGACGCCGAGATCCTCGACCGACTTCCTGAGGGCTTCGGCGATCGCTCCCATGCCGCCGCGCACGTAGCCCCAGGCGCCGGGCTGGCCCTCGATCGTCGTGCCGATCGAGTGATGCAGCATGACCGCTGCCGAGCCCGGGGTCATGGGGCCGACGCAGGTCCCGATGAGGCCGTTAGCGGCGTAGAAGGCCTTCACCGCCTCGGACTCGAATCGTCTGTCCAGGTAGTCGGCGCACGAGAGCGTCATCAGCTCTTGGAGGTGCCGGAGCTGCCTGTCGGTCAATCGGAGCAGCCTGCGACCGAACCTCGCGAACTCCAGGATCTCGCCGATGCCCCGGGGCGGGAACGGCGGCGGCGTCATGCGCAGGATCTCGTCCACGAACGGCTGCAGCTCGGCGAGCTCCGCCTCGAAGGCCTCCACGTTCGCGACGTCCCCCTCGGAGATCTTGGCGATCTCCCCGGCGCGCCTCTCAGGGTCGGCCCACCAGAGGATGCAGCGTCCGTCGGGCAGCGGCTGCAGGCTGTGGGGCTCGGGCACGTTGAGGTGGAAGCCGTACTCGCGCAGGCGGAAGTCGCGGATCACCTCGGGGAGCAGGAGGCTGGCGACGTAGGAGGTCCGGGAGGTGCGGTAGCCGGGAATGAGCTCCTCGGTCACGCAGGCGCCGCCGACGATGTGCCGCCGCTCGAGCACGAGCACCCTGAAGCGCTCCTTGGCGAGATAGCCGGCGGTCACGAGGCCGTTGTGGCCCCCTCCCACGATGATGGCGTCGTAGCGTGCGGTCTGCGTCATGTCCGTCTCCCTCCGTCAGGAACGGAAGCCCCCGGCCGCGGCGGCCGGGCCGCGGCCGCATCGTGGAATCGAACCGCGATGGGGCTCGGTGCCGTATCGACAATCTAGCACAGCACCCGGGCGAGGGGATTGCCACCGACGGCTCGGGCCGGGGATAATCGCCGATGCGGATCGTGCATCGACAACGGCACGGGACGCATCCGTCGCCGCCGAGCCGCCCGCGCCCCATCCCGGTGCGCGTCGCAGGAGATGTCCATGGTCCCCGAGGTGCGCGTTCTGACCGACGAGGAGGTCCTGAGGCTCCACTCGCGCGCCCTCGAGGTCCTGGAGAGGGTGGGCATCAGGTACGAGAGCCGCCGGTGTCTGGAGCTGCTGGAAGGGGAAGGTCAGAGAGTGGACTACGACTCCGGCATGGCCTGGATCGAGCCGGACCTCGTGGAACGCTGCATCAGATCGACGCCCCGCGTCATCACCATGGCGGGCCGCGATCCGAAGTACGACCTGCTGCTCGACGGAAGCCGCCTGTGGATCTCGACCAACGGCATGGGGACGTTCACCCAGGATCACCGCACGGGCGAGCGCCGGCAGGGGTGCGTCAAGGACCTGCGCGACTCGACGAAGATCGCTCACTACCTCGACGCCGTCGACTTCATATGGCCTATGGTCGTGCCCTTCGACGCGCCCGAGCCGAGCCGGCCCCTGCACGAGATCTACAACGCGCTCGCGATGTCCAGCAAGCACATCCAGCACGAGATCCAGCTCCCCCAGCACCTGCCGTTCGCGCTGGAGATGATCGAGGTCGTGGCGGGCGGCAAGGAGGAGATCCGCCGGCGCCCCCCGTTCTCGGTGGTCACCTGCACCGTGTCGCCGCTGCAACACGAGCCGAAGATGGCGGCGCTGTCGATCGATCTCGCGCGCGCCGGCATCCCCATCGTCGTCTGGCCGATGCCGCTCATGGGCGCGACGGCGCCGGTCACCGTCGCCGGGACATGTCTGATGAGCCTGGTCGAATTCCTCTCCGGGGTCGTGCTGTTCCAGGTCGCCGCTCCGGGCTGCCCGCTCATCTACCCGCTGGGCCCGGAGATCCTCGACATGAAGTCCGGCGTGGCGTCCTGCGGCAGTCCGGAGATGGCGCTCTTCAATCTGGTCCTCGGGCAGATGGCGAGGCATTACGATGTCCCGGCGATGGGTGTCGGACTGAACTCCGACGCCAAGGTCCCGGGGATCCAGGCGGCGTACGAGTCGATGGAGACCGGTCTGGCGGCGGCCCTCTCGGGTGCCGACCTGCTGGAGGGCATCGGCGTGCTCGACGACAGCAACACTCTGTCGCTGACCCAGATGATCATCGATTCGGAGATCTCCCTGATGATCAAGCGGATCCGGGAGGGCGTGGTGGTCAACGATGAGAGGCTGATGGCCCACCTGATCGAGAGGGCCGGGCCCGGGCAGCACTTCCTGGGGTTCAGGGAGACCCTGAAGGGAGTCAGGGAAGGCGCGGTCTTCTTCCCGCGCTTCGGCTACCGCAACACCTACGACAAGTACTTCGAGCAGGGCCGCGACGAGATCGGGAGGGCGCGCGCGGAGGTCGAGCGACTGCTGGCCCTTCCCGATCCCGACCCGCTCCCGACCGAGGTCGATGGGGAGCTCAGGCGGATCCTCAGGGCGGCCGACAGGGCCTGCGCGGATCCGGTCGACTGAGGGCGGCGCATCCTCATCCTCGCCGTGGGGCCGGCCGCCGGGCCACGCCTCAGCGCGAGCCTCGGTGCGTTACCCCCTTGTTTCATAATTTAAAAAGAGCACGCCTGGCGGAACGACTCGAGCGGTCGCCGGCGCACAATCGACGCAAACTTTCCGCCCGACTGCGGAAATGTTCGCGTCTGTGCGGATGGCCCCTCCACGCGGCAGGGAGCCGCAGTGGAGGGGCCGGTGCCCCGCGGCGGGCGGGTCGAGGGGTTCCCTGCCCGCCGCGGGATATCTGGAAGCGCCTCCCGAAGGCGGTGCCAGCATCACCGCTTCCGGGCACCGGAGAGCCGGGGCCCCCGGTACGGGCCTTACCAGGCTCTTGAGGACCCAACGCTCGATTGAGTTGTCAACCCACTCGCCCGGAGGTCCCCGGCAACGACCCCTTCGGTCCGTGCCGGGCCGCGTTTCGTGGAGGATGAACCCGGCACCGCCACGGACCTCGGGGCAGCCTCCCCGCGCTCCTGCTCTCGCATGAAAGCAAGCCGTGTGCCATCGGGGCCGAGCCCTCGTCTCCGTGGCACGCATCTTGCGGCCGAATCGGTCCCACATGGCAGACAACCAGGGAGTTCGCGTTTCGACGGGGGAGGGACGCCATGACCGCACGCTCGTCTCGGGGATGCCAGTTTCTCATCGCGACCGTCATCTTCGCGGTCGGCTCCTTCGCCGGGGCGCCGGTCCTGGCCTCGGCCATCGTCCCCGAGGTCGTGGACCAGCCCGGGAGCCAGCCGCTGGAGGCCATGCCCTCCTCGACCCGCTGCGAGAACTGCCACGGCGGCTCGTACGACCCGGCGGTCGAACCGGGCTTCAACTGGCGCGGCTCGATGATGTCGCACGCCACCCGGGACCCGCTCTTCTGGGCCACGCTGGACGTCGCCGAGCAGGACTTCATCCCG
Source organism: Acidobacteriota bacterium (assembly GCA_046758905.1). Taxonomy (GTDB): domain Bacteria; phylum Acidobacteriota; class Polarisedimenticolia; order Gp22-AA2; family Gp22-AA2; genus JBHIBC01. The sequence goes on along the minus strand of JBHIBC010000074.1, from coordinate 7,111 downwards.
AACCTGCCCGTCTGGAACAACCTGAACCCGGGCGTGGACCCGGGCAGCGACCCGCCGGGCGGGGTCGGGGATCTCTGCATACGCTGTCACACCCCGGAGGGCTGGATAGGGGGGCGTTCGACGCCCACCGACGGATCGGGGCTGTCGACGTCCACCGATTTCAACGGCGTCTCGTGCGACACCTGCCACAGGCTGATGGACCCGGAGACGGCCGAGGCGCGCCGGACGATGTCGCCCGGGCACGAGGCATACTGGATCAACGATCAGGGCCGGCTCGAGGGGTTCTACGGCAGCGCCCAGTACGTCCTGGATCCCGGAGGCGACAAGCGCGGGCCTTACGATGACGCCACCTCCAAGAGCCACGGGCCGATCCCGTCACCTTTCCACCGCAGCGGCGATCTCTGCGGCACCTGCCACGATGTCAGCAACCCAGCCGTCGGCCACCTCGCGCCGAACCACGGCCGTCTGGACGGGAGGCCCCTGCCGGTGAATTTCTGCCTGATCTCGAAGGCCGCGTGCGCGGACGATGCGGCCTGCCTCGACTGCGACGCGGGTCAGCCGGCCTGCGAGGCCGACTGCGGCGGGGTGTGGGATGCCGTCTCGATCACCTGCGATCGCCGGGACACTTGCCGGACCACGGTGGCGGAGGCCTATCCTCCGTACATGTACGGCGTCGTGGAGCGGACGTACAGCGAGTGGAAGTCCAGCGCCTGGGAGGATCTGGACACCGCGACCTTCCTGGACGATCCGGCGATACCGCCCGACCTGAAGGTCGCGGGCGGCGCGCCGGAGGCGGCCTCTCGCAACGCGCCGTACAACTCGGCCACCGACCCGCAGTTCAACCCCCCGCGCCGCTTCACCTGCCAGTCCTGCCACATGCATTCGGTGACCGGGCAGGGGTGCAACAAAAACCCGGAGGTCCGCACCGACCTGCCGCTGCACGACCAGACGGGCGGCAGCACCTGGATGCCGCTGGCGATGCAGGACATGTCCGACGCCGGCACGCTCGTCGGCGGCGCCCTGCCCGCGGATCAGATCCCCTCGCTGCAGGCGGGCATCGAGAGGGCCCGCGCCCAGCTGAGGAGGGCCGTCAAGGTGGACGCGCTCGCCACGCCGCCGGGAGGCCTCATGGTGCGGGTCACCAACCTGACCGGCCACAAGTTCCTCAGCGGCTATCCCGAGGGGCGCCGGGCCTGGATCAACGTGGTCTGGTACGACCGGGCGGATACGGTCATCCACGAGGACGGCGCCTACGACGAGACGACGGGAGCGCTGGAGGAGTTCGGCACGCGGGTCTACGCCGCGCACCCGGGGATCAGCCGCGACTGGGCGGAACTACTGATCGCGGTGGGATACGACCCGAGCCACCCGCTGACCTTCGACCTGGACGGGAACGTCACCTCGACCCTGGGCGAGCTGGCCTCGGGCGTCTACGGCGAGTACAGGAAGACGTTCCACTTCGTCCTGAACAACCTCATGATCGAGGACCGTCGGATCCCGCCCTTCGGGTTCGACCCGATCGAGGCGGCCGAGCGGAATGCCATGACGGTGCCGGCCGACGCCTACCGGAGGCTTCCCAACGGGAGGCTCCAGCACTGGGACGACGCGGTCTTCCCGGTGCCGGTCGGGGCGGCGCGCGCCGAGGTGCAGATCTATTACCAGTCGACCTCACGCGAGTACATCAATTTCCTGCGCCGCGCCAACACCACGACGGGCCGCGGCGAGGACCTCTATCGGGCCTGGCTCGACACCGGGAAGGCGCCTCCCGAGCCGCTCGTCGTCGCGGACGGGGTCCCGGCGCCGAGGGTCTTCCTGGTGCCGGCCTGCGCCGGCCCGCCCGCTTCGGTGGGCGCCAGCCTCACCGCCGTGCACGGCGAGCGGGCGGGGGACGCCCTGCTCGTCTGGCAGGGTGTGCCGGACGCGACCGGCTACTTGGTGCACCGCTGGAACGCCCCCGATCGGACCGGTCCGGAGGTCGTGTACGATCTGGCGGAGACCAGGTTCCGCGACGCGGCCGTCCCTCCCGCCGGAGCGATCTTGTTCTATGAGGTGGGGTCGACGACCGCCTGCGGGGAGACCTCCGGCGAGTTCTCGGCCGGGCCGTAGCCTCAGCGCGACCTGAGGTCCCTGCGGGTCTCGGTGATCAGCGTGACCCGCGGCGAGCTCCTCGACTCCGTACCGTTCCGGTATTCCAGCCGCGCCACCACGGCGCGCGCTCCGCGCGGGAGCGGCAGGATGAACCGCTCCGTGCGGCTCTCCCCGGGGCGGATGCGGCTGTCGCGTCCGACGGAGGCCGCCTTCAGGAACAGGTCCGGGACGGTCTCCAGGATCCGCCCCTCGCCGTCCTTCAGCTCCCTCAGGTAGACCCTCCTTTGGCGGTGCAGCAGCTCCGCGTTTCCGGCATCGACGCCGACGGTGAGCACGAGGCTCTTCGTCGCCAGACCACCCGGGACGGCATGACCGGCGGCGACGTTTTTCACCGTGACGGTGATCCGGCCCCGTCCTCCGGCGCGCTCCAGCGATTCGATGGCGAGATCGAGGCCCCGCTCCAGCTGGCCCCGGGCGCTCCCACCCACCAGGCGGTGCAGGTTCACGAGCCTGGGCGAGCCCTTCCTGGCCAGACCCGCGCGCACCTTCGTGCCGGGGACCAGCGCCATGTGACAGTCCTGGCACGGCACGCCGCGTTCCGGGTACGGACCCTCCCTCCACTCAGTGTAAGTGGATAGGACCGCCACCCCGTTGGCGTTGGTGAACTCGTGACACGAAGCGCACAGCAGGGGACTGGCGCGGTGCAGGGCCGAGTAGGCGGTCTCGTGCCCGACCGGCTCCGAATAGCGGAAGGGTCCCCGCTTGACCTCGCCGGGATCGAGGGTGAACCGATCCGGCCGCTCCATGTCGACGTCGGCCACCGTGTGGCAGAAATCGCAGGTGATCCCCTCGCGGGCGATCGTCCCCTCGAGAGCGACGTCCTCGGTCACCAGGATCGTCGGCGCGTGACACCAGAGGCAGTCACGGCGATCGGCTCCCGCGGCGACGGCCTCGCGCAGCGCGCTCAGGAAGCCGGGGTCCGTCGCCGACCGGGCGTGCGGCGAGTCCGCCCAGGCCTCGTGGATCGAGGTGTGGCACTCGCCGCACTCCCGCGCGGGTGTGTAGGCGGCGCGGGCCGCCGATGAGGAGGACGCCTCGCTCGCGGGGGCGGCGGGGGCTCCGGCCTCAGCGCGCATCCCGGGCGCGGCGAGCGCCGGGTACGCGCCGAGGCAGGCGATGGCGATCAGAAGCGGCATCGCACCGCGGTGCATGAGGCCTCCGTCTCGCGTCGGGGCGCGCGGGTCACGGACACAGGGCACGATGTTCCCTCATCATGCACCGGCTCATCACGACGCGCAAGCCCGCCGCCCGGGCCCGCGCCGCGGCCGCGCTGTGCGCCAGGCCGTCCTGCATCCAGACCACCCTCGCGCCGATCCGGATCGCCTCGTCCACGATCCCCGGGATAGCCTCGGGGCGACGGAAGATGTCGACCACGTCGATGGGCCGGGGGACCGAGTCGAGGTCGGGATAGAAGGTCTGAGCGGGCGTCGAGCGGGCGTTCGGGTTGACCGGGAAGACCTCGTACCCGTGATCCGCCAGGTACCGCCCTACGCGGTAGCTGTCGCGCGACGGATCGTCGGAGTGTCCTACGACCGCGACCCGCCTGGCGGTCCGCAGGATCTCGCGGATCTCGTCGGAGGAGGGGTTGTCGAGAGGCATCTCGCGGGGCCGGCTCATGATGGCCCTCCGGAACGCTCCCACCGCGCCCCGTGCGGCGCCGCGTCCGGCGGCTCCACGTGCGGCGTGACGTCCCGAATCCCCGGGAACCGCCTCTGGATGACGTCGATCACACGATGCGCGATCTCGTGCGATGCGCTGGTGGTCGTCTCGGGAGCTACCGTCATGTGGAAATCGAGGTGGGCGTGGTCCGGGAGTCCGCGCGTCCGCACGTCGTGGACATCGATCACCCCCGGGACCTCCATCGCCGCAGCGGCGATCTCCTCCGGCGCATAGACGCGCGCGTCGGCGAGGACGTCGAGGGACGAGGCGACGATCCGGTAGGCCGCCGCGCCGATCAGGATCACCACGAGGATCGCAGCGACCGGATCGAGCCACGGCTGTCCGAGCCGCACGCCGGTGAGGCCGGACAGCACGGCCATCGACGCGAAGATGTCGCTCCGCGTATGCAGCGAGTCGGCCACCAGGATCGCGCTGTCCAGGCTCAGTCCCCGGCGTCGCTCGTAGGTGCTGACCACGCCGTTGATCGCCATCGTGACCAGCATGACGACGAAGCTCAGGGCGGTGACCCGCGGCGCACCGGGGGCGGTGAGGCGCGTCACCGCGCCGGAAAGGATCTCGTAACACGCCAGGCAGAGCATGAAGACGATGCCGAGCGCCGCGAGGACCTCGAACTTGCGATGGCCGTAAGGATGCCCCCGGTCTGGAGGCCGCGCGGCGACCGCGGTCCCGATGAGGCCTACGACGTTCGAGGATGAGTCGATCAGTGAGTGCAGGCCGTCCGCGAGCATGCTGAGGGCGCCGGTCAGGGTCCCGTAGATGAGCTTCGCCGCCGCCACCAACAGGTTGAGCCACAGGACCCTCCAGAGGACCTTGCGGATGGCGGAAGTGCGGCCGGCGTCGTCGCTCGTCATTCCTCCACGCGTGGGGGCGCGTCAGCTCCCCAGCAGGTCCCGAAGCGCGGGCTCCAGTTCGGCGTGCGCGAAACGATAGCCCGAGGACCGCAGGGCTCGCGGCAGCACGCGCGCGCTCGCCAGGAGCACCGCGTCCGCCAGCTCGCCGAACGCGAGTCGGGCCGCGGCGGCGGGCATCGGGAAGAGGGTCGGCCGGCCGAGGACGCGCCCCAGCGCGCGGGTGAACTCCAGGTTCGTGACGGGCCCGGGGGACACGACGTTGACCGGGCCGCGCAGGGTCTCGGCGGTCAGGGCGTGGCGGATCGCCCCGACCGTGTCATCGAGGCTGACCCAGGACATGTACTGGCGCCCGGAGCCCAGGCGACCCCCGAGCCCGAGGCGGAACGGCGGGAGCATCCTCTTCAGCGCGCCGCCACGCGGCGACAGGATCGCGCCGAACCGGAGGTTGACGGTGCGTATGCCGCGCTGCTCGGCGGGCTCGGTCGCCGACTCCCACCCGACGCAGACCGCGGGCAGGAACCCGCTTCCGCGCTGGCTGCTCTCGTCGAGGATCTCGTCGCCGCGGTCGCCGTAGAAGCCGATCGCCGAGGCGCTCAGCAGCACCCTGGGCGGCCGCTGCGCTTTCGCCAGCGCCCGGCTCAGGGTCAGGGTGCCGTCGATCCGGCTCTTCCGGATCCGTTCCTTGCGCGCCGCGGTCCACCGACCGGAGGCGATGTTCTCTCCGGCCAGGTGGACCACCGCGTCGGCGCCCTCGAGACGGCCGGCGTCGATCCGCCCCGTGATCGGGTCCCAGAACAGGTCGAGCGGCCCGGCGACGCCCCCCGGCCGCACCATTTTCCCGACCTGGTATCCGGCCTCGGCGAGCGACGGAACGAGCGCGGAGCCGACGAAGCCTGACGAGCCGCTGACGAAAACGTGCATGCTCCCCTCGGTCCGCCGGCGCCGCGGGACGGCCCGGCAGCCCGATCCTATCACCGGCGGTGGGCCGAGCGCCCGCGCCCCCGATCAGAAGGTGAGGACGAGCCCGATCGAGGTGAGGTTGACCTCCCGGGCCTTGTCGATCTCGAACGATTCGCGCTCCAGGCGGAAGGTTAGGTGCTCGCCGAAACGGAATCCCGCCCCGAGGCCGTAGGCCACCTCGATGCCGCTGTCATCCCGGCTCAGGACCGAGGTCCCGTCGGACAGGGTGCCCTCGATGTCCCAGTAGACGAGTCCCGCCTTGCCGAAGAGCTCCAGCCTCTCTCCGAGCGGCAGCACACCGACGGCGAAGACGTCCCATCCGTTCCCCTCGAGATCCAGCGTCAGGCCGGAGGACGAGTCGTCCGGCCGGCCGAGGTCGACATAGGACGCCTCGAAGCCGAGGAACTTCAGCATGCGGAAGCCGGCGAACACCTTGTATCCCAGGTCGTCGGCGTCGAGGGTGATCCCCTGCTCGGGATCTTCGATCGAGGCTTCTCCCAGGCTCGCGCCGATGAAGATGTCGGCGAAGGCGCTGCCCGGCAGCAGGGAGAGGAGCCCGGCCAGCGCGGGAATCAGCGCCCTCATGCGAACCCCCAGGGCCTCAGTTCTGGTTGAGCTTTTTGTACTTCCAGTACTTGGTTCCCGAGATGTCCGCCTGCAGCATCAGGCCGCCCTCGGTCAGCTGGAAGATCGCCAGGCCGTTCGTGAAGGTCGTCTCGGCATTCACCCCGGCCTTCCCGGCGACGGCGCTCGCCGAGGCATCGGCCTGCCAGCCCTTGTCGACGAAACTGTTGAACGTCTTGCTGTCCTGGAACAGGAACACGACCTGGTACTTCTGGCCGCCGAGGCCGAGGTTGAGCCCGGCTGTCCCCATCTTCATATAGATCCGGCGGCCCGAGGCCTTGTGCACCGCAACTCCGGCCCCCCCGCCTCCGGTCAGGCCCAGGGAGATCTTGAGGTTGTCGAAGACCGCGTAGCCGTAAGCCCTGGCATAGAGCTCCTTCGACTTGCGGCTCTTCGAGAACAGCCTCTCGAGCGTCTCGCTGGCCATCGCGTCGATCTCGGCGCGCTTGGCCCGAGCCCTGGAGCGCTTCTCGGCGTGAGCCGACCCGGGGGCCACCGCCAGGATCGAACCGACCACGAGGGCTGCCGCTACGAGCCTGTGACGTCTGTTCATCGCCGACCTCCTCGTCCTGCGTTCCCCGGCGCCGGGCATCGCCGCGCACCGCCCGGCCGGGCCGTCCCAGTGAACCGCACAATCATACTCGGATCGATCCGGCCCGTCTCGGAGGATCTGCGGCGCGCGGAGGGCGAGGATCGCCGGGTGGACACGTCGGCTCCTTCCGGGTAGCATTCCCTTCGAGAGGATCTCTTGCAGTCCGTGACGCCGGGGTGGCGAAACTGGTAGACGCAAGGGACTTAAAATCCCTCGGGCCGCAAGCCCATGCGGGTTCGACCCCCGCCCCCGGCAC
>JBHIBC010000073.1:0-13768 GCA_046758905.1 Acidobacteriota bacterium | reverse complement strand
GGGCCGCCGCCACCGGGCCCATCCGAGGCGCCGGTCCTGGGGGGGTCTTCGCTCCGCCCGGCCCGGCCCGGCCCGGCTATGCGGCCCCCGGCCGCAAGTTCGACCGCAGGGGAGGGGCCCTCGGGCGACGCGGGGCCGGATCCCAGCTGAAGAGAAACCGCTTCGCGCCGCTCCTGCAGCGGCCGGCGCTGCCGGCCACCGGCGCCACCCAGACGAAGCCCGCCCCGAAGCAGCCCGCGAGCGGCGCCTCCGACGGCGGGACGGGGACCGGCTCGGGCCAGCCCTCGGAGGTCCCCGCCTCCGAGGAGAACTGAGAATCCACCCCGACGTCCCTCCCGGCCGCTGCGTGATCGGGCTGACCGGACCGAACGCCTCCGGCAAGGGTGAGGTGGCGAAGTACCTCTCGACGCGCGGATTCCACCTGCACTCGCTGTCCGACGTCGTGCGCGAGGAGGCCGCCCGGTCGGGGCTCGCCCCCACGCGTGACAACCTGATCCGGACGGGCGTGCGAATGCGGTCCGCCGGAGGCCCCGGCGCGCTGGCGCGGAAGATCCTGCCGCGGCTCCGGGGCCGCGACGTGGTCGACTCGATCCGCAGCCCCGGCGAGGTGGCGGTGCTGCGAGGCCTGCCCCGATTCCTCCTGCTCGGCGTCGACGCCCCCCTGGAGCTGCGCTTCGAGCGCTCGCTCAGGAGGGGCCGGGTCGGCGACGGCGCCACCCTCGAGGAGTTCGCCGCCAGGGAGAGGCGGGAGAACTCGACCACCGAGGCGGGGCAGCAGCTCCTGGCTACCCTGCGCCTCGCGGACACCGTGATCGACAACGACGCCACCATCGAGGAACTTCACCTCAGGGTCCGGGAAACGCTGGAGGGTGCGGGCGTCGCGCTGTGAGCCGCGGCCTCAATAGAGGCTGTGGCGCGGCCGCCGGCGCCGGAACAGGACCACCAGGGTCAACCCCGCGGCGAACCCCCCGAGGTGGGCGAACCAGGCCACCTCACCGGGGGCGATCCGTCCGGCGTTCACCACTTGGATCAGCAGCCACACGCCGAGGACGATCAGGGCGGGGATCGGGACGATCCGGGCGAAGAATACGAGGAAGACAAGCGTCTGCACCCGGGCGGTCGGGAACAGCACGAGATAGGCCCCCAGAACCCCCGCGATCGCTCCGCTGGCGCCGATCATCGGCACCGCTGACGCGGGGTGCGCGGCGATCTGCACCAGGGAGCCGGCGGCCCCGGCGACAAGGTAGAACACCGCGAAGCGGCGGTGGCCCATCGTGTCCTCGACGTTCTTCCCGAAGATCCAGAGGTACAGCATGTTCCCCAGCAGGTGGAGCGCTCCTCCGTGCAGGAACATCGCGGTCAGGAGGCTGATGGCGTCCCGGGCGATGACCTCGAGGTAAGGCGGATGCGGGTGGGCGAACTCGACCGGGACGACCGCCATCCTGCGGATCAGGTCGTCGCGGGCCGGCGGCGGCAGCAGCAGCTCATAGACGAACGCGGCTACGTTGGCGATCACTACGATCAGCGTGACCGCCGGGAAGGAGCGCGCCGGGTTGTCGTCCTTGAGCGGGATCATCGGGGAACGGCGAACTCCAGGGGCCGGGGCGCGCGCGACTCCGTGGGGCTGCCCCGGCGGAAGGGGCGGAGCGGCTTGACCCTCTCGGCGGGGCGAGATTATCATGAACCGGCATGTCGCCGTGGATTCTGCAACTTCCCTAGGATCACGAAGATCCCTTCCCAGAGCGAGGGCGAGGATTTCGATGTCAGAGGCCATCAGCGGAAAGATGAGCGTCCCGGTCGTCAGGGGCGGCAAGCTGGCCGAGCGGGATGTCGCGGACTCCGCGAGGCCCGCGGCCTGCGGCCCGCTCCTCGCCAGGGTCGCCTCGCCGGCCGATATCAGGAGCTTCTCCGAGCGGGAGCTCCGACAGCTGGCGGACGAACTGCGGCAATACATCATCGACGTGGTGTCCAGGACCGGAGGGCACCTGGCGCCCAGCCTCGGGGCCGTCGAGCTGACGATCGCGCTGCACTACGTCTTCGACGCCCCGCGCGACCGGATCGTGTGGGACGTCGGGCACCAGGCTTACGGGCACAAGGTGCTCACCGGGCGCCGGGACCGGCTGCCGACGCTGCGCCAGTACCGGGGACTGTCGGGCTTCGTGACCCCCTCGGAGTCCCCCTACGACGCCTTCGGCGTGGCGCACGCCAGCACCTCGATCGCCGCGGCGATGGGGATGGTGGTGGCGCGGGATGCTGCGGGGGAGGACTACCACGTGGTGACCGTCACCGGCGACGGGGCGATGACCGGCGGCCTGGCTTACGAGGGGCTGAACAACGCCGGGCACTCCGGGCGGGACATCCTGGTGATCCTCAACGACAACGAGATGTCGATCTCCCCCAACGTCGGGGCGATCTCCAAATACCTGACCAACATCACCAGCAGCAAGTACTACAACCGACTCAAGGAAGAGGTGCGGGGCATGATGCGCCGGATGCCCCTGGGGGAGGAGGCCGGGGAGCTCGCGAAGCGGCTGGAGAGGTCGCTCAAGGAGGTCGTCGTCCCCGGGGGGCTGTTCCAGGCTCTGGGGTTCCAGTACTTCGGCCCGATCGACGGTCACAGTCTCCCGGAGCTGGTGCTGGTGCTGAAGAACCTCAAGAAGGTCAAGGGACCGAGGCTTCTGCACGTGATCACCAAGAAGGGGAAGGGATACCCGTTCGCCGAGGCGAACTCGTGCGTGTTCCACGGCGTCACGGCGTTCGACCCCGCCTCCGGCGTGATGGCGAGCCCGTCGACCGCCTCCGCGCCCGACTACAACAAGGTGTTCGCCCAGGGCCTGATCCGGCTGGCCGACGAGAACGATCGGATCGTCGCGATCACCGCGGCCATGGCCGACGGCACCGGCCTGGTGAGGTTCCGGGAGAAGCACCCCGCGCGCTTCTACGACGTCGGTATCGCCGAGGCCTACGGCGTCACCTTCGCGGCCGGCCTCGCGATCTCGGGCATGCGGCCGGTCGCCGCGATCTACTCGACGTTTCTGCAGCGTGCCTACGATCAGGTGATCCACGACGTCGGCGTGCAACGTCTTCCGGTCACTTTCTGTCTCGACCGTGCGGGGCTGGTGGGCGCCGACGGGCCGACGCACCACGGGGTGTTCGATCTGTCCTACCTGAGGGCGATCCCGAACTTCGTGGTGGCGGCCCCCAAGGACGGCGACGAGCTGTGCGACCTGCTCAGGACGGCGATCGACCAGGAGGTCTACCCATTCGCCATCCGCTACCCCAAGCGCTCCAGCCGACGCTTCGACCCGAAGCGCCCCTTCCGAACCATCCCGATCGGGACATGGGAGGCCCTCGGGGACGGCGCGGACGCCTGCCTCCTGGCGGTGGGGACCATGATCGAGCCCGCCGAGGCGGTACGCGCGGCGCTCCTCGACGAGGGGATCGATGTCGGCGTCGTCAACTGCCGCTTCGTGAAGCCGCTGGACGAGGAGATGCTGCGCGACCTCGCCGCGCGCCACCCGATCCTCGTCACGCTGGAGGAGAACACGCTGCGAGGAGGCTTCGGCAGCGCGGTTCACGAGTACCTGTGCGAGTCCGGCCTGCGCGTCGGGGAGCTCCACCACATCGGGATACCTGACCGGTTCGTGGCCCACGGCTCGCTCACGCAGCTGCACGACGAGATCGGCCTGTCGGCAGGGCGCCTGATCGACCGGGTGCGGGCGCTCGTCAGGGGGAGGGCGTGAGCGCGACACTGCGGCTCGCCTCGCGCGCGGGGGACCTCTCGGGGATCGAGGCGGACCTGGGGATCGCCTACCGGTACCGCGGGACCGGCGGGTTCGCCGGCGCGGTCGGGAGCAGCGTCGCCGAACGGCTCGCGCCGGTGGTGGATCGGGACGTGTTCGAGGCGCGCGCCGGGACGACGCTCCTGTGGCACGCGGGCGAGTCGGACGGCCTGCGCTGCGGGCGCTACCTGATCCTCGGCCTGGGGCGCCGCGAGGAGCTGGACCTCGACGCCTACCGCCGCCTGTTGGGGGACGCGCTGGTCGCGGCCGATCGATTGGGGGCGAGCAGCGTCGCGGTGCCGCTTCTCGACGCGGGCGCCGGCCCGTTCGAGACGCGCGCCGCGGCCGTGGCGCTCGCCGAGGGGGCCCTGATCGGGACCTACCGGTTCGACCGTTACCGCGCCGAGCCGAGGCCCGGCCGGATCCACCTCCGGGAGGTGCGGGTCGCCTCCGGGGCCAGCCCCCCGCGTGAGGTCGCCGAGGGACTGGCACTGGGGGAGGTCACCGCCGCCGCCGCCAATTTCGCGCGGGACCTGGTCAACGAGCCGGCCGGCGTGCTGACCCCGGTGCGGATGGCCGGGATCGCCGCGGAGGTGGCCAAGGATCTGAAGCTCGATATCTCCATCATCGAGCCGGAGGAAATGGCCCGGCGCGGAATGGGCGGGATCCTGGGCGTGTCGCGCGGCTCCCACAACCCCCCGCGCCTCATCCAGATCGCCTACCGGCCCAAGCGGCCGGCGAAGCGCAGGGTGGCTTTCCTCGGCAAGGGGCTGACCTTCGATTCCGGCGGCCTGTCCCTCAAGAGCGCGGAGGGGATGGAGACGATGAAGTGCGACATGGCGGGCTCGGCGGCCGTCCTTGCGGCGCTGCGGGCCCTGCCGGAGCTCGGCCCCGAGGTCGAGGTGGTGGGGCTCATGGGCATGGCGGAGAACATGCCCGGCGGGGGCGCCATCCGGCCGGGGGACGTCCTGCGCATCATGAACGGCAAGACGGTGGAGGTGCGCAACACCGACGCGGAGGGCCGGCTGGTCCTCGCCGACCTGCTGTCCTACGCCGCGACGCTCGAGGGGGTCGAGGCGACCATCGACCTGGCGACCCTGACCGGCGCCTGCGTGATCGCGCTTGGGCCGATCGCCTCGGGCGTGATGGGCAACGACCGGGGGCTGGTGGACGATCTCCTGCGCGCCGCGGAGCAGGCGGGCGAGAAGATGTGGCCGCTGCCCCTGTACGGGGAATACCGGGAGCACATCCGCAGCGACGTGGCCGACGTCAAGAACACGGGCATCCGCTGGGGAGGCGCCATCACGGCAGGTCTGTTCCTGCAGGAGTTCGTGCGCCCCGGTTCGTCGTGGGCCCACATCGACATCGCCGGTCCCTCCTTCGGCGACAAGGAGTACTCCTACATCAAGAAAGGCGCGAGCGGCGCCGGTGTTCGCACCCTGATCCGGTACGCCCTGGACCTGGCGGACTGAGGCCCGGCGGGCGGCCGGGGGCTCCGGAGGAGAGATGGGGCATCGCGAGCATCGCCGGCGCGGCGCACGCCGTGTCCCCTGTGCGGTCGTCACGGTCAGCGACTCCCGCGACGAGGCCACCGACAGGAGCGGGACCTTCATCCGCGATGCCCTCCGGAGGGCGGGGCACCCGCTGGCCGACTACCGCATCCTCCGCGACGAGCCACGCCTCATCCGGCGGCACCTGGTCTCGCTGGCCCGACGAGCCCGCGTGCGGGTCGTGGTCATCAGCGGCGGCACCGGCGTCGCGCGCCGTGACACGACCTACGAGGCGGTCGCAGGGCTGCTGGAGAAAACGATCGACGGGTTCGGGGAGATCTTCAGGATGCTCAGCTTTCGGCGGATCGGGGCGGCGGCGATGCTCAGCCGAGCCGTGGCCGGGATCTATCGGGGCATGGTGGTGTTCTCGGTGCCGGGATCGGAGCCGGCCGTGCGGCTGGCGATGGAGCGGCTGATCCTGCCGGAGCTCACCCACCTGGACGGGCTGCTGTCGGAAGGCAGGGGCGGATGAGCGGTCGCGACCTGCCCGATGCGGCGGCGGGCGGGGGCGCCCGCGCGGGGCTGGTGGTCGGCGCCGACCTCAGGAGGCTGGTGCAGGGAGACGTCCTGTTCGACGCCGTGGACGGCGTCCTCTACAGCACCGCGGCCTGCATCTACCAGATCCGGCCGCTGGGCGCGGTCGCGCCGCGCGACGAGCCGGACGCGCTGGCGGTCTTGGACTACGCGCGCCGCCACGACATTCCGGTCACCGCCCGCGGGGCGGGGTCGGGCCTCGCGGGGCAGACCCTAGGGCGCGGCATCATCGTTGACTTCTCCAAGTACTTCACGCGGGTGAGCGACATCGACCGCGACGCGGGGACGGTGCGCGTCCAGCCGGGAGTCATCCAGGCGCGGCTGAACCGGGCCCTCGGCCTCCACGGGCTGCGGTTCGCGCCGGACCCGTCCTCCGCCGCGTTCTGCACGCTGGGCGGCATGCTGGCCAACAACGCCGGCGGCTCGCACACGATCCTGCACGGCGCCACCCGCGACAACACCGCGTCGCTCCGCGTGGCGCTCGCCGACGGCAGTGTGCTGCAGACGCGGGCCTGTCCGCGGGAGCGGCTGCGGGCCGACGGGGGCGGCGACGGCGATCCCCAGGCGCGCCTCGCTGGCCGCCTGATGGGGATCGTCGACCGTCACCGGCGGGTCATCGAGGAGCGATCCCCTCGGACGAGACGGAACTCCTCCGGGTACGCCCTGCGGGAGTCGGTCGACGGGCGGGCCGTGGACCTCACGCGGCTGTTCGTCGGCTCGGAGGGCACCCTCGGTCTGGTGCTGGAGGCGACGCTGCGCATCGTGCCGACGCCGCGCGCCGCGGCGACGGCGCTCGTCCTGTTCGATGACTTGCAGCGGGCCGGCGCCGCCGTGGTCGAGATCCTCCGATCGCGACCGTCTGCGGTGGAGCTGCTCGATCGCACCTTCGTGGACGTGATCCGCGAGGCCGACGCGGCGGTCGGCACCGCGCTCCCCTCGGACACGGAGGCCATCCTGATCGTGGAGCTGGAGGGGGACGAGCCGCTGGAGGTCGACGCGCGCATGAGCGGCCTGGCGCGGCGCCTGACCGGCCGCGAGCGGCTGGCGACGGAGGTGCGGCGCGGGGTCCGGCCCGAGGACGCGGCCGGGATCTGGGCCGTCCGCAGGGCCGCGTCCCCCATCCTGTCGCGACGCGAGGGGCGGCTGCGGAACACCCGGTTCATCGAGGACGCCGCGGTCAGGCCCGAGCAGATGGCGGAATTCGTCGGGAGGCTGAAGGCCCTGCTGGCGAAGTACGAGCTGTCGGCGGCCATCTTCGGGCACGCGGGCGACTGCAACCTGCACTGCAACCCGTTGATGAACCCGAAGGAGCCGCGCGACCTGGCGGTCATGGAGTCTCTGGCCGGCGAGTTCGTGGACCTGGTCGTGGGGATGGGCGGAAGCCTGTCCGGGGAGCACGGGGACGGGCGTCTCAGGAGCCCCTTCCTGCGACGCGCCTACGGCCCCCTCGCGGACGTGTTCGGCGAGGTGAAGCGGCTGTTCGACCCTCAGGGGCTCCTCAACCCCGGGATCAAGGTCCACGACGGGTCGTACCGGCTGACGGACGACCTGCGCTATGGCGCCGCCTACCGCCGCGTCGCGACCTCGACGGCGATCGACGAAGAGGCCTGGCAGCGGGAGATCGAGAAGTGCCACGGCTGCGGGGCCTGCCGGGACTACTGCCCGGTCGCGGTGGAGACGCGGGACGAGGCCGCGACGGCCCGGGCCAAGGCGAACCTGTTACGGGCGGTCCTGTCGGGCGGGCTGGAGCCCGGCGCCGTCGCCACCGACCCCTTCAAGTCGGTGATGGACCTGTGCGTCAACTGCCGCCTGTGCCATACCGAATGCCCGACGGCAATCGATATCCCCGGCATGGCGGTGATCGCCAAGGAGATCTACGTGCGCGCGCGCGGCAAGCGTCGGGCCGATCGGGTGCTCACCGCGAGCGGCCCTCTGCTGCGCTTCGGCACCATGATGGCGCCGATCGCCAACGCCGCGCTCCGGTCCCCGCCGCTTCGCCGCGCGCTGTCGCTGCTCACCGGGATCGCGGCGCAGCGGCGGATGCAGCCGTTCGACGGGGCGCCGCTCCGAGTGCGCGTCCCGTCGGTCGATCCGGAGGGCCGGAAGGTGGCCTACTTCCACGGCTGCTTCGGGGGGTACCAGGACCTCGAGGGCGAAGGGCGGGCGGCGGTGGAGCTGCTCGAGGCGCTCGGCTGCACCGTGGCCGTCCCCCCGCAGGAGTGCTGCGGCATCGCGGCGATCACCTACGGCCACCTGGATGACGTCCGCGCCTCCGCCGAGCGCAACGTCCGGACGCTGCTGGAGTTCGTGCGCCGCGACTACACGGTCCTGTACAGCGCGCCCTCCTGCGGCCTGGCGCTGGTGGAGGATTACCCCCGCCTCCTCGGGACGCCGCAGGCGGAGGTCCTGGCGCGCCACATCCGCGACCTGCACCAGTACGTCCTGGAGATCCTGCTGGGCGACCCGGGCCTGCGCGCGCGCCTGCGTCCGGTGCGGCTGCGGCTCACCTATCACAATCCCTGCCACCTGCAGGCGCGCGGCATGGGGGACGACGTCGTGCGGCTGCTCCGGCTCGTCCCGGGCTTGGAGGTGGCGCCGATCGGAGAGGACCACTGCTGCGGGATCGCCGGCACCTTCGGGATGAAGGAGGGGAACTTCGCCCTATCGATGAGCATCGGCCGCCCGCTGTTCGACAGCATCGAGAGGACCGGCGCCGGTGTGGTCGCCACCGGATGCGGTACCTGCAAGATCCAGATCGAGCAGGGCTCCGGACGGCCGGTCGTCCACCCGATCGCGATACTCCGCGAGTCGCTCCTCGGCCGCGCCGCCTGGCCCCCGCCAGGGATCTCCCGCGGCGCCCGGCGTACGGCTTGACTTCCGGCGGCCCGTAGCCTATATTCCCCGGCTCCGCCCGCGCCGCGCCAGACGCGGCCACCGTGAGTTCCGAGACCATCCGCCCCCGGAGAGATCACGTTGATCCGGACCACCGCTCCCGCGCGACCCCAGGTGGACCCCAGCGCCTTCCTGGCGCCCGGCGCGGTCCTGGTGGGAGACGTGACCGTGGGACCGGGGGCCTCGATCTGGTTCCACGCCACGCTGCGGGGCGACCTGGCCCCGATCGCGATCGGGGCCGGGAGCAACGTCCAGGACGGGTGCGTGGTCCACGTCGACCACGGCCGGCCGGCGCGCATCGGCGACCGCGTGAGCGTGGGGCACGCCGCGGTGGTACACGGGTCTGAGGTCGAGGACGACGTGATCGTCGGCATGAGGGCGGTGATCCTGAGCGGCTGCCGCATCGCCCGGCACTGTCTGATCGGCGCAGGGGCGCTGGTGCCGGAGGACACCCTCGTGCCCGAGGGCTCGCTGGTGCTGGGGGTGCCCGCGAGGATCGTGCGCCGGCTGCGGCCGGACGAGGTCGACCGGATCCACGAGAACGCCAAGAGCTACATGGAGCTGGCCCGCGCCTACCGGGAGGGGGCGATCCGTGGGCCCGGGGTGATGGCGTGACCGAGAAGGATCGCGTCCTGATCGGCCGGGCGGCCGAGCTGCTGAGGCCGCTGCTGCGACAGGCACGCACCGCCGTCCTGTGCACGCACGTGGGGCCCGACGGCGACGGCGTCGGCGCGGAGATCTGCCTGCACCAGTACCTCAGGATGCTCGGGGTCGACGCCCGCATCCTGAACGCCGACCCCCTGCCCGAGCGCTATCGCTTCCTCGATCCCGACGGCGAGGTGGCGATCTTCAGCGAGGAGGAGCACGGGGCCCTGGTTCGGAACGCCGATCTGATCTTCGTCCTGGACAACTCGGCCGTCGACCGGCTGGGTCCCCTGGAGAAGGCGGTGCGCGCCTCCCGCGCCACCACCATCTGCATCGACCACCACAACGTCGTCGACCCGTTCTGGAAGGTCAACATCGTCGACCAGGAGGCGTGCGCCACCGGCGAGCTGGTGTTCCAGATCGTCAAGGCGCTGGGCGGGCGCCTGAATCTCCCGGCCGCCCAGGCCGCCTACGTCTCCATGGTGACCGACACCGGCAATTTCCGCTTCTCGAAGACGTCCGCCCGCTGTCACGAGGCCGCCGCCGAGCTCCTCGGGGTGGGCGTGAGTCCGCAGCAGGTCTATGAGGAGGTGTTCGAGCGCAACAGCCCTGAGCTGATCCGCCTCGGGGGGGTGGCGCTGGCGGGCCTCCGGATCGGCTCCGGGGGTCGGCTGGCCTGGATCACCCTGTCGCGCGACCAGATCCTCGCCTGCGGCGCCGACTCCGAGGACACGTCCGATGTGGTCAACTGGCTTCTGGCGATCGACGGGGTGCGGGTGGCCGTCCTGTTCAAGGAGCTGGAGAACGGGCGGGTCAAGGTCTCGCTGCGCAGCAAGGGCGCTCTCGACGTCAACCGCCTGGCGGCGGGCTTCGGAGGCGGGGGTCACAGTAACGCCTCGGGGACGGTCATCGAGGCGACGCTGCAGGGCGCCATCGACACGATCCTCACCGCCTGTCGCGAGCTGATCGAGCGATCGCCCTGAGGGACTCGAAGGTGAGCCGCCGCGCCGACCACGCGACGCCGCCCCCGCTCGTGCTGCGGTGCCGCCCGGGGTGGCGGGCCGCCTGGGGCCTGAGCGCCGTATCGCTGCTGGGCGTCGGCACGGCCGGGCTGGCCGGATCGCTGGCCTGGCCCGCGGGTGCGGCGCTGCCGGGTTGGGCGGCGGCGCTGGTCCTCCTCCTGGGCGCGGGTTGCGCCTGCTTCGCCGGGCGTTACTGCCTGTCCCGTCTGGTGTTGGACGAGAGGGGGTTCCGCCTGGTCGGGCCCTTAGTGAGGCGCGAGGTCCCGTGGCGGTCGGTGATCCGCTGGGAGCGGCGCTCGCCTCGCGGCGGGCCGGCCATGCTGCGCGTCGTCCACGGGCCGCAGCGACGCCGCCTGATGATCCCGCTCATCTACGAGGACAGCCACGCCCTGGAGGTCGGTCTCGCGCAGGGGCACTTCCCGCTGTACTGAAGGTCGGGGCGACACGGCCCTCAGCCGGCCCCCCGGGGAGCGGCGCGCCGCTTCGACCCGGCCGGCTCCGACCCCCCCGTCCGTCCCGCACGCTCCGCGGGCAGCGAGTCGGGAGCCGGGAAGGCCAGCGCCTCCATGAAGATGTCGTTGAAGTCCACCCGCCCGGAGAGCTCGAGGTACTCGACGCGCGTCGGCATGGCCGCGGCCGCCTCGCGCTCGCGATACGACAGGAGCGCGATCCTGGCGCCCTCCCCGGCGGCGTTGCCGATGGCGCGGATGCGGTCCAACGGCACGGGCGGGACCAGTCCGATCAGCCGGGCCGAGTCGGGGTTGATGTACGATCCGAACGCCCCCGCCAGCAGGACCTGATCGAGGTCGGCGGCCGTCACGCCCATCTCCTTCATCAACACCCGGATGCCGGTGGCGATCGATCCCTTGGCGAACTGCAGCTGCCGGATGTCCTTCTGCGAGAGAAGGATGGGGCGCCCGCCCGTCTGCCGCTCGGTCGCCAGGAGGAAGTGCCGGACGCCGGCGACGCTGACCAGCCGGGCCGCCAGCGGCTCGGGGAGCGCGGACCGGGCCTCCTCGTCCGACAGCAACCGTCCCGTGGCGTCCATCAGTCCCCGCCTGCGCAGCTCGGAGACGGCGTCGATCAGGCCCGAGCCGCACAGCCCCGCCGGGGGCGCGTCGTCGATCGTCCGCAGCAGCACGGCGTCCCCGGCGATCCGCACGCCCTCGATCGCACCGGTCGTGGCGCGCATGCCGCACGAGATCTCCGCACCCTCGAAGGCCGGCCCCGCCGGGGCTGCGGTGCAGATCGTGCGCCGGTCCCACCCGAGGGCGATCTCGCCGTTGGTGCCGACGTCCACGAATAGGCGGAGCCGATCTCCCCGGGGGAGGGCCGTCGCCAGCAGGCCGGCGACGATGTCCCCGCCCACGTAGGCGCCGATGCCGGGGAACAGGTACGCCCGGCCCCGCGGGTGGATCGCCAGCCCGAGATCGCGGGCCGGAACATCCATTCCTCGGCCGACGGCCGGCGTGAAGGGCGTCACCGAGATCGGCTCGGGGTCGATGCCCATCAACAGGTGCAGCATCGTGGCGTTCCCCGCGATCGTCATCTCGTAGATCCGCTCGCGCGGGACGCCCGCGCCGTCGGCCAGGTGCTCGAGGATGTCGTTGATCGACCGCACCGCCAGGCGCTGCAGCTCTCCGAGTCCCTCGGCAGCGGTCATGCCGTGGGAGATGCGTGACAGCACGTCGCCGCCGTGGACCGCCTGCGCGTTGAGCGCGGAGCCCACGCTTCTCGCCTCCCCGCTGACCAAGTCGATCAGCGTGCCGACGATCGTCGTGGTGCCCAGATCGAACGCCGCCCCGTGCGCCTCTCGGGTCGTGTCGCCCGGCTCGAGCGCCACCAGGGTGTCGCCGCACAGGACGGCGGTGACGTCGAACTCCGCCTCCCTCAAGGTCCGCGGCAGCGTGCGGAGCACCGCCAAGTCGGCCCGCATCGGGTACCCCCGTTCCAGGAGGGCCTCCTCGAGCCTCAGGGCGTCGGGGCGCTGGTCATGGAGCCCGGGCTCCGGCAGCCTCACGTGGACCTTGTGCACGTTGGGGTCCAGCACGACCCGGCGCCCGGCCCCGGCCGCGGCGGTCCTAGGCCTCAGCATCGGCCGCGGGACTTCGACCGTCATGTCGCGGCGCACCTCGGTCCGGCAGGAGAGTCGCCAGCCGTCACTGAGCTCCCCCGGGCCGATGTGCTGCTCGTCCGTGGGAGTGATCGGCGCGGCAGCGCCGACGACCCGGACCCTGCACTTGCCGCACGTGCCGCGGCCGCCGCAGGTGCTGTCCACCGGGCGTCCGAGCCATGCGGCGGCGCGGAAGACCGTGGTGCCGGGCGGAACGCGCGTCGTCGCCCCTCCCGGCAGGAAGGTGACCTTGAGATTCCCGGGATTGCGAGCCATGGCGTCCATGGGGCCGCGCCGGAGGCGACTCCCTACGCGGTGGGCGGCGCCGTCCGCGGGGGCCCGGCGGGCCGCAGCCGGTCGCGCGACTTCGCGGCCTTGCGGTAGTGGGTCATCCAGTTCGTGCCGAACGCGTCGCGTCCGAGCAGCAGGTCGCCGGCCAGGAGTAGCTTGTAGATCTCGGGCTCGAGCGGGTTTGTGATCGAGGCCGTGAGCCCGACCGCCATCCCAAGGAGCATGAAGGCGGCGGTGAGCGGCGGCCGGTCGGGCAGGCCGAACCCCACGTTGCCGGCTCCCACGGACATGTTGACGCCCAGCTCCTCACGGATCAGGCACATGGTCTCGAAGGTGATGCGACCGAACTCGTGGTTGGCGCCGACCGGCATGCACAGCGGATCGATGATCACGTCCTCCGCGGGGATGCCGTGGTCCGCCGCCCTGTGGACGATCTTGCGGGCGACCTCCAGCCGCACCCTCGGATCGTTGCTGATCCCGCTCTCGTCGTTGGCGATGCCGATCACCGCGGCGCCGTGCTTCTTGATGAGCGGCAGCAGACGTTCCAGCACCTCGTCCTCGCCGGTCACCGAGTTGACCAGCGCCTTCCCCCGGTAGGCCGGAAGCGCGGCCTCCAGGGCCTCCGGGGTGCTCGAGTCGATCGAGATCGGCACGTCGACCACCTCCATGACCGCCCGGATCGCGCCTTTCAACATGCCCGGCTCATCGGCGCCGGGGATGCCCGTGTTGACGTCGAGCATGTGCGCCCCCGCCCGCACCTGGGCCACGGCGTCGCCCCGGACCCGGCTGTAGTCGTGGCGCCGCAGCTCCTCGGCCAGCTTCTTGCGGTTCGTCGGGTTGATCCTCTCGCCGATGACCACGAAGCGGTCGTCGGGGCTGATGACGACGGTGCGGCTGGCGGACGAGACGACCGTTTTCACGGGCTCCGCTCCGGGCGCC
>JBHIBC010000072.1:0-13776 GCA_046758905.1 Acidobacteriota bacterium | reverse complement strand
CCAGAAGGAGGCGCGTCCCGAACTCGCGCGCGGCCTGCACGGCGCCGGCCACCGGATGGGCGGGCGCGAAATCGCCTCCCATCGCGTCGATGGCTATGGTGACGTCCATCCGACGATCCCCCGTAGGAGTCGGGGGGGCCGGGCCGCGGGGCGCCCCGGGCTCACCCGACCGGCGGGCCGGCGGCTCCCGCGCCACCCGGCTCAGACCTCGCCGACTTCGATGACTTCACGTCCTCTGTAGTGTCCGCAGTGCGGGCAGACCCGGTGTGGAAGTCGCTCCTCGTCGCAGTTCGGGCACCGGGAGAGGGAGGGTCGTACCAGCCTGTCGTGGGCGCGGCGCTTGTCGCGGCGCGCGCGCGAGTGACGTCGTTTCGGGTTCGGCATCGGACGTGTCCCCGTGGCTCGCTAGAGGAGCGTCTTCAGGATCTCGAGGCGGGGATCTCCGGTCTTCTCCTCCGGGCAACCGCAGTCCCCATGGTTGAGGTTCGCGCCGCAGCGCGGGCAGAGCCCTTGACACTCGGGCCGGCACAGCGGCTTGAGCGGCAGCCCCAGATAGACTTGCTCCGAGAGGAGCTCCCGCAGATCGATCCGGACGCCGTCGTAGCGGGTCAGAAGGACGTCGTCCGCGTCCACCCGCATCTCCCCTCGTTCGCCGCGGTCCGGCTCGGTGGTGTAGAGCAGCTCGAAGCGCATCCGCAGCGGAAGCCGGTAGGGCTCGAGACAACGGCTGCACGGCAGCGTGGCCACCGTCTCGATCTCCCCGTGAAAGGAGACGCCGCCGCGCTCGCGGTGCAGCTGTCCGGCCAGGTGCGCCCGGTCGACCCGGACCCGCTGATCGCCCTCGAGCGGCAGATCGGTCTCCATCTGGATCACCCGATCGACGACCAGCCCCGAGGGCCCTATCTCCTTTGTTTCTATGTACATGACGACAAGTCCCTGGGGAACGCGCATTATAGCACGCAAGTGTTGATTGTCAATGCGTTCGGGGCGCCCCGGGGCGGGATTATCCCTTGTTCTTCGCCAGCTCCCTCAGCGCCGCCTGCGCCTCGGCGTGCGTCGGCAGGATCTCGAGGGCCTTCTCGTAGTTCTTCCTCGCCTTGGCATGCAGCCCGTGCGCCCGGTAGAAGTCGCCCAGCGCCACGAAGTGTGCGGGGTTGAATGCCTCCAGCTCCGCCGCCCTGAGCAGGACGCCCTCGGCCCGCTTCTGCCAGCGGTAGTCAGGATTCCGGATCAGCGCCTGCCCGAGCAGGCTGAAGAACGCCGCGTTCTTGTCATTGTAGCTGGTGGCGAACTCGCAGTAGCGGATGCAGTTGAAGTAGTCGGCCACTTTCCAGTACTCGCGCGCCTTGGCGAAGAACTGCTCGCTCATCCGCACGCGCTCCTCCTCGACCGACTGCTTCTCGCTCTTGGCCAGCTCCTTGCGCATCGACAGGGCGTCCAGATCCAGATTGACCACGCGTTCCGAGGTGGCGCCGCCGGCGCGCGCGGTGTCGAGGTCCCGGGAGCGGAGCGCCAGGAACGCCTCCAGCAGCCGCGCCTCGATGATCTGGAGCTCTTCCCTGAGTTCCGTCTGGACCTTCCTCAGGAAACGGCAGGGCGCGAAGCGTTCCTTGCGCGCCGTGTAGGCCGTCTTGACGCGGTCGGCGGAACAGCCCTCCTCGACGCCCAGGATGGCGGCGGGCGCGCCGTCCCGAACCAGCGCGTAGAATCCCAGGATCTCCGCCCTCTCGCGCTCCTCCCTGCGCCGCTTCTCCTCCTCCCCGCGCAGCAGATCCTCGCAGCTCAGGGGGCCCGAGCCGATCGGAGGCACGAAGTTCACCAGGCCGAGTATCAGCAGCCCGAACAGGAAGCGCCCGGCCGCCTCCTCCTCGCTCGACGGGACCTGCGCCAGGATCTCCCTCACCCTCGACCGGCCGTCGATGCGCGACACCAGGAAGCCCTCCACCGGGCTGAGGCTCAGCTGCTCGAACGGCAGGTAGAGCCGGTCGGAGAAGCGCAGGCTCCGGTCCTGACGCACCAGGGCCTCCCGGATGCGCTCGAACCCGGTCATCGACCGCAGGGCGCGGATGATCAGCTCGAAGCTCACCACCACGTTCGTCTCGATCGGCCCCGCGGACACCGGCCCCTCCTCGAAGCGGTACTCGAGATCCTCCCAGCGGAACAGCGAGGCCAGAACCTGCTGGGTCAACACCTTCACGCTCCCCTTGAGAGTCTCCAGGTTGACCTTCCCACGACCCAGGACGGTCTTCAACACCTGCTCGTCCTCGAGCCCCTTGAGCGCCTCCGCCTCCTCGGGGGACAGGATCCCAGTCTTCGCGAGGAAATTCGGCAGCCGCTCGTCCTCCAGGGAGGAGGAGACCCCGAGCACCATGCCGCGGTCCAGCAGGATCCGCTTCTCGATCCCGCCCCGGCTCAGGACGAGGATCCCGCTCCGCTCGTTGAGATAGAGGTCGCGGATCAGCTCCGCCAGCGCCGGCGGGGAGCAGAAGCCGTGGAAGGTCGTCTCGGGATTGGGGGCGGAGGAAGCGACGGACACGGGCCCTCCCGGCGGCCGGGCGGGGCCGGGCCGCGCCAGATCAAGATAGGCTCCGCCCCGGGGAGGATCAAGCCGCGGGGACATCGGCCCCCGGTGCCGTGCCCCCGACCGCCCGTGCGCCCCGCAACGGCAAGGCCACGCAGACCGTGGTGCCTCTCCCCCGGTGGCTCTGCACGCGGATGCGGCCGCCGTGGGCCTCCACCGCCAATTTGCAGAAGGTCAGGCCCAGCCCGGAATCGTGCGGCAGCCTGCGTCCCCCGCCATCCCCTCCCGAGACGAACTTGTCGAAGATGGCCGGGAGCAGCTCATCCGGGATGCCCTCGCCCGTGTCGCTCACGCTCAGGACGATCTCGTCGCCCTCCACATGGGCGTCCACGATCACCCGCCCGCCCCGCCCGGTGTGCTTGAGGGCGTTGCTCAGCAGATTACCGATCACCCTCCCGAGCAGCTCGCGGTCCGCGGCCAGCGGGGGCAGGTCGGGATCGACTCGGTTCTCGAGCCGGATCCCGTCGCGCGCGCCCAGGCTGATCATCTCTTCGATGTTCTCGGCGACGACGGCCATCAGGCGGAGAGGCTCGCGGCGGATGGTGATCTTGTTCTCCTCCAGCTTGCCGATCTGGAGGATGTTGAGGATCATCCGCATCAGCTGGCGCCCCGCGTCCTGCGAGCGCCGGACCACCTCGCGCAGCCGCTCCCGGCCCATCTCCACGCCCTGCATCTGGATCAGCTGGAGGTTCCCCATGATCCCGGTGAGCGGGTTCTTCAGGTCGTGAACCACCATCTGCGTCATCGACTCCTTGAAGCGCTGCATGCGGAGCAGCTCCCGGTTCGCCGCCTCGAGCTCGCTCCTCTGCCGCTCGACCTCGTCCTGCAGCGCCTTGACCCTGAGGATCGACCGCACCTTGGCGTTCAGCTCGGCCTTGTTGACCGGCTTGCTGAGGAAGTCGTCCGCCCCGGCCTCTAAGGCCTGCACCTTGTCCTCTAGGGCGTTGAGGGCCGTGACCATGATGATCGGGAGCAGGCGGGTCTCGTGCCTCGCCCTCAGGCGCCGGCAGACGTCGAGGCCGCTCAGCCCCGGCATCATGACGTCCAGGAGCAGGGCGTCCGGGCGCCGCTCGTCGATCAGGCGTAGGGCCTCCTCGCCGTCGTGCGCCTTGAGGACGGTGAAGCCGGCGGCGCGGAGGATCGATTCCATCAGCCGCACGTTGCGATGCTCGTCATCGACGACGAGGATGTTCGCGCCCTCGACCCGTTGCCGCGCCGGATCCATGACCCCCTATGCCCTCCCGCTGCCCGTGCGGCCGCGAGCCTCGCGGGGCTCCCCCGCGGCGCCGAGCAGAGCCGCCACCTGGGAGACGAGACGCGCCGGGTCGATCGGCTTCGCGATGAAGGCGTCGCATCCGGCCGCGCGGGCCCGGGCCTCGTCCTCCCTCATCGCGTGCGCCGTGACGGCCACCGTCGGGATCGCCGCCGTCTCGGGTCTGCCCTTGAGGAGCCGGGTGAGCGCGAGCCCGTCCATCCCGGGCAGCTGGATATCGATCAATATGAGGCCCGGGCGGAGCGACTTCAAGGCGTCCAGCGCGTCCTCGGCCGTCGAGGCCGTCACCACGCGGTGGCCCCGCGATCTCAGCAGGTCGGTGACCAGCTTCCTGTTCGCGTCGTTGTCCTCCACGACCAGGATCGCGCCGGCGTCCGCCGCGGCCTGGGGCGTCGGCGCCGCGGCCTCCCGACCGGGCGCTCCGGGCCGGTCCCCCGGACGGGGCGCCGCCGTCCCCGGCCGGGCCCCGCCGCGCTGGTTGGGGAGGGTGAACGTGAAGCGGCTGTCCCGACCCGGCTCGCTCTCCACCCACACCGTCCCCCCGTGCATCTCGACGAATTTCTTGACCAGCGCCAGGCCCAGCCCCGTGCCCTGGTACCTCCGCGCGTAGGAGCCGTCGACCTGGGTGAAGGACTGGAAGATCCGGTCCCGGTCCTCCCGGGCGATGCCGATCCCCGTGTCGGAGACCGCGATCGTGAGCCGCCCGCCCTCGAGGCGCCCGGCCAGCTCCACCCGTCCGCGCGCGGGAGTGAACTTGACCGCGTTGCTGAGCAGGTTGTGGAGGATCTGCTTGAGCTTGTTCCGGTCGGCGAAGACCGCGAGGTCCGGATCCGGGATACGCGCCTCCATCCGGATCTCCTTCCTGGCGGCCTCCACCCTGAGGAGCCCCAGGGACTCCTCGACGGCCTCGCCCAGGCCGAAGGTCTCCGCGGTCAGCCTCATCCTGCCGGCCTCTATCTTCGAGAGATCCAGCACGTCGTTGATCAGCTCCAGCAGGTGGCGGCCGCTGCTGAGGATGTCCATCGCGTACGCGCGTTGGTCGCCGCTCAGATCGCCGAACGTGCGGTCCAGGAGCAGCTCGGAGAACCCGATGATCGCGTTGAGCGGAGTGCGCAGCTCGTGCGACATGTTCGCAAGGAACTCGCTCTTCAGCGAGCTGGCGCGCTTCAGCTCCACGTTGGACTCCTCCAGCCTGCGGTTCAGCCTCTCCAGCTCCAGGGTGCGCTCCCGGACCTTGCGCTCGAGATCGGCGTTCATCCGCTGGATGTCCTCCAGGTGCTGCCGCTTCTCCTCGAGCTTGTCCAGGTAGAGCTTGTAGGAGTAGTAGATGAGGGCGCAGAAAGGCATCGCCAGCACGAACGAGTAGATCCCGAACCGGCCGAGGAAGTAGGCCATGCCGAGGGCCAGCGAGCCACCCGCGAAGAACGACGGCGCCGACCACAGGAAGCTCTCGGACCAGACCCTGAAGACGTTCTGCCGCTCCGCGGCCGCGACCACCCCCGCGACCCCGTAGGTGTTGGCCAGGTAGAACACCAGCGTCGCCATCAACATCGCCAGAAGGGTCCACCCGGCCTCCGGATCCTGCGGGACGCCACCGAAGAGCAGGTAGGTCCGGCTCGACAGGAAGGTCGTGACGACGAACGCGCTGATGTTGAAGAAGGCGCGGTACAGCGGCATCCGCGGCGCGCGCAGGAAGCACAGGCTGCCGATGCAGATCACGCTCATGAGGAGCGCCCCGGTCTCCCCGAGCAGGAGGATCGAGGCGAGGATGAAGGGGTGCGCGACCGACATCTCGACGCGCGTGCCGAGCATGACGGTGTGGGGCGACATGATCGCCCCGATCAGGGCGAGCATGACGAACTCGCTGGACAGGTCGACGGTGCCGTGTCGAAGGGAGTCGAACAGGATCCACAGCGCCGCGGCGTAGGTGACGAGGATGTAGAGCTGGGTGCCGCGGTTGAGATGCTTCATGTCGTTGGCCCGGGACGCGGCTCGGCCCGGCGCGCCCCTCCCGCGTTCCCGGCGCGCCCGGAGGTCAATTCATCGACTCGCCCCGGCCGATGTCGTACTTCTTGAGCTTGCTGTAAAGGCTGCTGCGGTTGATGCCGAGCACGGATGCGGTGAGCTTCTTGTTCCAGTTGCACTCGGCGAGGGTCTTGAGGATGTACAGGCGCTCGTTCTCGTAGAGGGAGAGCTTCACGTCGTTCCCCGGGGCGGCCTCCTCCCGGAGGTTCGGGGGCAGGTCGCTGACCTCGATGAGGTCGCCCTTGGCCAGCACCACGGTGCGCTCGAGCACGTTCTCCAGCTCCCGGACGTTCCCCGGCCAGGAGTAGCGCGTCAGCACCTCGATCGCCTCGGCGCTGAAGCCGCGCATGCTTTTGCCCATCTTCTTGGAGAGGCGCTCCAAGAACTCCATCCCCAGTATCGGGATGTCCTCGACCCGCTCCCGCAGCGCCGGGATGTGGATGGGGATGACATTCAGCCGGTAGAACAGGTCGTTGCGGAAGCTCCCCCGCTCCATCCCCTCGCGCAGGTCCTTGTTGGTCGCCGCGATGACGCGGACGTCGACCTCAACCGTCCCCTCGCCCCCGACCCGCTCGAACCGCCGCTCCTGGAGGAAGCGCAGCAGCATCAGCTGGGTCGCAGGCGTCAGGTCCCCGATCTCGTCGAGGAAGATGGTGCCGCCGTGCGCCAGCTCGAAGCGTCCCTTCTTCTGCTTCACGGCCCCCGTGAAGGCCCCCTTCTCGTGCCCGAACAGCTCGGAGTGCAGGATCCCTTCCGAGTAGACCGCGCAGTTCGCCTCCACGAAGGGCCCCTCGGCGCGCAGCGAGTTGTAGTGGATGATGCGCGCCAGCAGGCCCTTCCCGGTCCCGCTCTCGCCCATGATCAGCACCGTCGAGTCGGTCCCGGTGACGTCTTGCAGGAGGTCGTGGATCTGCTTCATCTTCGGGCTCTTGCCCAGAATGGACGCGAAGGCGTACTGCGCCTGCAGGTTCCGCCGCAGCTCGAAGTTCTTCACCTTCTCGGTGCGCAGCTCCTCCGCCGCGCGCCGCCGCTCGTATCCCATGTCCTTGATCCGCGCCGCCTTCTCCGCGAGCCCTATCACCTGCTCTTCCGGGACGGGGGCGCTCAGGAAGTCGTACGCCCCCTTGCGCAGGGCCCCGATCGCCGCCTCCACCGGGGGCCGCTCCGCCACGATCGCCACGGGAGTCTCGGGGGAAGCGCTCTTCAGCCGCTCCAGCAGCTCGAGACCGCCGCCGTCCTCGAGGTGCAGGTCGACCAGGACCAGATCGAAGCACTGCCCCTTCACCCGCTCGAGGGCCTCCGACCGGCGCTCCACCGCCACGGCTCGGTGGCCCGCCGGCCCAAGCACCTGCGCGAGCGACTCCGCGGTCGCCCCGCCCACGAGAAGGATGTTGGCCTTGCGCCGCATGGATCGCCGCCTCCGCGCGCCGTGTCCACGGATTGAGCAAGAAACGTTCCAGCTAGCGGCCGTCGGGCGTCGGGCGGAAGACGCGGCGTGTCCGGTATTTGCACGATGACGAAGCGGTGATCGGGTCGGCGGGCCCGCCCGGCAGCCAGAATCGTATCGGCCGCGGCGGTAAACGTAACGGAGGCGGCGGCTTTGAGGGACGCCGCTCGTGTGTCAAGATCTCCGCCGGGCCGATCCGGACACGGGCGGCCGCCGGTCCCGCGCGATGCGGCGCGGCCGGAGGGGCGCGACGGGGCACCGCGGCGGGCGGCGGCGCGTGCCGGAGGTGCGAGGGAAGTGGAATCCATCCGGATCCGACGCGGCGCGGCGCTGGTCGCCGTGCTACTGCTGGGAGCGGGAGCACCTCCGCCGCCCGTCCCGACCGGCGACCGGCTCGCGTCGGGCCTGCGGGATCTGCACTACGGTCTGTACTCCCGCGCGGAGCGGAGCTTCCTCGATGCGGCCCGCTCCGCGCCCGACGATCCTCAGTCACACCTGTTCCTGGCGTTCAACTACTGGTGGCACCTGTCGATCGACGAGGACCGCAACGCTCACCTGAACCGGCCCTTCGATCGGGCGATCGCCGCGACCCTCGCCGCGGGACAGCGGCGGCTCGAGCGGGCGCCCCAGGATCTGAGCGCGCTGACCGCCGTCGGGTCGGCGCACATCCTGAGGTCGCACGTGGAGGCCCGTCGCCGGCGTTACTTCCGCGCCGCCCGCGAGGCCCGGCGGGGCCGGAAGCGGCTGATCAGAGTCCTGGCCCGGGACCCCGGCCGCCTCGATGCGCAGTTCACCCTGGGCGCCTTCAACTATTACGCCGACAGGGTGCCGCTCCTGGTCAAGGGCCTGCGGGCCATCCTGTTCCTTCCGGGCGGAGACGCCGACCTCGGCCTCCGGCAGCTCCGCGCCGTCGCCGAGTCCGGCAGCAGATTCCGGACCGACGCGCGCATCCTGCTGGCGGTCATCTGCGGCAGCCGCGAGGAGCGCTGTTACGAGGGCGCCCTCGGACACCTGCGCCGGGCGCTGGCCGACAACCCCGGCTCGCCTCTCATCCGCGGCCTGCTGGCCGAGCTGCAGATGCGCCTGGGGCACTACGACGAGGCGGCGCGCGAGATCGAGCGGGCGATCGCCGACGCGGACGGCGATTCGGAGGACCGCGCGCGACAGAGGGCGATCCTGAAGGTCGCGCTGGCGGAAGCGCTGGTGGCCGGCTGGAGGCTGCGGGAGGGCGAGCGGGTCCTGGGCGCCGTCGAGGCGCACCTCGAGGCTCTGCCTCCGTCCGCCCTCCGGCGTCGAGCCCGGGTCCGCCGGGAGCTGGACGAGAAGCGGGGCGCGGCGACGGCGGGCGAGGTCGGCTCGCCCGCCTGGGCCCCGCTGATCGACGCGGCCCTCGAGCACGCGCGCGGCGGCCGGCCGGGTGAGGCGATCGCGGCGCTCAACGCCGCGGCGGCGGCCGACCCCGAGTCTCCGATCCCCCGCTTCCTGAAGGGCCGCACCCTCCTTCGGACGGGCCGCGCGCGGGAGGCGATCGCGGAGCTCGAGCCGCTGGAGAGGAGCCGGGCCGATCCACCGGAGTGGATGCAGGGGTGGATCGAGATCTACCTCGGCCTCGCCCACAGGGAGCTGGGGCGGCCCCGCGCCGCCCGCAGTCGCTTCAGGCGGGCCGGCGAGGTCAGGAGGTTCCGCTCCGCCGACAGGGGCCTGCTGGAACTGCGCGCCGGCGAGCCGGAAGACGCGCGCTGCGCGCCCTGAGAGGCTCTCGTCGGGCCGGGGAATTCAGCGCCCGATCCGGCCCATCACCCGGCCGACGTACCGGATGGTCTCGCGATAGGGAGGGATCCCATTGAACCGCTCGACCGCCTCCTCGCCCGCGTTGTACGCCGCGACGGCGAGCCGGACCTGGCCGCTGTACCGGTCGAGAAGTTCCTTGAGGTAGAGCACGCCGCCACGCAGGTTCTCCTCGGGATCGTACGGATCGCTGACGGAGAAGCGGGCGGCGGTCCGGGGCATCAGCTGCATCAGGCCGGCCGCGCCGCGGGGCGAGCGGGCCTGCGCGTCGAAGTTCGATTCCACCTCGATCACCGCCAGGACCAGGTCCTCATCGACGTCGTGCCGGCGGGCGACCCGCGACGCCAGCTCCACCAGGCCGGCCCTCTCCGGTGGAGAGGCCGGATCCGGACCCGCGGCGGCCGCCGGATCCGGGGACGGCCCCGCCGCAGCGGCACGCGCGGCCGACGGCGCGGTCCCGCCCGGCTCCGTGTCGGCCAGGCGCCATCCCCCGTCCCCGCCCGACGGGCCCGCCGGCTCGCCGCGGATCTCCAGGACCTGCCCGGCCGGAAGGGCGATCTCGCCGCCTCGGCCCAGCAGCAGCGTGATCCACTCACCCTCGAGCCGGTAGCCGGTGATTCTCAAGGTGTTGCCGTTTCTCAGCACCGCCCGTTCCGCGACCGCGTCCGCCGCGCCGCAGATCAGGGACACGCCGGCGAGGCTCACCGTGAGGACCGTCCGCAGATACGCCGATATGTGCGAGAACATTGGAGTTAACCGCGGCCGAATTATACGCTGAGCCGGCGGGGCGGGCAACGCCCGGCCGGCCCGGCCCGGCCCGGAGGGTGTCACGGATCCGACGCGTCTCTACCGGCGCCCGAACTCCCTCTCGAGCCGGTCGATCGGGAGCCGCAGGAGGGCGGGCCGGCCGTGCGGACAGGTCATCGCGCGATCGGTCCGCATGAGGTCGACCACGATCCGACGCATCTGCTCGGGCTCGAGCCTCTGGTTCGCCGTCACCGCGGCGTGACAGGCGGCGCTGGCGGCGATC
The DNA here is from genome assembly GCA_046758905.1 of Acidobacteriota bacterium. GTDB lineage: Bacteria > Acidobacteriota > Polarisedimenticolia > Gp22-AA2 > Gp22-AA2 > JBHIBC01. The sequence continues at coordinate 3,632 of JBHIBC010000072.1, read as the reverse complement.
CGGTGCACGATCCGGTCAACGCCGTCCGCGCGGTCCCACTCCAGCACCTCGTCCAGCATCTCCCTCACCAGGCTCTCGAGGCGCGCATCGGCGGCGAGCGTCGGGATTTCGTCCACCTTCACCGCGTTCACCCCGAAGGCCGACACCTTGAAGCCCAGGGAGTCGAGGGCGTCGACCGCCTCTTCGCACGCCTGCCGCTGGGCCGGCGACACCTCCAGGGTGAGGGGGAACAGCAAACGCTGGCGCTCCACCAGCCCCCCCCGGACCTGCAACAGGAGCCGCTCGTACAGGATCCTCTCGTGGGCCGCGTGCTGGTCCAGGATCATCAGCCCGTCCGGGGCCGACGCCAGGATGTAGGTCTCCCGGTACTGCGCCAGCGGGGCGAACGGAACCGCCTCGACCAGCGGGGGTGCGGGCTCCGCTCGGCGCCCCGAGCGCTCCGGAGCCGGCGGCGTCGCCGGCGCCGCCTCGCCCCCGGGCCGGGCCCGGGTCTCCCCGGCCAGCCAGCCCCGCCCCGGCTCGCCGGTCGCCCAGGTCGAGGGCACGGTTCGGGCCCGGCGCCCGGCCGCGCCGAGCGCCTCCTTCAGGGCGTCGCGGACCAGGTCGTGCACCGCGTCGGCGCGCCGGAAACGGACCTCCGACTTGGCGGGATGGACGTTCACGTCCACCTGGTCGGCCGGCACCTCGAGGAACAGGTACACCACCGGATATCGGCCCTTCGGCAGGAGGCTCGAGTAGGCGTCCTGGACGGCGTGCAGGAGGCGCCGGTCCCGGATCGGACGGGCGTTGACGTACAGGTGCTGGTCCCTCGATGTCGACCGGCTCAGCGACGGCGGGGACGCCAGCCCCCGGACCCGCAGGCCACCGGAGCCGCCGTCGACCTCCACCAGCGAGGCGGCCTCCTCGGCGGCCGCGATCTGGGTCACCCGCTCCCGCAGCCCCGGGACGCCCGGCCAATCGATCAGCTCCCGGCCGCCGCTTCGCAGGCGAAAGGCGACGGCCGGGTGCGCCGCCGCGAGGCGCCCCAGACCGCCGGCGATGCGTGCCGTCTCACTCGCCCGCGATCGTAGGAACTTCCTGCGCGCCGGCGCGTTGTAGAACAGACGCTCGACCTCCACGGTCGTGCCGCGGGGGTGCGGGGCCGGCTCCACCGCCAACCTCCTGCCCCCCTCGATGCGCACCCGGCGACCGTCCGCTGCAGACCCGGCGGCGGTGGTGAGGGTGGTGCGCGACACCGATGCGATCGAGGGCAGGGCCTCCCCGCGGAATCCGAAGGACCGGATCGCCTCGAGGTCGCGCGCGTCGGCGATCTTGCTCGTGGCGTGGCGCTCGAAGGCCAGCACAGCGTCGTCGGGATCCATCCCCGCGCCGTCGTCGGTGACCCGGATGCGATCCGCCCCGCCCGCCTCGATCTCGACATCGATCACGCTCGCGCCCGCGTCGAGGGCGTTCTCGACCAGCTCCTTGATGACCGAGGCCGGGCGCTCCACGACCTCGCCGGCGGCGATCTGATTGGCCACTCTCGCGTCGAGGACCCGTATCGCGCCCATGGTCTAGGCCGTCGGAACCGGAAGCGTCCTGCGGCCGCTCGAGTCGGTCACGCAGTAGCTCTCCACCCTGGAGAGGGTCTTCCGCAGCTTGGCGACGTGGCAGATGGCGTCCCCCGGGTTGACCATCGGCACGGTGGTGATGCCGATGATGAGCCCCGTCAGCGGGGTGCGCACCGAGGAGACCTCCCGCCCGAAGGGATTGGTGATCGAGGCGATCTCGTCCCCCCGGTACACGATCTCCCCGGGCCGCACCTGGATGTCGGCGATGCCGCCGCGCGTCGACCGGACCCATTCCGACACCTTGATCACCACCTGGAACCGCGCCTCCTTCGGCCTCTCGGCGAGCATGCCCAAAGACGCCATCACGTTCCGCACCCCGGTCACCCCATGGGCCACCATGTTCCTCTGGAACCGGAAGGTCTCCCCCGCCTCCAGGATGATGGTCGGCACGCCGGCGCGCGTGGCCGCGGCCCTCAGGGTGCGCGGCGCGCCGGGCGAGTCGATGATGATCTCCGACCCGAACGCCCTCGCGATCCTCCGAACCCGGTCGTTCGACATGTCGCCGCGGACGTGCGGCAGGTTCGTGCGCCCGACGCTCGCCGTGTGCAGGTCGATCCCGTACCTCGACGGCGCCACGATCTCCCGGAACAGCACGTGCGCGGTGCGCGAGGCGGCATGTCCGCCAGGGTCGCCCGGGAAGTGGCGGTTGAGGTCGCGTCGGCCCGGCAGATAGCGACTGTGGTTCTGGAAGCCCATCCGGTTCACCACCGGCACGCAGATGAGCGTGCCCGCGAGCTGCCCGGGAGTGATGCTGGTCATCACGCGCCGGACCGTCTCCACGCCGTTCAGCTCATCGCCGTGTGTGGCCGCGGTGAGGTAGAGGATCGGCCCGCGCTCCTCCCCGCAGATCACCGTGACCGGGACGTGCACCGGGCCCGCGGTGTAGTACTCGCCGACCTTGAGCAGGATCTGCTCGACCGTCCCGCGCCGGATCTCCCGGCCACCCACGCTCAGCCGGTGTGCCACGCCGCGCCGCTCCCCTCTCTCGGTCGCCGACGACGACGCGCCAGTCCGGCCGCATACTCGACCACGGCACCCGCCACGTCGACGCCGCAGCACGCCTCCAGGCGCTCGAGCCCGGGGGACGAGTTCACCTCCATCACCTTCGGACCCTGCTTCGACTCGAGCATGTCGACCCCCGCCAGCCGCAGGCCCACCGTCCGGGCGGCGCGGATCGCCACGCCGGCGTACTCCGCCGGCAGGTCGACCGCGACACCGGTCCCGCCCCGGTGCACGTTGGAGCGGAACTCGCCGAGCCGTGCCTGGCGGCGCATCGCGCAGGCCACCCGGTCGCCGATGACCAGGGCCCGGATGTCCCGTCCCTCGGATTCCTCCACGAACTCCTGGATCAGGACGTTCATCCCCAGCCGCCAGAAGGTCTCCATCACCTGCATCACGATCTGCTCGGTCTCGGCCAGCACCACCCCGATCCCCTGCGTCCCCTTGAGCAGCTTGACGATCGCGGGGGCGCCCCCGACGAACTCCAGCGCCCGCCGCGCCTGCGACGGGTGGCGGGCGACGACCGAGCGGGGCACCGGGACGCCGGCCCGCGACAGCAGCTGCAGCGCCCGGAGCTTGTCCCGCGAACGCGCGATCGGCTGCGAGTTGTTCACCAGCGCGACGCCCATCATGTCGAACTGGTTGACCACCGCCAGGCCGTGCTCGGTGATGGACGCGCCGATGCGGGGCAGGACGACGTCGACCTGGTCCAGCCGCACCGACAGCCGCCGGTAGAAGATGGCCGGGGCGCTCGTCTCGACGACCAGGTAGCACTGCAGCGGGTCCAGCACGACGGCCCGATGGCCGCGGCGACCGGCGGCCTCCACCAGGCGCCGGGTCGAATACAAGTTAGGCTTGCGCGAGAGAACGCCGATGAGCACTCGGTCTCCCTCTGGCGGCGCCGAGGATCGGCGGGCGCGCCCGGGCCCGCGCCCGCCGGACCGCCCGACGGGATGCGCCGGCCCGGGGCCCGCGCAGCGCGGCCTGGGCCGCGGCCAGCCGCGCGATCGGGAGGCGGAAGGG
>JBHIBC010000071.1:0-13791 GCA_046758905.1 Acidobacteriota bacterium | reverse complement strand
GGGAGGGGCTCGCCGGCGATCGCGCGGGGAACTGCCCGGGATCGCCCTTCAGGGAGGGGCTTGAGGTCAGGGGACCGGCTCGCGGAGCAGCTCGTCCCGCCGGGCGGCGCGCCAGGCACGGAGCCGGTCGCGGAGGGCGGGGTCGTTCAGCGCCAGGATCTCGGCCGCGAGGAGGGCGGCGTTGGCGGCACCGGGCTTGCCGATGGCCAGGGTCCCGACCGGGACGCCCTTGGGCATCTGCACGATCGAGAGGAGGGAGTCGATCCCGTCGAGACTCGTCGAGGGGATCGGCACGCCGAGCACCGGAAGCAAGGTGCTCGAGGCGATGACCCCGGCCAGGTGAGCGGCGCCGCCGGCGGCCGCGATGATCACCTCGATGCCGCGCCCCTCGGCCGTCCGGGCGTACTCGGCCGTCTCCTCGGGGGTGCGGTGCGCGGACAGGACGCGGCTCTCGAACGGGATCTGCAGCTCGGTGAGCATCTCTCGGGTGAGCGCCAGATGCTCGTCGTCCGACCTGCTCCCCATGATGATCCCGACGCGGGGCCTGTTGGAGGCTCTGGTCACGGCGGGATTGTCCGCGCCGGGCCCGCGGTTGTCAAGGCTCGCCCGGCCGGCCGCCCGGGGCGCGACGCCTCAGGATCTTGATGCCGAACCGCCCGTCCCGGAGCGGCTCCGCCCCGATGAGGCCCAGCGGCTCGTACTCGCGCTCCACCCACTCGAGGATCCGCTCGCCGTAGCGCGGGTCGGATCCGAAGTACCCGACGCCGAACTCGCGCGTCTCCTTGTGGACCAGCAGGATGTAGTCCGGCCGGCCGGCCTCGAGCTGATCCAGAAGCTCGTCCTCGCCGAAGACGATCATCTCGGTCATCATGTAGTTGATGCAGCGCGCGGGCCAGCGGCGGCGCGACAGGTAGTTCAGCATCACCCCCTCCGGCAGGGCGACGAAGGTGGCGTCCGACGGGACGTTCTCCTCGATCCAGTCGAGCGCCGTGGCGACGGCCGTCCCCACGGGCGAGACGGAGGCGCCGTAGGTCACGATGGCGTCGCCGCCGCGGCCGACCCGCAGATGCTTCAGAGCGTACAGCTCGCGCGACCAGCGCAGGTGCACACCGACGCCGGCGGCCAGGACCGACAGCGCCAGGATGCGAGACACGGTGCCGTATCCGCCGAGCCCGGCGACGAGACGCGGCAGGAGGGAGACCAGCGCGGCGACGAGCGCCACCGCGGCCGGCATCGCCATGTAGAACCCGTAGTGGAACAGGTGGGTGTTGAGGGCGATCTTGGACAGGAGCGCCAGAGCGAAGACCGTCCACAGGAGGAGGGCAGCGCCGCGATCCGGCGTCCCGGGCGCTTCGCCCCGTCGCGCGCGCCGCTGCAGGACGAGGCCCATGGTGAGGGCGGCCGCGAGCAGCGGGAGCGCGCGGGGTAGCTCCTGCCACGGGACCAGGCCGATCCGCATCCACAGCAGGACCAGCAGGGGAAGGCCGAGCGCAAGGCCGGTCCGGTACGGGTCGCGCCGCAGCCGCCGTGCGGCGACGTCGAGCGCGGCGGCGGACAGCGCGAAGCCGGCGATCCACGCGGCCGCCTCCAGCATCAGGGCGAGGTTGGCGCCGGGGCGATCGACGCCCAGGGCGCTCGCGTAGAAGATGTTCCTCGCCCCGCGGGCGCGGGCCGAGCCGACGGCGCCGCCGGCCGCCCGGAGCGCGTCGCCCGGGGACATCGCCGAGCGGAAGTAGAGGAAGAAGCCGAGGGCGGGGACGGAGGCCGCGCCGGCGAAGAGCGGCAGCCCGCGGCGAAGACGCCGCCGGCGCTCCTCCCGGTCCCCGAGGGCGCATCCCCAGGCCGCGAGAGCGGTCGCCACGCCCGCGAGGGCGACGTCCAGCTTGGTCAGCAGCAGGAGCCCGCAGCACAGGCCGGAGACGGCCGGCCAGCGCCGGCGACCGGTCCTCAGGTAGGAGTCGAACGAGACGATCATCGCCGCCGCGAGCGCCACCCCGTGCGTCGCCTCGTGCGTGTAGGGGGAGACGAAGTTGTAGTTCCCGGTCCTCACGTACTGGGAGAAGGCGAACACGAGCAGGAAGACCGCGGTGGCGGTGAAGGCGGTCAGGCGGTCGGTGGAGGAGGCGACGATCCGGTGGACCAGGACCAGAGCCACGGCCAGGATCGCGAGGTTGGCGACGACGAGGGTCGTGAAGGATGTCCCGAACAGCGCGAACCACGCGGCGTTCAGGTGCTGTGAGAGGGGGCCGTGGAGCCAGGCGATGTCCCGGTAGAGGACCTCGCCGGAGGCCAGCCGCCAGGGGACGTACAGCTGCTGTCCGAAGTCGGCCAACAGGTCCGGCCACCGGCGCCAGCTCCACGCCGCCATCGCCGCGAACGACAGGGCGAACAGGCCGAAGCCCGCGAGGCGGACGGGGAGCGCCGGGTCCACGGCGCCGGCCGGCCGGGCCTCGGCCGCGGGGCGGTCCGGGCGCGGCGCCGGGTTGCGGGACGGGTCCTCAGGCATCGATGCGCATCAGCGGCCGCCGGGATCCTCCTCTTCCCGCGGCTCGTCCTCCGCGGGCGGCGTGGCCGTGCGGGGCGGCTCGCCCGCGAGCGAGCGGGCCACCTCCTCGACCCGCGCGAAGAAGCGCAGGAAGTTCTCCCCCAGCACCTTGCGGACCACCTCCTCCGAGTGACCGCGGCGGAGGAGCTCCTCGCTGATGCGCGGCAGCTTCGAGACGTCCTCGAGTCCGTCCGGGGGATCCTTGATGCCGTCGAAGTCGGTCCCCAGCCCGACCGCGTCGGGTCCGGCCACCTCGATGACGTGCTCGATGTGGTCGACGGCGCGGGTCCACGGGGCCCGGGCGCGGGGGATGCGGTCGAGGAGATGCTCGATCGCCTCGTCGCGCGCGACCGGATCGCCGGCGTGGTCCCGCACGATCGCGTCGTACTCGGGACGCAGCTCCCGGACGGCCGCGGCCCAGGCGTCGACGACCGCCTGGTCGAGGAAGTAGGAGCCGATGTTGATCATCACCACCCCGCCCCCGGCCGCGATCCTGCGGATCTGGTCGTCCGTCAGGTTGCGGGGGTGGTCCGACAGCGCGCGGCAGGAGGAGTGCGACGCGAAGACCGGGGCGCGCGAGGTCTCCAGGACGTCGTCCACCGTCTCCTCCGAGACGTGGGAGATGTCGACCATCATCCCCAGGCGGTTCATCTCGCGCACCACCTCCCGCCCGAAGTCGTTGAGGCCGCCGTGGATGCGCGCGTCGCCGGGCACGAAGTCGGGAAGGTAGAAGCGGCCGGACGAGTCGGCCCAGTTGTTGGAGTTGACGTGGGTCAGCGTCATGTAGCGCACGCCCAGGCGGTGGAAGGCGCGCAATGCGCCGAGCGAGTCCTCGATCGCGTGTCCTCCCTCGATCCCCATGAGGATGGCGATCCGCCCCGCGCGCCGGGCGCGGCGAATGCCGGCCGCCGAGACGGCGGGCATCAGTTCGTCCGGGTGCGCGCGCACCACGCGGTCGATCAGGTCGATGAGATCCAGCGCCTGCCGCGCCGCGCCGCCCACCTCGGCGTAGTAGGCGCGGACGTAGACGGCGAAGAAGGCGGCGCCCACGCCGCCCTCGCGCGCGCGCGGGATGTCGAAGTGCGGCGTGGCGCCCCGCTCGCCCAGATCCCTCCGGGTCGTCTGCAGCTGGTAGGGCGCGTCCACGTGCGTGTCGACGACGATCGAGTCGAAGTGGACGCGCGGGACGCGGACGGCCGGCTCCCCGGGCGGCGGGGCGCAGGCGAGGACCCCGCCGATGAGCAGAGGGGCGGCCGCGGCGAGGCCGCGGCCGGTGGCGTCAGGACGCTTCATCATCACCTCCCTGAAGATGGTGGGCGGGCGCCGCTCACGCGGCACGCGCCCGGACGGCCGTCTCCCGGAACAGCTCCCGGAGACGGCGGGCGGACGTCTCCCAGCGGTGGGCGCCGGCGCGCTCCAGGCCGAGGCGGATCCTCTCGGCCCTCGGCGGCCCCTCGCGCAGGGCGGCCGCGATGCCGGCGGCGATCGAGTCGGGGTCCTCGGGGTTCACGCGCTCCGCCGCCTCCCCGCACACCTCCCGGAAGATCGGCAGGTCGGAGACCAGCACCGGCGCGCCGCAGGTCATCGCCTCGACCGGCGGGATCCCGAACCCCTCGTGCCGCGAGGGCATCACGAAGAGATCGGCGGCCGAATAGAGGGCGGGCAGGTCCTCGCGCGGGACATAGCCGGGGATGCGGATCTCGGAGCGGTAGGGGCTGCGGGCGATCCGCGCCCAGATCCGCTCGGAGTCGCTCCCGCCCCGTCCGGCCACCAGCAGCTCGACCCTCTCTCCGGTGCGGGAGCGGAAGCGGTCGTACGCCTCGACCAGCCCCAGGAGGTTCTTCCTCGGGTGAAAGGTGGCGACCGAGATCAGGTAGCGTCCCCTCAGCCCGTAGCGCTCGCGGGCGCGCCCCTGCTCCTCGGGGGAGGCCCGGCGGAACAGGCCGCGGTCGACGCCCGGGGAGATCACCGTCACCCTCCCGGCCGCCTCCGGGTGCAGGGCCAGCAGGTCGGCGCGGGTCGTCTTCGACACGGCGACGATCCGGTCGGCCATGCGGACGGCGAGCCGCAGCCAGATCCTGTGCCGCAGCCGCTCGTCGGAGGGATACAGGTCCGGGAAGTGGTGCCACGCCAGATCGTGCACCGTGACGACGCGACGGCGCACCCCCGCGAGCGGGAAGGCGGTCACCGGCGAGTAGAACAGGTCGGGCTTCTCGCGCCGCAGCCGGGACAGCGTGCCCCAGAGGCCGGTGCCGCCGGCCGCGTCGGCGCGCCGCCAGCGGCCCGCGGGGAGGCGGGGGTCGTTGCGGCCCAGGCGGAACAGGACGTACTCCTCCGGGCCGCCGAGCGCGATCACCCGGCGCAGCAGCTCGTGGAGATAGGTCTCCACGCCGGTCTTCTGATCCAGGAGGAAGCGGGCGTCGACGCCGATCTTCAACGCGCCCTCTCCGGCCCGGAGGGGTCGGGCGCGACGATGAGCTGCCCCCCGTCGACCACCAGGGTCGTGCCGGTCGCGAACCGGCAGACGTCCGAGGCGAGGAAGGTGATGGCCGCGGCGATCTCCTCCGGCCCGACGGCGCGCCGCTGCACGCCGCAGTTCTCGATCGGGCTGCCAGGCGGCGGCAGGTCGGGGGCCGTCATGTCGGTGCGCACCCAGCCGGGCGCGACGCCGTTGACCCGGATTCCCCAGGGCGCGAAGTCGACCGCCATCGATCGGGTCAGGCCGACGATCCCCGACTTGGCGGCGTTGTAATGTCCGGAGTGCCGGTCGGCCTCGTAGGCCGACGTGGAGGCCAGGGTCACGATGCGCCCGCCCCTCCCGGCGGAGCGCATCGCCCGCGCCGACTCGCGGCCGCACAGGAAGGTCCCGCGCATGTGGACGGCGATCACGCGGTCCCACTCCTCGACCGGCATGTCGGCGAGGTTCACCGACTCGCCCGCGATCCCGGCGTTGGCCACCAGGATGTCGAGCCGCCCGAAGCGGCGCGTCGTCTCGGAGACCAGACGCACGACGTCCCGCTCGACGGTCACGTCGCAGGCGATACCCTCGACCGTTCCGAGCGGCAGCAGCGTCGCGACCGCCGCGGCGACCGAGTCGGCCCGCCGCGAGGCGACCACCACCCGCGCGCCTTCCCCGAGAAGCGCCGCCGCGGCGGCGCGTCCGATGCCGCGCGCGCCGCCGGTGACGATCGCCACCGTCTGCCCGAGGCCGAGGTCCACGCGGTCCCTCCCCCTCAGGCGGCCCGCAGGCCGAGGGCCGCCAGGATCTCGCGGGCGGCGCGCCGGCCGCTGGTGTAGGCGCCGTGTACCGTCTGGTAGTGCGGCCCCGGCTCGGTCGCCTCCCCGGCGAAGTAGAGGCGGTCCTGGATCGGCGTGGCCAGCACCGCGCGCTGGCCGTAGCCGCCCAGGCGGGTGATCGAGTAGGAGCCGAGTGAGAACGGGTCGCCGACCCACTCGGCGAACGCCGACCACTCCAGCTGCCGGCGCGCGCCCGCGCGCGGGAAGACCTCCTCGATCCAGGCCAGGACGCGATCCGTTCCGGCCCCGGGACCGAGATCGCTCAGCTCCTGGGCGGCCCGGCCCTGGACGTACGCCCCGAGGGCCGGCATCCCCTTCCCGGGAGGGTGCGGGTCCCAGAACGACACCCGCCCGCCGTGCGAGCGCCAGCCCGGCACTCCGGGCGCCCTGTCGCGCCAGAACCGGTTCCGGAACAGAAGATGGACCACGACGACGCGCCCCATCCGGAGCGCGTCGATGGCGCGGCGCTTCCAGCCCGGCAGATCGGGCTCGAAGGCCGGCCGGCCCGACTGCAGGATCCCGACGGGGAAGGTCACGATGGCGCGCCGCGCGACGATCGTCTCGGTGCGCCCCCGCGGCCGCTCGCAGCTCACGCGGACGCCGCGCCGGCCCCACTCGATCGACCGCACCCGGCACGACAGCCGGACCCGCTCGCCCAGCTCCTCGTGGAGCTTTCCGGGCAGGGCGTCGAAGCCGCCGACCACCTGGAAGTTGTCGTCCTGGTATGCGTCCCACGCGGCGCTGTCCTCGATGGCGGCGCGCAGGCTCATCTCCTCCGGCTCGGCCGACCACGACAGCGCGTTCTCCGCGGCGATGGTGCGGCCCACCTCGTCCAGCCCGAGCGCGTCGAGGAACGTCCCGTAGTCGGTGTCCGCGCCCCGGCGGGCGCGGTACGCCTCCTCGACCCGGCGCCAGGCCCGCTCCTCGCGCGCCGTATCGGGCCGCAGGAGGCCCTCACCCGGGGACCAGATCCACCGCTCCCACCGGCCGAGCCGTCGCGTCGCGATCCCGAGCTCCCGGACGAGCTCCCAGATCGAGGCGCGCGACCCGTGGATCATCTGCGCCCCCAGCTCGACGCCGTGCGGGGTCTGCTCGTGGAGGGTCCGCATCCGCCCGCCGACCCGGTCCCGGCCCTCCAGCACCAGGACATCGAGGGCGGAGCGGTTCAGATCGCGCGCCGCCGCGAGGCCGGCGATGCCCGCGCCGAGGACCACGGCGTCGTAGGGCGGGCGCCCGGGCAGCGCGGAGCAGCCCTCGAGGGCTACCCCCGCGCCCGCGAGCGCCGTGGCCTCGAGGAAAGTCCTTCGGGTGACGTGCGCCATCGTCCGGCGGGCCTCCGGGAGGACGCCATTCTACCGGAGGCGCGCCGGGTAATGAACCCGGCCGGAGGGATCAGAGGGGCCGTCCGGGCGCGGTCGTCCCGGGGGCCGGATCGGTGCGGCCTATTTCGGGTCGGACCTGCGCGCCGAGGCGCTTCCCGGCTCGATCCGCACGTCGCCGGAGCCGGTCTCGACCCGGATCCGGATGCGGGCGTCGCCGCGCCGGTACCCGATCAGCTGCCGGTCGCGCTGGATCGGCCGTGCGTCGGGGTAGGCGCTCACCAGCTCGCCGCTCCCCTGCTCGGCGATCACCTCGAAGGAGGCTTCCGGCCCCAGCCTCAGGGTCACGTCGCCGCTGCCGGTGTCGGCCTCGACCTCGCTCAACCGTTCGCCGGTGGTGGAGAGGTCGATGTCGCCCGACCCTGTGTCCGCCCGCAGGCGCTCCAGGTCGGTCTGCTCGACGCTGATGTCCCCGGACCCCGTGTCGGCCGTGATCCGGCCCACGCTCGATGAGCGCACGGTGATGTTCCCCGACCCGGTGTCGCCGTCGAACCTGTCGCCCCGGAGCTCCTCGACCACGCAGTCGCCGCTGCCGGTGTCGCAGGAGAACGTCCCCTCGACCCGGGAGGCGCTGACGTCCCCAGAGCCCGTCTCGACCCGGACCTTGCCGGCGGCGTCCTCGATCGCGACGTCCCCCGATCCGGTGTCGACCTCGACCGACCCCCGGACCTCGTCGATGGCCACGTCTCCGGAGCCGGTGTCGAACCGGAACGACCCCTCGACCCGATTCGCGCTCATCGGGCCGGCGGCGTTGCTGAAGGCCGCATCGACCGGGCGCGCGGGCAGCCGGACCTCGATGTCGGCGTACAGCAGCACGCCTCTGCCGCTGCTCACCGTCACGCGGCGGCCGTCGTAGCTGGTGCGGGTCGTGCTCCCCCCGGACCCGAAGATGCGGGAGAGGAGGCCGCCCCCCGCGCCGGCGGGGTAGCGGAACGTCCGGTGCTCGTCGAGCGGATAGCGGACCCTGAGGGTGGTGCGCCCCGGGCGTCCGTCGACGCGCTCGAAGCGCACCGCGTCGGCCAGATCGGTGCTCTCCGCGTGGACCGTCGCCGTCGCGACGGCCCGCTCGCCCGAGCCCGGCCGGACCACCAGAGCGCCCGCCAGGTTCTCGATGGCGAACGCGCCGGACTCCTCCCCGGACAGATCAACCTCCAGCGTCCGGGTGACCTCGGCGGCGGCGAGGGGGGTGAGCAGGAGCAGGCACGACAGGGACCACGCGATACGTGCCGGAGTTCTGCGCATCGTCATCTCCTTTCGGTCCGGGGAGCGCCCCTCGATTCGGACCAGGGTCATTGGTACGCGCGGACGGTCCCGGAGGTTCCGGGAATCCCCGCCCCCTACGGGCCGGAGGCGGCCGCGATCTCCCGGACGACCTCCCCCAGGACGCGGTTGAAGCGCTCCGGGGCCTCCAGCATGGGGAAATGGCCGACGCCGGGCACGACGGTGGCCTTGAACTGCGGCGCGAGGGTGCGGTTCCCCTCCAGGTCGGTGGGGACGACGTCCCCGTTGATGGCGTGGATCGGCATCTCGATCTCCCGCAGCGCTCCCGCGGCGTCGTAGGCGAACATCCCCTCGAGCGCGGGGACGGCGATCGCGGGCGAGGCCTGGGCCATGTCCTCGCCCACCCGGTTCACCAGGGCCGGATCGGCGTCCTTCGGGAACAGGCGGCGGACCATGGCGCGCGTGGCTGCCGCGAAGTCCCCGCGGAAGGAGTCGACGAACGGCTTCGCCGCCTCGGCCGTGGGCAGGGAGGCCACGTCGTGCAGGCTGTCGACCGGTACCAGCCCGATCACGCGCTCCGGCATCATCCGCGCGGCCTCGAGGATCACCGCTCCGCCCATCGAGTGCCCGACGAGGATGGCCGGCCCGAGATCGAGGGATTCCACCACGGCCCGGACGTCGGACGCGAAGGCGGGGATCGTCCAGGAGGTCCGCCCCGTGCCGGACGGGCCGTGTCCGGCCAGATCGACCGCGACGACGCGGTGCCGCGGCGCGAAGTGCCGCAGCTGCGCGTCCCAGTAGGAGGCGTCGCAGCACCAGCCGTGCACGAAGACGAGGGCCGGGGAGCCGGCGCCGGCGACGCGGTAGTGGACCCGGACGCCGTCGGACGAGGTCGCCCGTCCCTCCGCGGCCGCCCCGTAGGGCTCCGGGGCCTCCCTCGGCCGGTCGGCCGGGGACCTCTGGCAGGCGAACAGCGCGACTGCGATCAACAGGGTGCCCAGCGCGCGCACGGCGCGTCCCTCCGGCGAGATCATACACCGCGCCCGACGCGCGCGAACGCCCCGCGCCGCCTCGGCGGCGGGCGAGCGGCGCCCCCGCTCATGGAGCGGCGGCCGGGCCGCCCTCGGGCCGCGCGGCGAGACCCGGCAGATCGCGCATGCGCGCCGCGATCGCCGAGCCGGCGTCGAGGGCCAAGCTGAAGAGCGAGGGGACGAGGACCAGCGTGAAGAGGGTCGAGACGATCAACCCTCCGATCACCACCGCCCCGAGGCCGCGGTACAGCTCCGACCCGGCCCCCGGAAACAGCACCAGCGGCAGCATCCCCAGGACCGAGGTTCCGACGCTCATGAAGATCGGGCGGATCCGGTTGTGGACCGCGGCGCCGATCGCCTCGCGCGGCGCCATCCCCTCGGCGCGCATGTGGTTCAGGGACTGGTGCACGATCAGGATGGCGTTGTTGACGACCGTCCCGATGAGGATGACGAAGCCGAGCATCGTGAGGACGTCCAGCTTCTGGTCGACGAACAGGTTGACCACCCGCAGCCCCATGAATCCCCCGAGCGCCGCGAGCGGCACGCTGAACATGATCACGAGCGGGTACAGGAAGCTCTCGAACAGCGCCGCCATCAGGAGGTAGGTGATCGCCAGCGCCAGCAGGATGTTCCAGAACATGGCGCGCCCGGTCTGGACCAGCTTGTCGGCGGTCCCGGTCAGGCGGGCGCGGTAGGTGCCCCCCAGGCGCCCGGCCTCGCGCATCGGGCGGACGACGTCCTCGTCGATCACCTTCATCGCGCTCTCGAGCGGCATCTCCTTCGGCGGGCCGACCTGGATGGCGATGGTGCGCTGTCGCTCGCCGTGGTTGATCTGGACCGGGCCGTTGACCACCTCGATATGGGCGACCGAGCCGAGGGTCACCAGCTGTCCGTCCGGGGCGGCGATCGGCATCTGCTCCAGGAGGTGGGTGCGGTGGGCGAACCCCTCCTCCGCCATCAGCCGGAGGTCGATCTCCAGCCCGTCGTGCTGATAGTCGGTCGCCTTGGCTCCGTCGACCAGCGCGCTGACGGCGTATCCCAGCTCCCGGTTCGACAGGCCGAGCTCGGCCGCCCGCCGCCGGTGGGTCACCACGCGGACCTCGGGGTTGCCCAGGTCGAGGCTGGGGACGGGCCGCGCCTGCGCTCCCGGCATCTTCTCCATGACCTTGAAGAACACCTCCCGCCCCAGCGCGATCAGATGCTCGAGGTCGGGCCCGGTGATCTCGACGTCGATGCTCCGGCCCTCCAGGAGGTCGTTCTGGAAGATGCTGGCCTGCTGGATGAAGGCGAAGGCCCCGGGGATCCGGGCGTTGGCCCGCCTGAACTCGGGCTCCAGCTCGCGCACGCGCAGCGCCTCGTTGGCGCTCGCCCCCATGAAGGCGCGGTCGTTGAGGGAGACGAACCAGAACTCCCGGATGCCCCCGCCGGGGAGCGCCTCCGCCTCCGGCGACCCCGCCTCGTGCTCCCAGAGAGGGGAGAGCTCCTCCAGGTAGACGTCGTGCAGCCTCGACACCTCCTCCAGGCTGTAGCCCGGCGGCGGCTGCATGATCCCGAACAGGAAGTTCTGGTTCCCCAGCGGCAGGTACTCGGTCGGCGGCCTCATCGCCAGGCTCAGCAGGATCGCGGCCGAGGTGAGGACGACGGTCACCGCCAGCCGTCTCGGCGTCGAGGCGATGATCCACCGGACCGCGCGCGTGATGTTCTCCCGCGACCTGCCGGCGAGGTCCAGGCCGCCCCACAGGTCCTGGAAGCCGCGGCGCCTGCGGCCCCCTCCCTCGGCGGTGTGGAGGATGCGGGCCGACAGCGACGGGATGACCGTGACGGCCACCAGCAGGCTCAGCGCGACCCCGACGCTGAGGGCGATGGCGATGTCGCCGAACATCTGCCCGACCTCCTCCCGGATGAAGACGACCGGGACGAACACGGCGATGGTGGTCAGGGTGCTGGCCAGGACCGCGCCCCACACCTCGGAGGCGCCGTCGGCCGCCGCCCTGGGGCGCGACTTGCCCATCTGGCGGTGGCGGTAGATGTTCTCCAGGACCACGATCGAGTTGTCGACGACGATGCCGACCGCGAAGGCCATCCCGGCCAGGCTGATGACGTTCAGCGAGCGGCCGAAGAACCACATGAAGAACAGGGTGCCGACCAGGCTGATCGGCATGGCGACGGCGATGACCAGCGTGGTGCTGAAGCTCCGGAGGAAGAGCATCAGCACGATGGCCGCCAGCAGGCCGCCGATCAGCAGGCTGGTCCGGACCAGGTCGATCGACCGGCGGATGTAGTCCGTCTCGTCGTACACCTGCTTGATCGTCAGGCCCTCGTCCCGGAGCAGGCCGGCGTTGAGCCCCGCCACGCTCCGCTGGAGCCCGGCCATCGCCTCCATGACGTTCGAGCCGCTCTCCCGGATGGCGTTCATCGCCAGGACCTGGCGGCCCCGGTTGTAGACCCGCGCGCGCGGCTTGTGGTATCCGAGCTCGGCGCGGGCCACGTCGCGCAGGTAGATCGGGACGCCGTTGCGGACGGCGACGACGATGTCCTCGACGTCCTCCGGTGAGCGGTACTCGCCGACGGTGCGGACGACGTAGCGCCGCTTCCCCTCGTCGAAGTCGCCGCCGCTGTAATTGCGGTTCTCGCGCTCGAGGGCCGCCGCCAGGTCGTTCAGGGTGACCCGCCGGGAGGCCAGCTTCGCCGGGTCGACGATCACCTGCAGCTCGCGCTCGCGCCCGCCGTAGATGTTGGCGGCCGCCACCCCCGGGACCCGCTCGAACTCGGGCTTGACGAACTCGTCGGCGAGCCGGTAGAGGGTGGAGATGTCTCCCTCGAAGCCGTCCTCCGGAGCCGGCTCCAGACTGAACCAGGCCATGGCACCGGCGTTCACGTCGACGCTGCGGATGACCGGCTTGTCGGCGTCCTCCGGGTACTCCGGGACCTGCTGCAGGCGGTTCGACACCTTGAGGAGCGCGGTGTCGAGGTCGGTGCCGACCTGGAATGTGAGGACGATCTCGCCGCGGCTGTCGGAGCTGCTGCTCTCCATCTCGACCAGGCCCTCGAGCGACTTGAGCTGCTCCTCCTGCTCGTCGATGATCTCGCGCTCCATCTCCTGCGGGCTGGCGCCCGGCCAGACGGTGGAGACCGTGATCTCCGGGCGCTCCACGGTGGGGGTCAGCTGGATCGGCAGCATCGACAGGCCGATGACGCCGAACATCACCAGCAGGATGACGCCCACGGTGGTCGAGACGGGGTAGCGTATCGACAGTTCGGTGATCTTCACGGCAGGCTGTACTCCAGCGGCTCGCCCCGGACCGTCTGTCCGGGCCTGAGGCGCTCGTTCCCCCGGGTGATCACCTTCTGTCCCGCCCGGACCGCGCCGCGGACGGTGATCCAGGCCCCGACGCCGGTGCCGGTCCTGACCGGCACCCGCTCCACGGAGCCGTCACCGTTGAGCAGGTAGACGAACTGGTTCGGCCCCTCCCGGACGACGGCGTCCTTGGGGACGATGGTGGCGCGGAACGACTCGCCGAGAGGAAGCTCCACCTGCGCGAGCATCCCCACGCCGATTCGCCCGTCGCGGTTCTCGATCCGGACCTTGACCGGGAAGGTGCGCGCCTGCGGGTCCGCCCGGGGGATGATGGCGCTCACCCTGCCGCGGGCGGTGTAATCGGGCAGCGCCTCGAAGCTCACCTCGGTGCGGGAGCCCGGGGTGAGACGGGCGAAGTACCGCTCCGGCACCTCGATCCGGATCTCCAGGACGTCGAGGGAGACCATCTCGACCACCGGGCCCCCCACCGCGATCCACTCGCCGACCTCGGTCCTCTCGGACACCACCGTGCCGTGAAACGGCGCTCGGATGGTGGATCGGTCGAGATCGTTCTCGATCTGCTGGATCTCGGCCTCCAGCCGTTCGACGCGACCCCTCCAGGCGTCGAACTCGTAGCGCGCGTCGTCCAGCTCCTGCTGCGACAGCACCTGCTCGCCGTGCAGCTCCCGCGCGCGCACGAGGTTCGCCTCCGCCAGCTTCATGCGGGATTCGGCCTCCTTCAGCTCGGCCCGCGAAGCGCGCAGGCGGAGCTCCAGGCTCGTGGTCCGGAGCGTCGCCAGCGGATCGCCGCGGTGCACCCGGTCTCCCTCGCGTGCCGGGAGCGACTCGACCAGACCCTCCACCTCGCTGGCGACCAGGCTGACGGTGCGCGACTCCACCGAACCCGGCAGCCGCACCATCCCCTGCACGCTCCGCTCGCGCGCCTCGGTGTAGAGTACCGGGCTCGCGGGAGGCTCCTCGGCCAGGGCGCCCCCGGCCGGACAGAGGAGCGCCAGGACG
>JBHIBC010000070.1:0-14607 GCA_046758905.1 Acidobacteriota bacterium | reverse complement strand
CTCCCGGTGGCAGAACTCGACCGAGCGCGCCTCCCCGCCGTGCTCGCCGCAGATGCCGATCTTCAGGCCCGGACGCTCCGCACGCCCGCGCGCGATCGCCCAGCGGACGAGCTGCCCCACACCCCGCTGGTCGAGGGTCTGGAACGGGTCGCTCTCGAGGATCCCCAGCCGCCTCTCGTCGATGTACTCGGGCAGAAAGCGTCCGGAGTCATCGCGCGACAGGCCCATGGTCATCTGGGTCAGGTCGTTCGTCCCGAACGAGAAGAACTCCGCCGTGCGGGCCACCGCGCCCGCCAGCAGGGCCGCCCGCGGCACCTCGATCATCGTCCCCACGAGGTACCGGATCCGCACCCCGGTCTCACTCATCACCCGGGAGGCCACCTCGCGCGTCCTCGCGGCGAGGATCTCCAGCTCCCTCGGCTCCATGACCAGCGGATGCATGATCTCGGGCTGCACGCGGTGGCCGCGCTTCCGGACCGCCACCGCGGCCTCGAAGACCGCGCGCACCTGCATCTCCAGGATCTCCGGGTAGGTCAGGGACAGGCGGCAGCCGCGATGGCCCAGCATCGGGTTGGCCTCA
The DNA here is from genome assembly GCA_046758905.1 of Acidobacteriota bacterium. Classification (GTDB taxonomy): domain Bacteria; phylum Acidobacteriota; class Polarisedimenticolia; order Gp22-AA2; family Gp22-AA2; genus JBHIBC01. The sequence continues at coordinate 14,027 of JBHIBC010000070.1, read as the reverse complement.
GCGAGCTGCGCCGCCCGGCGCGCGATCACCTCGACCGGCACCTTCAGGCGCTCCGCCAGCTCGCGCTGCTGCCCCTCCTCGTGCGGCACGAACTCGTGCAGCGGGGGGTCGAGGAGACGGATGGTGACCGGGCGGCCGTCCATCGCCTCGAAGATGCCCTCGAAGTCGCGCCGCTGGATCGGCAGCAGGCGCAGCAGCGCCTTCTCCCTGGCTCCGCGGTCGCTCGCGACGATCATCTCCTGGATCGCGAGGCGCCGCTCCTCGGTGTCGAAGAACATGTGCTCGGTCCGGCACAGCCCGATCCCCTCGGCCCCCATCTCGACCGCCTTGCGCGCATCGTACGGCGTGTCGGCGTTGGCGCGCACCTTGAGGGTCCGGAACGAGTCGGCCCACGACATCACCCTCTCATAGGCCTCCGGAAGCTCCGGCTGTACCAGCGGGATGTCGCCGATGTACACCCGGCCGGTCGAGCCGTCGATGGCGATCACCTCGCCCTCGCGGACGACCCTCTCGCCGGCGCTCACGGTCCCCGCCCGGGGGTCTATCGACAGCGCCTCGCAGCCGACGATGCAGGCCTTGCCCCAGCCCCGCGCCACCACCGCCGCGTGCGAGGTCTTGCCTCCGGTCGAGGTGAGGATACCCCGCGCCGCGTGCATTCCGCCGACGTCCTCAGGCGAGGTCTCGCGGCGGACCAGGATCACCCGCCGGCCCTCGCCCGCCCGGAGCTCCGCCTCGCGCGCGGTCAGCACCACCTCCCCGACCGCCGCCCCGGGGACCGCATCGATGCCTGTGGCCAGCAGCCTCGACTCCAGCTCGGCCGGCGCGATCGACGGGTCGAGGACCGGGTAGAGCAGCCGCTCGACGTCCTCCGGCGTGATCCGGACGACCGCCTCCTCGCGCCCGATCAGCCGCTCGCGGACCATGTCCGCGGCCATCCTGAAGGCGGCCCGCGGCGACCGCTTCCCGGTCCGGCACTGCAGCATGTAGAGCCGCCCCTGCTCGATGGTGAACTCCAGATCCTGCATGTCCCGGTAGTGGCGCTCCAGCCGCACGCGCACCCTCTCCAGGCGCCGGTAGACGGCCGGCATCAGTCTCTTCAGCTCGGCGAGCATCATTGGCGTGCGGATCCCGGCGACCACGTCCTCCCCCTGGGCGTTCATCAGCACGTCGCCGTAGAGCACGTTCTCGCCGGTGTTGGGATCGCGCGTGAAGCAGACCCCGGTCCCGGACGTCTCGCCGAGGTTCCCGAACACCATCTGGACCACGTTGACGGCGGTCCCGAGCAGATCGGTGATCCCCTCGAGCCGACGGTACGTGACCGCCTTCTCGGCCATCCAGGAGCCGAACACGGCCGCGATGGCCTCCCAGAGCTGCTCCCAGGGGTCCTGCGGGAAGTGGCTGCCCGTCTTCTCCCTGAAGTACGACTTGAGGTCGCCGCACAGGCCCTCGACGGCGTCCGCCGGCAGGTCGGTGTCCCGCGTGACGCCGAGGCGTTTCTTGACCGCGGCGAGGTGTCCCTCGACCTCCTCCTTCGGCAGGCCCGAGACGACGGTGCAGAACATCTGCAGGAAGCGCCGGTACGCGTCGAAGGCGAAGCGCCGGTTGCGGGCGCGAGCGGCCAGCCCGAGGACCGAGCGGTCGTTGAGCCCCAGGTTGAGGATCGTCTCCATCATCCCGGGCATCGAACGGGCGGCGCCCGAGCGCACCGACACCAGAAGGGGGTCGTCCGGGTCTCCGAGCCGCCGCCCGCACGCCTTCTGCAGCCGCGCCAGCGCCCTGCGGACCTCCTCCCGCAGCGCCCGGACCTCCCGGGTCCGGCGCGACAGGTACATGCGGCACGCCTCGGTGCTGATCACGAATCCGGCCGGCACCGGCAGCCCGAGCCGGGTCATCTCCATCAGGCCGGCGCCCTTGCCGCCCAGGATCCGGCGCATGTCCCCCCGTCCCTCGGCCCGGCCGTTCCCGAAGAAGTAGACGTATCGCCTCGCCATCCCGGCTACCTCCTTCCCGAAGCTGCGGCGGCGACCGGCTCACCCTCGACGGCGACCTCGGAGAGGTCGACCACCTCGAGGAACAGGGCCGCGATGGACTGCAGGAGCGCGAGACGATTCTCGCGCTCGGCACGCTCCTCCGACATCACCAGGACCTCGTCGAAGAACCGGTCCAGCGCCGGACGTAGGCGGGCGATCGCCTTCAGGGCCGCGATGTAGTCCCGCCGGTCCACCGCCGCGCGGACCGCCGGGCGCGCGGCCTCGATCTCGTGGAGCAGGGCCCGCTCGGCCGGCTCCCGCAGCCGCGCGCGATCCAGCTCGCAGGCGGGCTGCGATCTCAGGATGTTCTTGATCCTCTTGTGCGCCAGCGCCAAGGCCTCGAAGTCGGCCCCGGAGCGAATCGCGTCAAGCGCCCGCATCCGAAGCCGGGCCGCGAAGGGATCGTCCGGCTCCGCCGACAGTGCGGCGCGGGCCGAATCGGCACGGCAACCCGCCTCCTCCCCCAGGTGCTGCAGGCGCGCGCGATAGAAGTCCAGAAGCCAGGCGCGGGCCCGCTCGGGAGCCGCGGCCCCCGGGACGACCCCGCCCGCGTACCCCTCGAGGGCCCGGCCCACCAGGCGCGAGAGGGAGACGTGAACGCGGCTGTCCACGAGGATGCGGCCGACCCCCAACGTCGATCGCCTCAGGCCGTATGGGTCGCGCGACCCGGTCGGGATCATCCCGAGGAGAAAGATCCCCGCCTGCGTGTCGAGACGGTCGGCGATCGCGACGACCCGGCCCTCCGGCGTCGGAGGGATCGGGCTGTCGGGCCCTAGGGGGAGGTAGTGCCCGGCGATGGCGTCCGCGACGCGGTCCGGCTCGCCGTCCGCGCGCGCGTAGATGGCGCCGACGGTGCCCTGCAGCTCGGGGAACTCGCTCACCATCTGGGTGGTCAGGTCGTTCTTGCACAGCGCGACCGCGCGCGCCACGGCGTCCGCGTGGACCGGATGGCCCGCCTCCCGGAAGGCGGGCAGCACCGCCTCGGCCAGGCGGGCCACGCGCGCCACCTTGTCGGCGTACGAGCCGAGCCGCTCGTGGAAGGTGATCCGCATGAGCCCGGCGCCATGCTCCTCCAGCCTCTTCCGGCGGTCCTCCTGCCAGAAGAACCGCGCGTCCTGGAGGCGCGCGCGCAGGACCCACTCGTTGCCCCGCAGGATGATGCCCCGCCGGTCCCCCCGGGCGTTGGCGACGGCGAGGAACCGGTTCAGCAGCCTCCCGGTGCGGCCGAGCAGCGAGAAGTACTTCTGATGATGGCGCATCGCCGTCACCAGGATCTCCGACGGCAGGTCGAGGAACGACTCGTCGAACCGGCCGCAGATCACCGTCGGCCACTCGACCATGTGGAGGACCTCCTCCAGGAGCTCGGGGTCGCCCCCGTCCCGCCGGTCGCCCGCGACGCCCGGCGGCGGCGCGATCCGGCCGCCGGCCGCGCGCGCCGCGGCCCGCAGCTGATCCTGGATCGCCGTCCTGCGCTCGTCGACGTCGGCGAGAACGCCGCCGCGCCGCAGCGCGTCGAGGTACTCCGCGGCGCTCCGGAGCGTGACCCGCGCCCGCCCGCGGGCCCGCAGCCCCGAGGTCGCGCGCCCGGCGCGCACCCCGGCGATCGTCATCGGCACCGGCCGGGAATCGAGCAGCGCCGCCACGGAGTGGATCGGCCGCACGAACCGGTGTTCCCCGGATCCCCAACGCATCGTCTTCGGGAAGCTCGTGGCCATGACCGCCGGCGGGATCACCTCCGCCAGCACCCGCGCGGCGGGCCGCCCGCGGACGATCCTGCGGGCGCCGACGCACTCGCCCCGGGGGGTCCTCAGGCGCACCAGATCCGAGACCTTCACCCCCTGGGCGCGGGCGAACCCCTCGGCGGCGCGGGTCGGGCGGCCTCCGCCATCGAAGGCCGCGCTCACGGGCGGCCCGGCGACCTCGATCCGCTCGTCCGGCTGTCGCGGCAGGACCCCGGCGACCCGGACGGCCAGCCTCCTCGGCGTGGCGAACGACTCGACCCGCTTCCCGCCGGCCGCCTGGTCCGGAGGGACCAGCCTCGCCTCCGCCAGCGCGCGGCACAGGCCCTCCCGCAGGTCGCGGATCGCCCCGGGGATCATTCGCGCCGGGATCTCCTCCGTCCGCACCTCGAGCAGGAAAACGTGAGGCGGGCGGATTCGTTCCGTCATCGCGCCCCGCCCCCCGCGCTTCGCGAGGCGCGCAGCAGCGGGTATCCGAGCGCCGCGCGCCGCGCTAGATGGGCCCTGGCGCAGCCGACCGCCAGCCGCCGGACGCGCTGGATGAACCCCGTCCTCTCGGTCACGCTGACCGCCCCGCGCGCCTCCAGGACGTTGAAGGTATGCGAGCACCGCAGCACGTGGTCGTAGGCCGGCAGCACCAGGCCGGCCTTCAGGAGACGGTGCCCCTCGGCCTCGTGGTGCTGGAACAAGCGCAGCAGGCCGTCCACGTCGGCCACCTCGAAGTCGTGCCTGGAGAACTCCTCCTCCTCCTGAAGCCGCACCTCCCCGTAGCGCACCCCCTCCGCCCACTCGAGATCGAAGACGCTGGAGACCTCGTTGAGGAACATGCAGATCCGCTCCGTGCCGTACGTGATCTCCGCCGAGATCGGCCGGAGCTCGATCCCCCCGGCTTGCTGGAAATAGGTGAACTGGGTGATCTCCATCCCGTCCATCGACACCTGCCACCCCACCCCGGCGGCGCCGAGGGTCGGCGACTCCCAGTTGTCCTCCTCGAAGCGGATGTCGTGCGAGCCGGGGTCGACCCCGAACGCCTCCAGCGAGCGCAGGTAGAGGTCCTGGACGTCGTCGGGCGACGGCTTGAGGATCACCTGGAACTGGTAGTGCCGGTAGAGGCGGAAAGGGTTCTGGCCGTAACGGCCGTCGACCGGCCGCCGCGACGGGGAGCAGTAGGCCACCCGCCAGGGCTCGGGGCCGAGGACGCGGAAGAACGTGTCCGGGTGCATGGTGCCGGCGCCGACCTCCACGTCGTACGGCTGCTGCAGGACCGCCCCCCGTTCCGCCCAGAACCGCTGGAGGGCCAGGATCAGCTGCTGGAAGTTGAGCGGCATGTCGCGTCCTCGCGCGTCCCGATCACGCCCGCCGGCGTATCGCGCACAGCACGTCGTAGCTCCGGAAGCGCCTCTCGGTGAGATCCAGGAACACCTCACGCGCCAGGGCGCCCAAGGGCGCCAGCGGCGCCGGGTCCCTGCCGGCCAGCCGCTCCGGCGCCAGCCTCTGGATCTCCTCCGCCGCCCGGACCGCCGCGGCCGGGATGATGACCTCGCGCCCGCCCCGCGCACCTGCGCACCGCGAGCAGACGACGCCCGCCTGCCGGCTCTGGTAGCGGGCTCCCCGGGTCCGCAGCGCCGCGCCGCAGGCGCTGCAGCTGCGGAGCGAGGGGAGCACGCCGTGCAGCCTCAGCGTCCAGATCTCGAAGTAGCGGGCCGCCAGGTCGAGGTCCAGGCCGGCCCGCAGGGCCCGCAGGACCGCGTGCATCAGCCTGAAGAAGCCTTCGTCCTCCTGCTGCTCCCGCGAGAAGGCGTCGGCGATCTCGGCCAAGCAGGCCATGACCGCACCCCGCTCGGGGTCTTCCTGGAGCGCATAGAACGACTCCAGAAGCTCCGCCGCCTCGATCCGCGCGAGATCGGCCCTCTCGCGCTCGAAGTAGCTGAGCCGCACCCGGCTCAACAGCTCCAGGTTGCTCCCGAACCGCCGCCGGCTGCGCCGCGCCCCCTTGGCCACGCCCCGGACCTTCCCCGCCCCCCGGGTCAGGAAGGTGACGATCCGGTCCGACTCCCCGAGCGGCAGCGACCCGAGGACGAAGGCCTCCTCCTCCTTCAACGGCACGGCCGCCCCCGCGCGCGCCGCCCGCTCACCCCGCGAGCAGGTACGGGCCGGCCAGGCCGAAGAAGGCCAGGAGGCCCAGCAGGTCGACCGAGGTCGTCACGAACGGGCTGGTGGCGACGGCGGGGTCGATGTGCACCGACTTCAGCAGCATCGGGAACACCGACCCGACGATCGCCGCCATGACCATCGAGGCGCACAGCGCCAGACCCACGATCGCGGCCACCCGCGCGCTCATGCCGACCAGCGCCACGGCGGCCACGCCGAGAAGCGCCCCGTAGATCGCCCCGAGGAGCAGGGCGATGCGGATCTCCTTGAAGATCACGGTCCCGACCTGCCGCGCCGAGATCCGGCCGGTCGCCAGCCCCCGGACCATGATGGTGGCGGCCTGCGTCCCGATGTTGCCCCCCATGCCGAGGACCACCGGGATGAAGCAGGCGAGCGTGGTGACCCGGACCAGGAGCGGAGTGTACGACTTGATCAGCATCGCGGCCAGCAGGCCGCCCACGAACGCGGCGAACAGCCAGGGAAGCCGCACCCGGGCCGAGCGCAGCGTCGACCGGATCATCCTCTCCTCGTCCGAGGTCCCGGCGAGCTTGTAGAAGTCCTCCGTCGCCTCCTCGCGCATGACGTCGACGACGTCGTCGATGGTGACGATGCCGACGAGGGTGTTCTCCGCGTCCACCACCGGCACCGCCAGCAGATCGTACTGCGATGCGATGCGGGCGACCTCCTCCTGATCGGTCTCGGTGCGCACCGCGATGACGTCCGTCGACATGATCTCCCCCAGTCGGGTCGGCGGCGGCACCGTCAGGAGCCGACGCAGCGACAGCACCCCCAGCAGGTGGCCCGGGGAGTCGACCACGTAGAGGTAGAACACCATCTCGGCCTCCTGCGCTTTCTGCAGGGCGCTGATCGCCTCCTGGACCCGGGTGTCCTCCGGAAGCGCCAGGAAGCGGGTCGTCATGATGCGGCCCGCCGTCTCGTCCTCGTAGACCAGGAGGCCCTGGACCTCCTCCGACGCCTCCCGGTGCATCAGCGACAGCACGGCATCCCGCTGCTCGTCGGCGCACTCCGCGAGGATCTCGGCGGCGTCGTCGGAGGCCAGGCTCTGCAGGACGCGCGCCACCTCCTGCGGCTCCAAGCCGCGCAGCAGCTCGGGGCGAAGCGACGCATGGATCTCGCCGAGCAGCCGGGCCGCTTGCAGCGTCGACCGGTCGGCGAGCAGGCGGAAGATCGCGGACTGCTCCCCGGCGTCCAGCGACTTGAAGGCCTCGGCGAGGTCCGCCGCGCGGACCTTCTGGAGGATCTTCAGCAAATGGGCGCTGGCGCCGCGGCGCAGAAGCTTCCGGATCGATTCGACGAGAAACGCGCTGTCCTTCATGCCCCACGTCCCGCGAAGGGCGTCATTCTACTCCAAGGGCGTGGGATCTCCTACGGCAGGGGCAGGCCGATCAGGCGCAGGAGCGAGACGTCGTCGCGCCAGCGCTCCTTCACCTTGACCCACAACGAGAGGTGAACCCGGCTCCCGAGGAAACCCTCCAGGCTGAGCCGGGCCGCCGTCCCTATCTCCTTCATCATGCGGCCCCCCTCGCCGATCAGGATCGCTTTCTGGGAGGGGCGCTCGACGAAGATCGTGGCGTCGATGCGGACGAGGCCGCCCCTCTCCCCGCCCAGCGTCTCCACCATCACGGCGGTGGCGTGCGGCACCTCCTGGCGCGTCTTGAGGCAGACCTGCTCCCTGATGATCTCCGAGACCGCCAGCCGCTCGGGCAGGTCGGTCAGCATCTCGGGGGGGAAGAGCGGCCGGCCCGGCGCCATCCGGTCCAGGATCACGCGCTCCAGCCGGTCGCAGTTCTCGCCGGTCAGGGCGGAGACCGGGACCAGATCCTGGAACAAGCCCAGACCGTCCGCCTGCGCGAGGAGGGGCAACAGACGCTCGCGCCGCATCAGGTCGATCTTGTTCAGGATCAGAATGGCCCGCCCGCCCGATCCGCGGACCAGATCGAGCGCGAACCGGTCGCCCGGGCCGACGCCTTCGGAGGCGTCGACGAGCATCCCGATCAGGTCCACGTCCCTCAGCACCCGCGTCGCCAGCCTCACCATCTCCCGATTCATCCGAAAGCGCGGCTTGTGGATCCCGGGCGTGTCGATGAACACGACCTGAGCGTCCCGGCGGTTCAGGACGCCGCGAACGGGGAAGCGCGTGGTCTGCGGCACCGGGGAGACGATCGACAGCTTCGACCCGACCAGCCGGTTCATCAAGGTCGACTTGCCCACGTTGGCCCGGCCGGCGAGGGCCACGAAGCCGCTCCGAAACGTTTCGGATTCGGGGCCGGCGCCGGGATCCGGAGGGCGGTCCGGATCGGTCATCGCCGCCTGCGCCGGGCTGCGGACGGCCGCGCCCCGCCCGCCTCTCCCCAGGGCCGGCGTCGCGCCCCGATCGGGACCCGGGCGGCGCTGCGGAGGAGCTCTCTCTCGAGGCGCCACATCTCGCCGTCGTCCGTCTCGTGATCGTGGCCGAGCAGGTGGAGGTAGCCGTGGGTGAGCAGCAGCCCCAGCTCGTTGGCGAGGCTCCACCCGGCGCGGCGCGCTTGCCGCGCCGCGCGGGGCACCGAGATGGCGATGTCCCCGAGGTGCCCGCCGCCGGGCTGCAGGGGCCCGCCGGAGGGGAACGACAGGACGTCGGTGGCCCGGTCCACGCCGCGGAAGGTCCGGTTGAGCCGCCTGACCTCGGCGTCGGAGGCCAGCAGCACGGTCACCCCCGCCCCCTGCCGTCCGGTGGCCCGCACCAGGCGCCGCAGCAGCCGCCCGCAGGCCGGCGCCAGGCGCCGTCCCGCCGGGTCCGCGGCGACGACCTCTATCGACCCCATTCCCGGACGCGCGCCGGCGGGGCCTCGTGCGTCCGGCTCCCCTGGAACGAGCGCGCGGAGACCTTCTCGAAGTCGAACCCCGGGTAGTCGATGCGGTGGTGGTAGATGCTGCTCAGCGTCTTCATGAAGGCGGCCTGCACCTTGTCCAGCTCCGAGAAGGTCAGGTCACACTGGTCGAACTGGTCATCGAGGACGACGTCGGAGACGATCCTGCGGATCAGGCCCTTGAAGCGGGCCGGCGACGGGTCGTCCAGAGTGCGCGCGGCCGCCTCGATCGAGTCGGAGAGCATGAAGATCGCCGCCTCCTTCGACTGGGGCTTGGGGCCGGGATAGCGGTAGTCCGACTCGCGCACCTCCTCCACGCTGGGGTTCTCGCTCCTCTTCGCCTTCTCGTAGAAGTAATTGATCCTGCGGGTGCCGTGGTGCTGCGGGATGATGTCGAGCACCTGCTTCGGGAGGCCGTAGCTCCTGGCCAGCTCGTACCCGTCCTTCACGTGGCTGGCGATGACCAGCGCGCTCATATGCGGGCTCAGCCCGTCGTGCCGGTTGAGCCCCTCGCGCTGATTCTCCACGAAGTAGTCAGGCTTGAGCATCTTGCCCACGTCGTGGTAGTACGCCGCCACGCGGCAGAACAGCGCGTTGGCCCCGATCGCCTCCGCCGCCGCCTCGGCCAGGGTCCCGACGATCACGCTGTGGTTGTAGGACCCCGGCGCCTCCACGGCCAGCCGCCTCAACAGCGGGTTGTTGAGGTTGGACAGTTCCAGCAGCCGCACGTCGGTCAGGATGTTGAAGAACCACTCGAGGACGGGGAGCAGGAAGGAGACCAGCACCGCCACCAGGATCCCGCCGACGAACCCGCAGAACATCTGGTAGAGCAGGTGGGTGACCGGCGGCGTCCGTCCCGCGACGCTCTCCAGGGCCGGCAGGCTCTCCAGCGCCAGGACGGTCACCGCGTTGACCCCCCCCAGGAAGAGCCCGGCTCGGATCAGGGCCGTCCTCTGGTGGTAGGCGCTGATGCCGTAGATGGCGGCGAGGTTGCTCACCAGGCAGTACAGCATCAGGGCCAGGTCCCACTCCATCATCATGCCGAACAGGGGCACGTAGAACAGCGCGAACGCCATCCCGACACGCGGATTGGCCAGCAGCGTCACCAGCATCGAGCCCGCGGCCATCGGGACCATGAAGCGATAGAAGCTCGGGTCGGCGAAGGGCATCGCCTGGAGGGTGTCCACCACGTTCTGATAGAGCCACGCGAAGCCGCGGTCCATCAGGAGCCCGATCACCATGACCAGCACCATCAGGGCGAACAGGTGCCGCTCCCTGCGGTAGGATTTCTGGTAGAAGAAGACGTAGCGCGACAGGAAGAACAGGAGCAGCGCCATGAACAGCAGGTTGCCGAGGATCGCCCCCGCCGAGGAGCCCTCGCGCCGCGCCTCGTGGAACGCCTCGAGCACCCGCGCCTTGTCCTCGCTGACGACCTCCCCGCGCCGCAGGATGACCTTGCCCTTCGGCACGCGCACGATCAGCGGCTCGATCCGGTCCGCCGCCTCCTGGCGGCGATCGTCGGTGAGGGCCCTGTTGAAGATCAGGTTGGGAGCGATCAGCTCGGTCAGCAGGGGTGCGACGGCCGCCTCCTCCCGCCTGCCGGCGCCCGCGGATCGGAGCGTCTCGCGCGCCACCTGGCGCGCCTCGTCCAGCGACAGCACCCCCTTCAGATCCTCCTCCCGCCACTCCCGGCCGCTGCGCGTGTCGCGCAAGGTCACTCGCCCGGACCGGGGCAGGAAGGTCTTGCTTCCGACGATCCGGTGAAGGAACGGCGCCCGCAGCGCCGCGACGAGGCGCTCCTCGATCTCCGGGTCGAAGCCCTTGAGGACCAGGTACTCCAAGGCCTCCGGGGACGCGGGGATCTCCTCGTTCTGCCGCAGAGCCCGCAGCACCTCCGACCGGACGAACGCGGGCTCGGCCCCGGCCGCGGCGACATCCTCCAGCGCCTGGCGCCCGAGCGCGAAGGTCCGGCGAACCGCGGAGATCGCCTCGCTGCGGGCGAGGCTGTCGAAGTTGTAGACCGGCGGCGTCAGATCCCGGGCGGCGCTGCGGACCTCCTCTGTCGCCGCGTCGTCGGCGAACTCCAGGCTCACCGGAGCGATGACGTCCTCGGGCGCGACGGAGCCCGCCTCCAGCCGCGGCAGCGCGGGGCCGATCCGCGGCACCATGAGGAGGGGGGTCAGGGTCAGGAGGAACAGCGCGCTCCAGATCGCCTTGATCTCGAACAGGCGCTCGAGACGGTCGGCGAGCCGCGTGCGGAACGACCCGAGCCGGGTCCGGAGGGGACCCTTGCGCCTGCCGGTCGCGCGCTTGTCCGGGTTGAGGAACATGCCGCCGTCACTCCGGGGGGCGGTCCCGCTCGCCCCGCCGGCCCTTCGCCGCCCGGTGAGAGCGCCGCGCCCGCGGCGATCGGTGCGCGGTCCGGTGACCGTCGCGGAACGCCTCGTAGGCCTTGATGATGTTCTGCACAAGGGGGTGGCGGACCACGTCCGTCTCGTCGAAGTAGACGAAGCGGATGCCGGGAACCGCGGCCACCACCGACTGGACCTCGATCAGGCCGGAGGTGCGCTCCGGGGGCAGATCCACCTGGGTGACATCCCCGGTCACCACCGCCTTGGTGTTGTGGCCGAGGCGCGTCAGGAACATCTTCATCTGCTCGGAGGTGGTGTTCTGCGCTTCGTCGAGGATCACGAAGCAGTTGTTCAGCGTCCGGCCCCGCATGAAGGCCAGCGGCGCGATCTCGATGATCCCGCGCTCCATCTGCGCGCTGGCGCGGTCCCGGTCGACGAGGTGGTACAGCGCGTCGTACAGCGGGCGGAAGTAGGGATCCACCTTCTCCGCCATGTCCCCCGGGAGGAACCCGAGCTTCTCCCCGGCCTCGACCGCCGGACGGCAGAGGATGATGCGCTCCACTTTCTTCTCGTTCATGTGGGCCACGGCGGCCGCCACCGCGAGATAGGTCTTCCCGGTCCCCGCCGGGCCGATGGCGAACACCAGGTCGCTCTCCCGGATGGCGTCGAGGTAGCGGCGCTGGTTGAGGCTCTTCGGGGTGACATAGCGGCCGTTCCGGGCCATCAGGCGGCCCGACCTGAAGAAATCGTTGAGCGCCGCCGATCGATTGTCCCGCAGCAGCCGCAGGGCGATGTCGACGTCGCCCCTGCGCAGCCGGTAGCCGCCCTGCACGACGTCGATCAGCTGCTCGATCAGCTCGACGGCGAGCGCCTCCTCGTCGGCCTCTCCCTGGACCGTGACCTCGGTGCCCCGAGCCGACAGCCGTACGCCGGTGCTCCTCTCGATGCTCTTAAGGTTCTCGTCGTAATGCCCGAAGATGTCGATCAGGATCTTCTCGGGGACCGCGAGTCTTCGCATCCGATCGGGATCCGCTCCCCCTCGCCCTCGTGCTGCAGGCAGGAGGGTAAGTTAGCACCCGGCGGGGGCGCTGTCAATGAATGCGGCCCCCCTTCGGGAAGGACAATGACCTGTAAACAAACGACTTATCCTCGCGAGCCGCGCGGCTCGTCGGGCGGGTCGACGCGGATGTGGAGCTCTTTCAGCTGGCGCTCGGCGACCCGCGAGGGCGCACCCGACATCGGGTCGATGGCGCTGGTCGTCTTGGGGAAGGCGATGACGTCCCGGATCGAGGCGGACCCGGTGAGGATGGCGACGATCCGGTCGAGCCCCAGGGCGATGCCGCCGTGCGGCGGGGCCCCCATCCGCAGCGCGGAGAGAAGGAAGCCGAAGCGCGCCTCCGCCTCGCCGGGATCGATCCCGAGGATGCGGAACACCCGCTGCTGCAGGTCCTGGCGGTGGATCCGGACGCTCCCGCCCCCGATCTCCATGCCGTTCAGCACCATGTCGTAGGCCTCGGCGCGCACCTCCTCTGGACGGCTCTCCAGCATCGAGAGGTCCGCGGGGCTGGGGGAGGTGAAGGGATGGTGGCAGGAGACCAGCCGTCCCTCCTCCTCGCTGTACTCGAACAGCGGGAACTCGTTCACCCAGAGGAGGTCGTCGCGCGCCGTATCGATCATCTTCTCAGCGCGCCCGATCGCCAGCCGGAGCGCGCCGAGGATCCCGCAGGACTGCTTCCACTGGCCCGCGACCAGCAGGAGGAGATCGTCGGCCCCCGCGCGGGCGCGGCGCAGGGCGGCGCGGCAGCCCTCCTCGGTCAGGTGCTTGAGGATCGACGACTGGATCGCCCCCGCGCTCGATCTGATCCAGACGAGCCCCCGGGCTCCGAGGGCCTTGGCCCTGTCGACCAGGTTGTCGATCCGCTGCCGCGGCCACCTCCCGCCCCCTGGGATCACCAGCCCCTTCACCACGCCGCCCGCGCGCACCGCGTCCGAGAACACTCGGAAGGGGCTGTCGGCGAGGGCCTTCGAGAGGTCGCACAGCTCGAGGGCGAAGCGCGTGTCGGGCTTGTCGCTCCCGAAACGGTCCATCGCCTCGCGATAGGAGATCCGCCGGTACGGCCCGGTCAGAAGCCTGCCGGCGGTCCGGAAGATCTCCTCCATCAGCCCCTCCATCAGGGAGTAGAGAGTCTCCCCGTCGGGGAACGACATCTCGACGTCGATCTGGGTGAACTCCGGCTGGCGGTCGGCCCGCAGGTCCTCGTCCCGGAAGCATCTGGCGATCTGGAAGTAGCGGTCGAAGCCCGAGACCATCAGGAGCTGCTTGAGGATCTGCGGCGACTGCGGCAGCGAGTAGAACCGCCCGGGATTGATCCGCGACGGCACGAGGTACTCGCGCGAGCCCTCAGGGGTGCTCCGGGTCAGAAGGGGGGTCTCGATCTCCACGAACCCGTGCCGGTCGAAATAACGGCGCACGGCCAGCAGGATCCGGTGCCGGGTCTCGAGGACCCGCTGCAGCCGGGGGCGCCGGAGGTCCAGGTACCGGTACCGCAGCCGGACCTCCTCCGAGGCCGTGGTGTCGTCGGCGGGGGCGAAGGGCAGCGGGTCGCAGGTATTCAGGACCTCGAGCGAGGACGCCTGGACCTCGATGCGGCCGGTCGGCAGGTCCCGGTTGGCGTTCTCCTCGGCGCGCCGCACGACCCTCCCGCGCACCGCCACCACGTACTCGGGGCGCACCTCCTTGGCGGCCGCGAACGCGCCCGGGGACCTCTCCGGGTTGAACACCGCCTGCGTGATCCCGTACCGATCGCGCAGATCCACGAACAGCAGCCCCCCGTGGTCCCGGACGCTGTCGACCCAGCCGAGCAGGACGACCTCCCGCCCGGCGTC
>JBHIBC010000069.1:0-15104 GCA_046758905.1 Acidobacteriota bacterium | reverse complement strand
GAGGCCCGAGAAGCTGCCGTGCTGCTCCTCCAGCATGCTCTTGTAGTCGTCGGGGTCGAGGTAGTTCGAGTGCGGGTCGAGCGAGCGGAGCATCCCGCGAATGGAGCCCTCGATGGCGACGCGCGGGTCGACGGGGTCCGCCGCGCGGGCCTGCACCAGGCTCACTATCTGGGTGTAGGTACCGAGCCGGTCACCGGCGCCCTCGCGGGCGGTGGCGGCCCGGCCGCCGAGCAGCCCTCCCGCGAGCCCGCCCGCGACGACGAACGCGACCCCCCCTAGGAGCGACCTGTGTCCCATCGCCGATCACCTCGCGTTGGACGTATCGAAAGTATAGTGCCGCCCGAGAGCCCTGTAAAGGAACGGGCCGCCGGAACGCGCTGTCAGGGACCCGTCACGGAAGACGAGACGCGCGCGCCGGAATGGATGGTGCTAAGATGGAGCCGGACCCGGAGGAGTGAACGCGTGTTCGGATCGATCGGCGGCCCGGAGCTGATCCTGATCTTCCTGGTGGCGTTGCTCATATTCGGGCCGCGCAAGCTGCCGGAGCTGGGGCGCACGATCGGCCGGGGACTCGCCGAGTTCAGGCGGACCGCCAACGATCTGCGCTCCACGCTCGACTCGGAGGTCGCCGAGCTCGAGACCTCCCAACGCCGGAAGGCCGCACAGCCCGCTCCGCCCGAACAGGCCCGGGACGGGGCGGGCCCCGCCGATGCCGGGCGAGCCCGCGACGAAACCAGCTGACCTCTCCGCGATGAGCTTCCTGGAGCACCTGGAGGAGCTCCGGAAGCGGTTGCTCCTGTCCCTGCTCGGGATCGGCCTCGCCTTCGGCGTGACGCTGGTCTACGCCCGCCGGATCCTCGACTTCTTCCTGGACCCGCTCGTGCCGCTCCTGGGGGAGGAACGGCCCGTGTTCCTGGACCTCACGGAACCTTTCATCCTGTACATGAAGGTCGCCTTCCTGGCCTCCCTGTTCGTCGCCGCGCCGTTCGTGCTCTATCAGGCGTGGGCCTTCATCTCCCCCGGGCTCTACCCGAGGGAGCGCCGCTACGCCGTGCCGTTCATCCTGTTCGCCTCGGTCTTCTTCCTCGTGGGCGGGGCGTTCGGCTACTACGTCGGGTTCCCCGCGGCCTCGAGGTTCCTGCTGGGCGTCGCCGAAGGGTTCGATCCGGCGCTGCGCGTGAGCAGCCTGTTCAGCTTCGAGAGCAAGATCATCCTCGGGCTGGCCCTGGTCTTCGAGCTGCCGACGGTGGTCTACTTCCTGGCGCGGCTGGGGCTGATCACGCCTGGGTTCCTGTGGCGCAACTTCAAGTACGCCGTCCTCGTGATCTTCATCCTGGCGGCGATCATCACCCCAACGCCCGACGTCGTCACCCAGTGCGTCTTCGCCGCCCCCATGGTGATCCTGTACCTCATCGGGATCCTCGTGGCCCACGTCTTCGGCAGGCCCCGCGAGGCGCCGCCGCCGGAACGGGAGTGAGGCTCGTCGGCCGCCGGGGGGCACGGTCGGGGAGATCGGCGCCCGCGGGATACGCGGAGGTGCGATCCCCGCGGGCGACGTGGCTCGCCCGCAACGACTGCGCCGAGGCGATCCAGAAGGGCGAGGCTGACCTGTTGTTCGCCGGCGCGGCCCGGCGCGAGCCTGCGGCGGGAGGCGGGCGGGGCGGGCTCGTCCGGCTCCGCCTGGCCGGCCAGGAGGCGGTGGGGAAGAGAGCCCTGCACGGCGGCCTGCTGGGGAGGATTCTCGGCGGGCTCTACCTGGGGGCCGGCCGAGCGGTGGCGCAGCTGGTGGCGGCCGAGCGGCTCGAGCGCGCCGGGGTGCCGACGCCGGCGGTGCTGGCCGTCGGCTGGCGCAGGGCCTTTGGCCCGTTCCACCAGCACGCGGTGGTGACTCGGCGGGTGCATCGCTCGCAGAACCTCTACGAGGCGGCGCTCGAGGACGCTCCCTGGCGTAGGCGCCGCATCAGCCTGGAGAAGAGCGCCTCGCTGGTCCGGTCGATGCACGACGCCGGCTTCCTGCACGCCGACCTGAACGTGAGCAACATCCTGCTGGGAGAGGGGCCAGACGGCGACCGGGTCCATATCGTCGACCTCGATCGCGGCCGGTTCGTGCGCCGCGCCGGCCCGGGCGCCCGGTTCAGAAACCTGGCGCGTCTGCTCAGGTCGTACGAGAAGTGGATCGCGGGACGCTTCCGGCTCACGGCCCGCGAGGAGCTCCTGTTCCTGCGCAGCTACTGCGGGCCCGATCGGTCGCTCCTGCGGCGGCTGCAGCGTCGCCTGCAGCGCTACCGCGGACGGCTCCGGCTGCGCAGGATACTCTGGGGAGGCGCGCGTGCGCCGCAGTCAGGACGGGCAAACGCGGGCCGGTGGACTGCTCAGAAGTAGCTCCCCGGCCGCCTCCTCCACCTCGTCCACCCCGATCTCCTCAAGGCAGAACGGCTTGCCGGACGGCGCGGCCGGGCACTCCCGGAAGAAGTCCTGCCGGCAGGGGGCGCACGGATAGCGCCGGGAGATGGGGAGCACCGCGGCCGAGCGCGCCCTAGGGGCGGTGCGCTCAGGTATGCCGGGTCCGAACAGGGCGATTGTCGGCACGTCGAGCGCCGCGGCGACGTGCATCGGGCCGCTGTCGCTCCCGATGAAGAGATGGCAGCGCTCCATGAGCCCCGCCACGACCCGCAGCGGCAGATCCGCGCCCGGCACCAGCACGCGCCCCCGGGGCAGCCGCTCCGCGATCCCGCCGACGAGCTCCCGGTCGGCCGGTCCACCCAGCAGCAGGATGCGGGCGCCGGCCCTCTTCGCCAGGCGGCGCCCCAGACGGGCGAACCGGTCCGGATGCCAGGCGCGCGGGGACTTGGAGGCTCCGGGGTGGATCGCCACCAGCGGCCCGTCGGAGCAGATCCCCGAGCGGAGCAGCAGTTCGCCGGCTCTGTCGCGGGAGCGGTCGTCTATGTGGAAGGAGGGGAAGGGGTCGCGGATCGGGCACCCGAGGGCCCGGGCGATCCCGAGGAAGACGTCCACGTGGTGCGTCCGGGCGGGGGGGAGGGGCAGCGGGTGGGTCAGGAGTGGACGGCGGAAGTCGGTCGCGTATCCGATCCGCACCCGGGCGCCGGCCAGGCGGGCGAAGGCCGCCGCCTCGAACGCCTTCTGGAACAGGACCGCCAGGTCGAACCGCCGCCGCCGCAGCGCCGCGACAAGCCTCCACCTCCCCGCCGCCCCCCGGTGGGCCCCGTCGCGGTCGTACTCGATCAGATCGTCGTAGTCGGGGCTGCCCCGCAGCGCCTCGAGCACCCAGCTCTTGGCGAGGATGGAGATCCGCGCTCCGCGGAAGTGGGCGCGGATGGCGCGGACCGCGGGCGAGATCATCACCACGTCGCCGATCCAGTTGTTGGCGCGGATCAGGACGCGCCGGACGCCGGCGGGGTCGATCGCTGTCATGGCGGGGGACCCGCCGCGGCGGTGAACAGCGTCGCCCGCGACCACTTCGTCTCGATCCGGGGCGTCCGCGGCGCGCGTCCCAGAACGGCGCGCGCGGCGCCGAACGCCTCATCGGCGGAGACCGCGGCGGCGCTCGACCCGCCGCGGAGGACGGCGTGGCCGCGGCCGAGCGGCCCGTTCAGGCGGGGGTCGGTGGGGCCGAAGATCGCGATCACGGGGCAGCCCACCCCCCAGGCAAGATGCATCGGCCCGGTGTCGGCCCCGACGAACAGGGCCGCGCGGCGCAGCAGAGCCGCCAGCGACCGTAGCCCGAGCGGCGGCGCCAGACGCGCGGCCCCGTCCGAGTCGCGGACCACGGCCCGGGCCATCTCCTCCTCTCCCGGCCCCCAGGTGACCGCGGGGACGACCCCGAGCTCCGAGGCGAGGCGGGCGGCCAAACGTGAGTATCGCACGAGCGGCCAGCGCTTGTAGGCCTGGCGCCGGCTGGTCCCGGGCGCGAGCAGGACCAGCGGCTCCCCGCCCGGCGCGAGCTGGCGCGCCGTCTCCTCCGCCCGCCGGCCCTCCTGCGTGGTCTCGGGAAGGAGCATGATCACGTCGTCCCCGGTGGCGCCCAGCGCCTCCGATAGCAGCAGGTTCCGCTCGACGCGGTTGAGCCAACGGCTGCGGGGCCGCACCCAGTGGTTGGTGAACAGGAAGCTCATCTCCCGGCAGTGTCCCGGGGCGAATCCGACCCGCCGCGGGGCGCCCGACAGGAGGGCGATCATCCCGCTCTTGAGGCTCCCCTGGAAGTCGACCGCGACCGTGAACCGGCGGCCCCGGAGGTCGCGCCCCAGCTCGTAAAGCGCCGCGGCTAGCCGGGAAGGCCGGCGGGCCATGGAGATCAGGCGACGTCGCGGGAACGGGATCAGCTCGTCGATCTCCGGATGCCCGGCGAGCAGCTCGAGCGACACCTCCTCGGCGACCCACGCGACGTGCACCGCGGGGAAGGCGGTCCGGATCAGGTGCAGCGCCGGGAGGGTGCGCAACACGTCGCCGACGGCGCCCAGGCGGATCAGCAGGAGGCGGTCTGCGTCCGAGATGCGAAAAGGGGACGACGGCATCGGGATCGGCATCTTAGCACCCGCTCTTCGCCGGGCGCAAAGCGCGCCGGGGCCGGGGTTTGACATCGATTTCGGCCGGGTGTTATAAGTCGGCCTCTTCGCGGGAGCCGCCGGTGGCGATCGACCCCAAGCTGCTCGAGATCCTCGCCTGCCCAGTCTGCAAGACCGGTGTGGAGCCGACCAGGGACGGCAAGGGACTGCTGTGCCGCACCTGCCGCAGGCGCTATCCGATCGCCGAAGGCGACATACCGGTGATGCTGGTCGACGAGGCCAGCATCGAGCCCGAGGACCGCCCCTGAAACCGATCCCTTCCGTCCCCCGCCTGGATCCCGTTCGCGCCACCGAGCTGAGCTCGCGCTTCGAGCGGGTGTCCGTGCTGGTCGTCGGGGACCTGATGCTCGACCGCTTCGTGTGGGGGCAGGTCACGCGGATCTCGCCCGAGGCGCCGATCCCCATCGTCAGGCTCGAGCGGGAGACGACCTGCCCCGGGGGGGCGGGCAACGTCGCGCGGAACATCGTGTCGCTCGGCGGGCGGGCCGAGCCCGTCGGGCTGCGCGGTGACGACAGGGAGGGGGAGGAGCTGGTGAGGGTCTGCCGCGAGAACGGCATCCCCGGCGAGGGGCTCGTCCCCGCGCCCGGCCGGCCGACGACGCTCAAGATGCGGGTCGTCGCCCATCACCAGCACGTCGTGCGGGTCGATCGGGAGGAGGACGGTCCGCCCGGCCCCGGGATCGTCCGGGCGCTGCTGGACCGCTCCCTGGAGCGCCTCGAGGGTGCGGCCGCCCTCATCGTCTCCGACTACGACAAGGGGTGCATCACCCCGGAGCTGCTGAGCGGGCTGCTCCCGGAGGCGGCCCGCCGCGGCCTCCCGGTCGTCATCGACCCCAAGGTACGGCTGTTCGACCATTACCGGCCGGCCACTGTGATCACCCCCAACGCGCGCGAGGCGATGGAGGCGACGGGCCTGGGGGGCCGCACCGATGAGGAATTCATCGCCATCGGCCGCAGGCTGCGCGAGCGGGCCGGATGCGGTCATCTCCTGATCACGCGGGGGGAGAAGGGCATGCTCCTGCTGGGGCCCGAGGGCGAGGCGAGGGCGATCCCGACGGTGGCGCGCGACGTGTTCGATGTCTCCGGAGCGGGCGATACCGTCGTCGCCACGCTGGCGCTCGCCCTCGGCGCCGGGGCCACGGTGGAGGAGGGCGTGGTGCTGTCGAATCACGCCGCCGGCATAGTGGTCGGGAAGGTGGGGACGGCCGCCCCGTCGCGGGAGGAGCTGCTGCGCGCGTGTGGGGCGGCCCGAGGCGGCGCGCCTAGGGCACCCGATTCACGATCCCCAGGGTGAGGAGCGCCCACAGGAGCCGGCAGATCTCGAAGTCCCTTATCTCGGAGGAGCGGCACAGCTCGCGGAGCGTGATCGGGCGGTCGCAGTGCGACAGGAGGGTCCACTCGGCCAGCGACAGCTTGAGGTCGCGGGCCCGCTCCGCCAGACCGTCGACCGTCCTGTAGCGCGCATCGAGGTCCCCCACGGCCTCCCAGATCCGCTCCCAGCTGTCGATCCTCCTCACCCCCTCCAGGATGATGTCGCTGGCGCTCAGCTTGAGGGTGATCATCTCGTCGCTCGGCAGCGGGCCCGGCGCGTAGCGATAGCGGCCGCGGGTCCACTGGAACAGGCCCGACAGGATGTTCCGCACCTGCGAGCGGACCCCTTCCACCAGATGGTGGGGCTGGCTCAGCCCCGCCTCGACCAACACCGTTCCCAGGCGCTTCTTCTGGCGGATCGATTCGTCCAGGGCGCTCACCAGGTTCTCGAGCGAGACCAGCCCGGCCTTCAGGAAGACCTGGGCCAGCCGGTCCTCCCTGTCGTTGGAGGTGGCGAAGACCGGCTTGCCGGCCCGGATGTAGACCGATTTCTCGGCCGCCTCGCCCGTGAGGGTGAGTACGCCGGTTTCCCTCTGGCTCAGGATGGCGTACATGAGGCCGGGGAAGGTGGTGCTGGATAGGATTCCCTCGCGGGCCTGGCCGTGGCGATCCATGGCTCCTCGGACGGCGCAAGGTTAGGGAGCGCCCCCTCCCGTGTCAAGGGCGGGCGGCCGGCGCGCCGATTGGAGCGCCGTAACACATTGACAGAAAAGGCAGTAAGGCCGTGCTGCATCCGGCCCGCACCCGGATTACGAAATCTGGTTGACAGGGGTTTCAGCTCGCGACACCATTGAAACCGCGCGCGCCTGCCCGTACCATCGAGCATAGAGACAGGGCGCGCGATCAACGCGGAGCTTCGGAGACGGGCCGGTCGACTCGAGGAGACGTCGCCTCTCCACCCGGCGCGAGCCGAAGGGTCATTCAAGAATGGGGGGGACGAGGGGCGATGGAACAGGAGCTTCGAGGCAGCGCTCGTTTGGGGAACTACCTCCGCCGCCTCAGAGCCGGATACGGGCTTTCCCTGAGGCGGGTGGAGGACAAGGCGAGGGCCGAGGGAGGGGAGATCGACAACTCGCAGCTGTCCCGCTACGAGCGGGGCAAGTGCTACCCGTCCTTCGACAAGCTGTGCCTCCTGGCCAACATCTTTAACGTCCCGATCCAGAACTTCTCCGACCTGCTCGATCTGGAGCGGGTGGAGGAGTTCGCGCCGGACGCCTCGGCCTCGTACGAGGACCTGAAGGCGGAGGCGGCCCGAGAGTGGGACCAGGGCAACTACGCCCACGCCTACGCCATCTACGAGAGGGCTCTCGCTGGCCTCGAGGACGGGCGCTGGGGCCGGGCGGACGCCGACACGCTCGCCCGGGCGCGGCACAACCTCGCCCGGACCCTCCTGCGTATGGGGAAGATCAGCCTGGCCGAGACCGAGCTCCGGCTGGTCCTGAGGCGGCACGGCGAGATCCTCCCGGAGACGCTGGCGCTGGTCCTCCTCTGCCTCGCCGCCGTCCACGACGAGAAGGGCGACAAGTACCTGGCGTTGTTGGAGGCGGAGAGAAGCCTGTCGATCGCCCGCGAGGCGGGCAACCGGGAGCAGGAAGGGTACGCGCTTCACTGCATCGCGCGGACCCATTTCATGCAGGGCGACTACCCCAGGGCCATGGAGAGCTTCCGCGCGGCCCGGGCCCTGCTCGACGACAAGGTCAGCCGGCACGACCTGACGCTGATGCGGATCAACGTCGGGTTCTGCCAGGCGAAGGTCGGCAGGGTGGACCGCGGGCTCCGCGAGCTGCGGGAGGGCCTGCAGACGGCGACCGCGGAAGGGTACCGCCGTTGTGCGGCCTACGCGCTGCTCTTCCTCGGACAGGTGTACGCCATGAAGGGCGACACGCGCAAGGCGCGCGACAACTTCGAAGAGGCCGAGCTGATGGCCCACGGCGGAGAGGAGCGCTACGTCGACATCCTCTTCAAGACGGCCTTCCACCTGTGGGAGATGGCCCGCCGGTCCGGAAACCAGGTTCAGGAGAAGGTGTACTTCGGACGACTCAAGTTCCTGCGCTCGCAGCTGGACCGTCACTTCGACGAGGTGGAGAGGTTCGATCTGGTGATCGAGCAGGGAGCGGGCAGGTTGATGTCATGTTGACGATGCGCCGAATCGGGTGGGGTGCGACTCTGCTGGCCGTGCTGCTGACTCCGGGCCTGAGCCGGGCCGAGGTCTCCGTCGTCCTCGACCCTCAGGACGGCTCCGTCCGGAAGGTCCTCTTCCTGAGAGGCGGAGGAAGGGACGCCGGGACGATCTGGAAACAGGTGCGCGCGGGGGTCCCGCTGGAGCTGATGCTCAATCCCCTCGGGGATACGCTCGGGGACCTGGCGCCCACCATCCGCACCGACCCGGTCAGCGGGGCGCCCTGGGTCGTGTGGCCGGCCAACGCGGGAAACCTGAAGCAGATCGTCGTGTCGAGGTGGGAGGGCAACGGCTGGTCTGCCCGTCAGCCGATCGTGGCGAATCCGGATCCCGTCCCCAGGGACGAGCTCCATCCCGGCCTGGCCTTCGACGCGGCCGGGGTGCCGATCGTGGTCTGGGAGCGCGACGAGCGGGTCGGCAGGATCCTCTTCAGCATCTGGGTCGGGGGCCTGTGGACGCCGCCCCTGCAGCTCAGCGACGACGGCGTCGACAGCCGGCGTCCGATGATCGCCGTGGAGGACGGCACCGCCTTCATCAGCTTCGTGACGCCCTCCGGCAGGGTCACCAGGGCCCTCGCCACGGTCCAGATGATCGACAGCGCCACCGACCTGATGGACACGCCGATCCCGCCGGGCAACGCGGCCGGATCGGACGACGATGCCGGCGGCGACTTCAACGACTCGATGTTCCAGAGGGAGTAGGGCGGGCCCGCCGCCGGAGACGGCCGCAGCGGACAGATGCGAGACCCGGCCCCCGGGCCGGGCTTTTTTGTCCCTACCCGACGGGCGGCGGACTCCCGGGCGGCTCCGGCGAAGCCTCCTCGGCGGAGGGCTCCGCCCCGGCGGCCTGGGTCTCGTGTCGTGCCAGGCTGAGCCGTAGGGAGTCCGCCTCCTCCTCCAGCCGGCTGATCTGCCGCCGCAGCTGGCGGTTGGTGATCCGGATCTTGATCCCGTCCAGCAGGCCGATGGTGCAGGTGAAGGCGACGCCGAACAGGGCGGCCGCGGCGATGGCGCCACCGAGCGGCAGCGGCCCGACGTTGCGCCACAGCACGAGATTCAGGGTGACCTCGGCGTTGTTGTAGATGCCGACGACGAGCAGGATGATGAAGAACAGGCAGACGACGACATAGATCAGGATGTTCATCCCCGCGACCTCCGCGCGCCCGCGGGCCGGCGGCCGCGCCCGGCCGCCCGGCCCGGATCAAACCATCCGAGGACCTCGTCCCGCTTCCCCTGTGCCATGAGGATGGCGTCCACGACCTCGCGCACCGCCCCGCGGCCGCCGCGCGCCTCGGTGACGAACGCCGTGCGACGCAGCACCTCCGGATGGGCGTCGGCCACCGCCACGCCCAGTCCCACCCGGGCCAGGAGCGGAAGGTCGACCACGTCGTCCCCGACATAACAGATCTGCGCGTCGCGAAGGTGCCCGCGCCGCAGGATCTGCCGGTAGGCCGCGAGCTTGTCCCGGACCTCCAGGTGCACCTCGTCCATGTGCAGCTCGGCGGCCCGCCTGAGGACGGCCGCGCCCGAGCGGCCCGAGATGATCCCGGTGCGCAGCCCGGCGCGGCGGGCGAGCCACAGGCCGACGCCGTCCCGGACATCGAAGCTCTTGGCCTCCCGGCCGGCCCCCACATAGGTGATCCGGCCGTCGGTCAGGACCCCGTCGACGTCCAACAGGATCATCGCGACCCGTCGCGCCCGCGGGAGCCACCGGGGCCGGCCCCTCATGCCGGGAGTCCGCCGTCCATCAGAAGAGCTGCGTGCGCCACAGGTCGTGGATGTGGAGGACGCCCTCCACCCGGCGGTCGCCCGCGACGACGACCAGGGAGGTGATCTTCCTGGCCTCGAGGAGGTTCAGGGCGCGGGCCGCCAGCTCCCGGCGCCCGATCGTGACCGGGTCGCGCGTCATGGCGTCGTCGACTCCGATCCTGAGGAGGTCCTCGCCCCGCTCCACGAGGCGCCGCAGGTCGCCGTCCGTGATCACGCCGGCCAGCCGGCCCTGTCCGTCAACCACGCAGGTCATCCCCAGTCCCTTCCCGCTCATCGTCCTGATCGCCTCGCGCAGCGGGGTCCCGGTCCGGACCACGGGGGCGGCCTCCCCCGAGTGCATGAGGTGACCGGCGGTCAGCACCTTCCTGCCCAGCCTTCCCGCCGGGTGGAAGCGCGCGAAATCGTCCAGCCCGAAGCCCTTCCTCTCCACGAGCGCCATCGCCAGGGCGTCCCCCATCGCCAGGGCGGCCGTGGTGCTGGCGGTCGGCACCAGCTCGAGGGGCGCGGCCTCCTTCTCGATCCCGACGTCCAGGTGGATCACCGCGTGCCGCGCAAGCGTCGAGCGCGGGCCCCCGGTCATGGCCACCAGCGCCACGTCGAGGCGCTTGATGAGCTCCAGCAGCCTCAGCAGCTCGTCCGTCTCGCCGCTGTACGAGATCGCCAGCACGATGTCGCCGGGCACCACCATGCCGATGTCCCCGTGCACGGCCTCGGCCGGGTGGAGGAAGAGGGCCGGCGTGCCGGTGCTGTTCAGGGTGGCCGCGATCTTCGCGCCGATGAGCCCGGACTTCCCCATGCCGGTCACCACCACCCGCCCCCGGCAGGCGTGCAACAGCTCGACCGCGCGGTCGAACCCCTCGTCGAGACGGGGGATCAGGTCCAGCACGGCGCGCGATTCTAGCTCCAGGACCTGACGGGCGATGTCGCGGGGCATCAGGTCCTCCTCGCGAGGGCGGCGATCGCCGCCACGGACCTGAGCAGCGCCTCGACCGCCGGCAGGGGAAGGGCGTTCGGCCCGTCGCTCAGGGCGTGCGGCGGGTCGTCGTGGACCTCGCAGAACAGCGCGTCGACGCCGACGGCCGCGGCCGCCCGGGCGAGATGGGGGACGAACTCGGCCTCGCCCCCTGAGCGATCCCCCTCGCCTCCGGGGAGCTGGACCGCGTGCGTCGCGTCCATCACCACCGGACACCCGAACCGGCGCATGATCACCAAAGACCGGTAGTCGACCACGAGGTTGCGGTAGCCGAAGCTGCTGCCGCGCTCGGTGAGCAGGACATCGTCGTTGCCCGTCGATCGGACCTTGTCGACGGCGTGCCGGATGTCCCACGGCGACAGGAACTGTCCCTTCTTGATGTTGACGGGTCGGCCGGTGCGTCCCGCGGCCAGCAGCAGATCGGTCTGGCGGCAGAGGAAGGCCGGGATCTGGATGACGTCCAGCACCGCGGCGGCGACCTCCGCCTGGGCCGGCTCGTGGATGTCGGAGAGCACGGGCACGCCCACCTCCTCCTTCACCCGCCTCAGAACGCCCAGCCCCTCCTCCAGTCCCGGGCCGCGGAACGAGGCGACCGAGCTCCGGTTGGCCTTGTCGAAAGAGGACTTGAAGACGTACGGTACCCCGACCCGCCGGGCCACCGCGGCGATGGCGCGCGCCATCTTCAGCGCGTGCTCGCGGCTCTCAATCACGCACGGCCCCGCGATGAACGCCAGCGGCGCCCCGCCGCCGATCGCCACCTTTCGGCCGATGGCGATCCGCCGGGTCTCGGCCGGCCGGCGCTCACCTCCGGGAGTCGCGGTGTCGCTTGCAGGCATCGATGAAGCTCCGGAACAGGGGGTGCGGCTGCAACGGCTTCGATTTGAACTCCGGGTGGAACTGGCAGGACAGGAAATAGGGGTGCTCGGGGATCTCCACGATCTCGACGTAGCGCCTGTCGGGCGTCTCGCCGGTGACCCGCAGCCCGCGCCGCTCCATCTCGCGGACGAGGGTGCGGTTCACCTCGTAACGGTGGCGGTGGCGCTCGCTGATCTCGGTCCGACCGTAGGCCCGGTGAGCGAACGAGTCGCGCTTCAGCAGGCACGGCCACCTCCCCAGCCTCATGTTGCCGCCCATGCGCTCCACCCCCTCGAGCTCGCGCAGCTTGTGGATGACCGGATAGGGGGTGGAGGGGTCGAACTCCGCCGAGTCCGCCCCCTCCATGCCGCACACGTTGCGGGCGAACTCGATGATGGCGCACTGCAGGCCGAGGCAGATGCCGAAGAACGGGATGCGGCGTTCCCGGGCGTGCCGGATCGCCTCCAGCATCCCGGCCACGCCGCGGATGCCGAAGCCGCCCGGCACGAGCAGCCCGTGGCAGTCGGCGAGCGCCTCGCCCAGGTCCACGCCCTCGAGATTGTCGGCCTCCACCCACCGGAGGCGGACCCGGGTGTCGTTGGCGATCCCGCCGTGAGCCAGGGCCTCGTTGAGGCTCTTGTAGGAGTCCCCGTAGGTCACGTACTTGCCGACCATGCCGACGATGACCTGGCCGTCGCCGGGGTTCTTCACCCTGTCGACCATCCGTACCCAATCCTCCATGCTCTTGTCCCGGTAGGGGAGGTCGAGCAGCTTGAGCAGGATCGCGTCGAGGCCCTCCTTGGCGAGCACCATCGGGACCTCGTAGATGGTCTCGACGTCCTTGGCGGTGATCACCGCCTCCTCGGGCACGTTGCAGAACAGCGCGATCTTCTTCTTGATCTCCCTCGGGATGAACCGGTCGGTACGGCACAGCAGCACGTCGGGCTGGATCCCGATGGCGCGCAGGTCTCGGACCGAATGCTGGGTCGGCTTGGTCTTCAGCTCGCCCGAGGTCCCGATGTACGGGACCAGGGTCAGGTGGACGAACGCCGCGTTCGTCCGCCCCGCCTCCAGCCGGAACTGGCGGATCGCCTCCAGGAAGGGCAGCGACTCGATGTCCCCGACCGTCCCGCCGATCTCGACGATCTGCACGTCGCTCTCCCCGGAGATCTTGCGGATCGACTCCTTGATCTCGTCGGTCACGTGGGGGATGACCTGGACCGTGCCCCCCAGATAGTCGCCGCGGCGCTCCTTGGCGATGACCTGCTCGTAGATCTTGCCGCTCGTGAAGTTGTGATCCCGCGAGGTGACGGTCGCGGTGAAGCGCTCGTAGTGTCCCAGGTCGAGGTCGGTCTCGACGCCGTCCTCGGTAACGTAGACCTCGCCGTGCTGGAACGGGCTCATGGTCCCGGGGTCGACGTTGAGGTAAGGGTCGAGCTTCTGCAGCGTGACGCGGAAGCCCCGCGCCTCGAGCAGACGCCCGATGGAGGCCGCCGCGAGCCCCTTCCCCAGGGAGGAGACCACTCCGCCCGTGATGAAGATGTACTTGGTCGGCACGATCACCTCCTCAAGGACCGTCCCGCAGGGCCCTCTCCACCGCGGCGATGTCGTGCGGGGCGTCGACTCCGATGTAGCGGCCCCGGACGGTGAGCACGCGGATCGTCCGGCCCCGCTCCAGGGCCCGCAGCTGCTCGAGCCCCTCGGCCGTCTCCAGCGGCCCGGGGCGCCACGACGCGAACTCCCGCAGGAAGGCCCCCCGGTAGGCGTACAGCCCCACGTGGCGGAACCAGAGGCGGGATTCTACCGCCGGCCGGCCCCCGGGGGCAGGCGCACCGGCCCGCACGTGAGGGATCCGGCTGCGGGAGAAGTAGAGCGCCCGGCCCCCGGCGTCGCAGACGACCTTGACGACGTTCGGGTCGTCGGCCGCCTCTGCCCCGGGAAGGGGCTCGCGCAGCGTCGCCATGTCGACGAAGCGGTCGGCCGCCAGGCATCCCACCAGGCGGTCGATGTCGAGGGGATCGAGCAGCGGCTCGTCCCCTTGGACGTTCACGTACGCGTCGGCCGGGATCCGCCCCGCCACCTCGGCCAGCCTGTCGGTGCCGGACGCGTGCTCCGGGGAGGTCATCATCGCCTCGCCGCCGGCCGACTCCACGGCCGCCCGGACCCGCTCGTCGTCCGTCGCCACGAGCAGGCGCGACAGGCTTCTGGCGGCGCGAGCCCGCTCCAGGACCCTCTGGACCAGGGGCTTGCCGGCGATGAGAGCGAGAGGCTTGCCTGGAAAACGCGACGACCGGTACCTGGCCGGTATCACGCCGACTGCGCGCATCGTCGCATTGAGCTCGCGGGACGATCCATCGGCGCATCTTAGCCCACGCTCCTCCGGCAAGTCAAAGCGTCCGGAGAGGCGACGCGCGACGCTCGTCGCGGGCGATAGTTCCGCCCCGGGAGGCGGACGAAAAGTCTGGACAGAGCGCCGCCCGGTGCTAATATTTGATCCCGGACCGCGACGTCGCCGAGGAGCGCGGCGGCGCCGCCGATACGAGGAGGGACGCGCGGTGCCGGGCGAGGTTGAGAGGGCGTTGGGCGACCTGGGTTGGCATCTGCCCGAGGTGGGGAAACCACTTGGGACGTACGTTCAGAGCGTGAGGACCGGAAACCTCCTGTACGTGTCCGGGAAGTTCCCGAAGGAGAACGGCAAGCTGAAGCACATCGGGAAGGTCGGCCGTGAGATCACAGTGGAGCAGGGGACCGAGGCCGCGCGCCTCGCCGCCCTGGGCATCCTCGCGACCGCCAAGCACGCGGTGGAGGACCTCGACCGGGTGCGGCGGGTCGTGCAGGTCAAGGGCCACGTGGCGATCGCGCCGGGGTTTTTGGACGGCTTCGACGTCATGGAGGGGGCCTCCGAGGTCTTCGTCAAGCTGTTCGGCGATCGGGGCAGGCACACCCGTCTGGTCCTCGGCGTGGCGGAGCTGCCGTTCAACGCCTGCCTGCAGCTCGAGGCGGTGCTCGAGGTCGAGTGACGCGCGGCGGTCGAGCCGTCCGACCGCCGGGCCGGGGTCAGGGATGAACCTGCCGTTCAAGACGCACGTGCTCATCTGCACCGGGCCGCGCTGCGGAGGCGAGCGCAACTCCGAGCGGGTCCGGCGGGAGTTCCGGAAGGAGCTGGTGCGGCAGGCCGTCCTGACCGGCGTCAAGGAGACCCAGTGCATCTGCTTCGGGCTGTGCCGGGCCGGCCCGAACGTCATCGTCTACCCCGAGGGCGTGCTTTACTGCGGGGTCCGGCCGGCGGACGTGGCGGAGATCGTCCGGGAGCACATCAGGGGCGGACGGGTGGTCGAGCGTCTGCTGTTCCGCAGGGAAGCTCCCGCCGCCGC
>JBHIBC010000068.1:0-15259 GCA_046758905.1 Acidobacteriota bacterium | reverse complement strand
CGTCGAGATGGTCAATCTCCTCAAGGCATTGGAGTAACCGATGGGTTCCCGACGCGCGGGCAGGGAGTACGCCCTGCAGATGCTCTACCAGGCGGAGGCGTCGGGAACGCCCATCACCGACGTGACGGCGCAGTTCTGGGCCACCGTGGAGGCGCCGCCGGAGGTGCGATCCTTCGCCGAGAGGCTGGCACGGGGCAGCCTGGCCGCGGCGCCCGAGATCGACGCGCTGCTCGGGGAGATCCTCGCGCACTGGCGTCTGGAGCGGCTGGCGATCGTCGACCGGAACGTCCTGCGGATGGCGGCGTTCGAGTTCCTTCACGAGACCGACACGCCCAAGATCGTGGCGATCGACGAGGCGATCGAGGTGGCCAAGAGGTTCGGCGGCGAGCAGTCGGGACAATTCGTGAACGGCATCCTGGATGCGCTGCGGAAAAAGCTCGAGGAGGAGGGCCCGGGGGGCGCCTCGGGATCTTCGGGCGAGCGGGAGCGAAGCCGCCCGGCCGGCTGCGATCCAGAGACGGTAATTCCCCGCCGCGCTGGCCTAATTCATAAATAAGACTAGATTTGACCCTGTCTCGGCGGGCGCGCCCGCGGCGTACGGGTGCGCCTGACCGATCCGACCGAGCGGGGGCACCTTGAGCGTCACCGGCAGCCTGGAGGACCTCTCCTTCCCCGATCTCCTGCAGGTGATCCACGTCAGCCGCCAATCAGGCACCCTGATCCTCACCGGGGGGCAGGGGGAAAGGCGCGTGCGCTTCAGGGACGGGCTGGTCTGCGGCGCCACACTGGGGGACGGGGGTCGCGAGCTGGAGGAGATCCTGGCGGCGCGCGGCCTGGTGGACGCGGCCTCGCTCCGGGCGGCGCGCGCCCACCAGGCACGCTCCGGACAGACGCTGTCGGGCGCGCTGGTGGCGCTGGGCGCCATCACCCAGGAGGCGCTCGAGGGGGTCGTGCGCGAGGAGCTGCGGTCGATCCTGCGCGCCCTCGTGCTGCTGCAGGAGGGTGAGTTCCGGTTCGAGATCGAGCGCCCCGCCGTGGACGGCACGGGCGGGATCCGGGTCGAGCGCGGCCTCGAGCCCGACGCGATCCTGAACGGAAAGGGGGAGCCACACGGCACGCGCGCCAGCCGGAGCGCGCGGGAACGGCCCGCACCGCCGCCGCGGGTGCTGGTGGTGATCGAGCGGGCCGTGCTCCGGACCGCCCTGCGCGAGGAGCTGCAGAGGCGCGGGCACCGCGTCAGCAGCTGCGCCACCGCGGCCGCGGGGCTGCATATGGGCCGCTCGCTCCACGCGCGCGGGGAGCGGTTCGACCTGATCTCCGACCTCCTTCTCCCGGATCCGCGGGGGGCCGGCTGGCACGGCGGGCTGGCCCTGATCCGCGATCTGCGCGGCAGGATCCCGCGCCTGCGGGCGGTGCTGATCGGAGAGCCGCGCGGCCCGGGGGTGGCCGAGGCGGTGCGCGCCAGCGGCGCGCTCGCCTACCTGCCGTCCCCCGACCTGGCCTCGACCCGCCTCGACCAGGTCGGAGCGCGGATAGCCGAGTTCTGCGCTGCGCTCGGGGCTTCGCTGCGGGACCCTGCGCGCCCCGCTCCGCCGGGTTCCGTCCGCTCCGGCGGGACGTTCCGGGCGATCGACCAGCTGTCGCTGCTGAGGGGCCTCATCGGCGAGATGCGCGCCGACCGGGACGTGGACATCCCGCTCCTGGTGCTGCGGCTAGCGGCCGAGTACTTCGAGCGCGGGATCCTGTTCGCGGTCGAGCGCGGACAGGCGACCAGCACCGGCGCGTTCGGGGACGACGGGGAGCCGGCTGGCGGCCTGGAGGGCCGCCTGCGGGGAGCGAAGGTGCCGCTGCAGCGGGGATCGGCGCTGTGCCGCGCGGTGCAGCAGCGCGAGCCCTACGTCGGCCCCGTGGAGAGGACGAAGTCGAACGCCGCGCTGCTCGACCGTCTCGGCGAGCCGCCGCCGCCCGAGGCGGCCCTGCTGCCGCTCCTGAGCGGCCGCAACGTCTTCGGGGTCCTGTACGGGGACAACGCCCGCACCGGACGTCCCCTGGGGGATCTGAGGGCCCTCGAGATCTTCCTCAGCCAGGCGGGCTTCGCGCTCGAGAACGCCTGGCTGCAACGACGCCTCGTCTCTCTCGGCGGATGCGCCCGGGACGGCGCGCCGCAGGACGGCGAGCGGGAGGCGGACACCCATGCCTGAGAACCGCCCCACCGGGTGGCGGGATCGCGACAGGCTGGAGCGCGAGTTCCTCTCCGAAGCCGAGGAGATCTTCGACTCGCTGTCGGTGGATCTGAACCGTCTCGAGGTGGCCCTGGAGGCCGGCGACCCCCCGCCCTCCCTCATCAACGCCATCTTCCGGCGGATCCACTCGCTGAAGGGGCTGGCGGGCATGCAGGAGCATCAGCCGATGGTCGAGCTGGCCCACGACCTCGAGGAGCTGCTCGACCGCCTGCGCCTCGGTCGCGCAGCGCTGACGGGCACGGTGCTCGACCGGATCCACGAGGCGGTCGACGTGCTGGCGGCGCTGGTGCGGGATCTGGCCGAGGGGCACGCCGTCGTTCCGGATCTCTCGGAGCTGCGGGCGCGGCTGCGCCGCTGCGGGGACGCCCGGGCCGCGCCCGGGGAGGAGGCGCCGACGGGGGCGGGTCTCGACCCGGGCCTGTTGTCGTCCCTGAGCGAGCCCGCGGAACAGCGCCTGCGGGCAGCGCGGGCCGCCGGCCGGCCGGTGGCCCTGGTCCGTCTGGCCCTCGAGCCGGTCGACTTCGACCGCCGTCTGAGGGAGGCGGCGCAGGCCGTCGAGGATCTGGGGGAGCTGATCGCCACCCTTCCGGTGGTCGAGGAGGCTCCCGCGGACCGGATGGCCTTCGATCTCCTGGTGGCCGCCGATCGCCCGGAGGAGCTCGCCCGCCCGCTGCGGCGTCTGCACGCCGTCATCCGCCCGCTTCGCTCCTCCGGCGGCGCCGGCGCGGCGCCTCCCGGGGGCTGGGCGCCGGGCGACGCCGACCCGCGCGGGCCGACCTCCACGCTGCGGGTGCCGGTCAGCCGCCTCGACGACATCCTCGCCCTACTCGGCGATATGAGCATCGCGGCCGCGGCGCTGCAGCGCCAGGCCCGTCTGGTGCGCGAGGCGCACGCGGACGACCGCGAGGTGCGCGAGCTCGAGCGGCGCGCCCGCGATCTGATGCCGCGGCTGCGCGCTCTGCAGCGCGGCGCGGTGGAGACCAGGCTGGTCCCGGTCGAGCAGGTCTTCGCCCGCCTGGCGCGCATGGTGGCGCGCAGCGCGAGGGCGGCCGGCAAGGAGGTGGCCCTGACGACGCGCGGCGGACAGACCGAGCTGGATAAGGCGATGATGGACGAGCTGGCCGAGGCCCTCCTCCACCTGCTCCGCAACGCCGTCGATCACGGCATCGAGCCGGCGCAGGGGAGGGAGCGCGCCGGCAAGCCGCGGCGCGGCCGCCTAGCGCTGAGCGCCTGCCGCAGAGGCAACCAGGTGACGATCGAGGTCGAGGATGACGGGCGAGGGATCTCCGTCGAGGCGGTCCGCGCGGCCGCCGAGGCGACCGGGAGGCTGGGGCCCGGGCGGCCGCTGTCGGCCGAGCAGGCCCACGAGCTGATCTTCGCGCCCGGATTCACCACCGCGCTCCGGGTCAGCCAGCTCTCCGGCAGGGGCGTCGGCCTGGACATCGTCCGGCAGGCGATCCGCCGCCTCAAGGGCTCGCTGCAGGTGCGCTCGACCGAGGGCCGGGGCACCCGCTTCACGATCCTCGTCCCGATCTCGCTGGCGCTCGTCCAGGCGCTCATCGTGAACGCCGCGGGCAGACGGTTCGCGATCCCGATCACCTCGATCCAGGACAACCTGCGCATCGACCCGTCGCGGCTGCGGCGCGCGGGGGACGAGGAGATCTACGAGCACGAGCGCGGCCCCGTGCCGATCGTGAGGCTGGCCGGGCTCGTCCCGCCCTCCGCCGGCCGGCGGCCGGGCGGCGAGCGCTTCGCGGTGATCGCCGGGTCGCCCTCCCGGCCGATCGGCATCGCCGTCGACGCCCTCGTCGGCCAGCAGGAGGTCGTGATCAAGCCGGTGGGCCGCCGTCTGGATCGGCTGCCGGGCATCGCCGGAGCCGCCGACCTCGGGGACGCCACCGCGGTGCTCGTCCTCGATCCGGAGGGCCTCGGCGCTGGAGCCACCGATGGGAGAGCCGCGTTCTGAGCGGCCGGCGCGGCGCGCCGGCACCGACGAGCGGCTGCTGATCTTCAGGCTGGGTGGCCAGGAGTTCGGCATCCCGCTCGACTCGATCGTCGAGATCATCCGACACCGGCCTCCCACGCCCGTTCCGGGGGCGGGCGGCGCGGTGGAGGGGATCCTGGCGCTCCGCGGACGGATGGTGACCGTGTTCGACGCGCGCAGGCGGCTGGGGCTCGAGCCCCGCGCCGGCGGGGGGGGCGCACGGGTGATCGTGCTGGACGACCGCGGCGAGCTGGTGGGGCTGGTGGTCGACGGCGAGGCACGCGTGGCCTGTGCGCCGAGGCGCACCCGGGAGCCCCTGCCCGACTCCCTGCCCCTCGGCCGGCGCGACCTGTACGAGGGGATCCTCCAGCGCGACGGCGGGTGCGTGCTGCTCCTGAACGTCGGCGCGATCACCGAGGTCGGCGCCGGGGCGGGCGAGGGGGGCGGCGCATGATCGTCTCCTGCCCCGGGTGTCGCAGGCGCTACCGGATCGACCCGTCGCGCCTCGGGGGTCGCCGCCGCCTCCGCTGCACCGCCTGCGGCCGCGTCTTCGAGATCGCCGAGGCGCCCCCGCCCACGGCGGCCGCGGGCCCCGTCCGGGACGGCGACGGCGCCCCTCCGGCGGGCGCCCCGCTGGTCCTGGTCGGAGACGAGCCCCGGGAGTTCAGGGACCTGGTCTGCCGGACGCTCCGGTCCTTGGGGTGCCGCGTAGAGACGACCGAGGACGGCGAGGCGGCCTTCCGGTTCGCCGTGGCCCGCAGGCCCGCGCTCATGGTCCTGAACGTCTACCTGCGCAAGCTTCTCGGGGTCGCGGTGTGCGAAGGGGTCAAGGGGAGCCCCGACCTGAAGGGAGTGCGCGTCGTGCTGGTGGGATCGGTGTTCAAGTCGGATCGCTTCGTCCGCGGGCCCCGGAGCCTGTACGGCGCCGACGACTACTTCGAGGACGTCATCCCCGAAGCCGATCTACGCGTCCGCCTGGGGCAGGTGCTGGGCCGCGCGACCACCCGCGGGGCGACGGCGGCCCCGGACCGTCCGGCGCCGTCGTCGTGGCGGCGGCGGCCCGCCCGCCGGCCGCGGGGCCGCGCCCGCGGGCCGCCCCGTCGCCGCGCCGGCCGGCGCGACCCAGATCGAGCCCCGCGCGGAGATCCGGCGGCTGGCGCGGATCATGCTGTCCGACCTCAAGATCTACTACCCCGACCGCTTCGAGCGGGCGGTGGCGCAGGGGCGGCTGTTCGAGACCTTCAGCGAGGAGCTCACCAAGGGCAAGGACCTGATCCACGCCCGCTTCCCCGACCTGCCGGACCGGATCCAGGTGCTGGCGCAGGCGCTGCGCGACGGGCTGAGCGCCGAGAGGCCGGCCGCCCCCGCGCCGCCCGCAGGATCGCGGGCGTGAGGGGAGCGGGCCACGCCTCGGGCATCGGGGGCCTCGCGATGGACCCGGAGGGCCTGCCCGCCCGTCCCGTCGATCTGATCGTGGTCGGCTGCTCGGCGGGCGGCCCGCCCGCGCTGCAGGCGGCGCTGCCCTCGATCCCCGCCGGAACCACGACTTCCGTCGTCGTGGCGCAGCACATGCCGAACCGGTTCACCGCGCTGTTCACCGGGCGGCTGGCCCGGCTGTGCCGCCTGCCGGTGCGGCAGCCGCGCGACGGCGACACGCTGCGGCCGGGCCACATCTACATCGCCGCCGGCGGGCACCAGACGACGATCGCGCGGGCTGAGCGGGTGGTCCTCTTCCGCGTCCGGCCGCGACGCCCGGGCGAGCGCTACTCGCCGTCGGCCGACCTGCTGATGCGCTCGGTGGCGCACGTGTTCGGGCGGCGCGCCCTGGCGGTGCTGATGACCGGCATGGGGACGGACGGGGTGGCCGGCCTGAAGGCGATCAGGCAAAGGAAAGGGCGCACCATCGCCGAGAGCGGCGAGACCGCGGCCGTGTTCGGAATGCCCCGCAAGGCGATCCGCGCCGGCCTGGCCGACCTCGTCCTGCCGCTGCCGGAGATCGGGCCGCGCATGGCGGCGCTGTGCCGTCGATGAGCGCCGGGCACGCGATTACAGGATTGCCACCCCCGGAGGCGGAACCTATATTGCCGGAGATGGGCGGCCAGAGGACGGAGAGGTCACAGGGCGCCGACGGCGACGAGGTCCGGGCGCGCGGCGAGGAGCTGCGCAACATGTTCAGCCGCGCGCGCGCCTTCACCGAGGAGCTGCTCCGGGAGAACGAGCGGCTGCGCTTCCGGATCGCCGGCCTAGCCCGCGAGGTCGAGCGGGGCGGAGCGCGGCGCGCGGCTCCGCCGGACGAGGCGGCCGCGCTGCGGGCGCGGGTCGAGGCGCTCGAGCGCGAGCGGGACGACCTGCTCCGGAGGTTCCGGGAGGTGGAGGCGATGAACCGCTCCTTCGCCGAGCGCTACCAGCAGATCGAGACGCAGAACAACCAGCTGGCCAACCTGTACGTCGCCTCCTACCAGCTGCACGCCACGCTCAATTACGGCGAGGTGATCGCCACGGTGAAGGAGATCCTGATCAACCTGGTCGGCGCCGGGGCGTTCGCGCTGCTCTGGGTGGACGAGCGTCGGGGCTGCCTGCACACCGAGGCGAGCGAGGGGGTCGGGGCGGGGTTCCCCGAGACCGTGTCCTACCGGTCCGAGCCGCTCGCCGGGGCCGTGCTCGAGGGCCGGTCCTTCTACGCCGATCCCCTTCCGCGCCGGTCCGGGATCGAGCCCACCAGCCCGATCGCCTGCATCCCGCTCAGGATCGCGGACCGCGTCATCGGGGTCGTCGCGATCTACGGCCTCCTGCAGCAGAAGAGCCGCTTCACCCCCATCGACTTCGAGATGTTCACCCTGCTCGGCGGACACGCGGCGACGGCCCTGTTCGGCTCCAAGCTGTTCCAGCAGTCGGAGCAGAAGCTGAGCAACCTGCAGGGATTCGTCAATATGCTCACCGCCCCCGCGAATGCGGGCCCGTGAAGAGGCGCCATGGACGTCCTGACCGTTCTGGTCGTCGAGGACTCGCCCACGATGCGGCAGCTGATCGCCTTCAGCCTGCGCCGGCTGCAGGGGTGCCGCGTCATCGAGGCGGTGGATGGGGTCGACGCCCTGAAGAAGCTGACGACCGACCGCGTCGACATGGTGATCACCGACATCAACATGCCGATGATGGACGGGCTGAAGCTGGTGTCGCTGATCCGGGGCAACGCGCGCATGAAGTCGCTGCCGATCGTGATCGTCACGACGGAGGGGGCGGAGGAGGACCGCAGGCGCGGCCTGGCGCTCGGTGCGAACGCCTACATCCCGAAGCCGATCCAGCCTTCCAGCCTCCTGAAGACCGTCGCCTCCCTGCTCGAGTCCTCCCGGAACTGAGGCGGCCGGCCCTCCGCGGCCCGGACCGCGCCCGCGCGGCCGTCGCGCAGCGCCGCCAGCAGGCGGCGCGCCGACCGCTCCCAGGAGTGATCCCCGGCCCACCGTCTGGCGTCGCGCGACATCCGGGCGCGCTCCTGCGGGTCGGCGAGAAGGCGGACCACGGCCGCGGCGAACGCGTGCGGCTCGAGCGGGGGGACGAGGAGGCCGGACCGCCCCTCCCGGACGGCCTCCGGGACGCCCCCCGTCCGCCCGGCGATGACCGGGAGGCCGTAGCTGGCCGCCTCGAGCAGCGACAATCCGAATCCCTCGACGCCGTCGCCATGCCCGCCTAGGCGGCTCAGCTGCACGAACAGGGTCGCCAGGGCGAAGTGAGCCGGGAGATCGCCGGACGGCACGGCCCCCGCGAACACCACCCGCCCGGCGACGCCGCGCTCGGCCGCCAGACGCTCCAGGCGGGGGCGGGACGGGCCGCTTCCCACGATCAGGTAGCTCAGCTGCGGGAATCTCTCGAGCAGGTCCGGGAGCGACTCGATCACGATGTCGTGACCCTTGATCTCGATCAGCCGCGCCACGGACAGGAGGACGGGCCCCTCCCCGAGGCCGTAGCGCCGCTTGAGGCGCTCGATCTCCGTGGCGGCCGCCCGGCGGGGCGGGTCGACGCCCATCGGCAGGACGACGACCCGGCGCGCCGCTCCCGGGAGCAGCCCGGCGACGAGATCCGCCGTGAAGCGGCTGTTGACGATCACGACCTCGGCCCCCGCGACGACCCAGCGCGCGAGGCCGCTCCACGGGAACCGGCCCTGGTAGTCGGCGAGATCGGCCCCGTGGACGAAGACGGCGTACGGCAGGCGCGCAAGGCGAGCCAGCGCCCGGGTCGGGACGCCGAGGGACAGGAGCTGGCCGCACAGCAGGTAGCCCGCCCTTCGGGCCGCCAGCAGTCGCGCCATCGACAGCGAGGCGAGCGCCCCGCGGATCACCCGCGACGGCGTCCCCCGGTGCGCGGGCAGCCACCTGCGCACCACCTCGACCCCGAGCGACGCGTCGACCTCGGCCGCGCCCCGGCCGGACGGCGCCAGGATCAGGAATTCCCCCCGGGGCAGGTGACGGGCGAGCCCGTAGTAGAGCGTCGACTCGCCGCCCAGCACAGGGGGGAAGTCGTTGACCGCGAACAGGACGGGGGACGCGCGCCTCACGGCTCCCGCTCCCGCGCCCGGCGGCGTCTCGCCCGGCTCGCCGCCCCCTCCAGCACCGCCACCACCAACAGCACGAGCGCGCCGTGCACGAGGAAGAGGATCGCCTCGCCGGAGGAGCCGCGTCTAAGCCCCAGCGCCGACAGCCCGAGGCCGAGCGCCAGCACCAGGATCAGGAGCAGGGCCCGTCGCGGGCCCCCGAGCAGGGCCTGGAAGCGGTGGTGGATGTGGTCCCGCCCCACGTAGTCGATCCACTGCCTGAAGCTCCGCACCCGGCCCGTGGCGATCCGGGACACGGTGGTCTGGATCATGTCGTAGATGAGGACGCTGAAGATCAATATCGGCGCCGCCAGGGCGACCAGCGGGTCGTTCTCGGCCCAGTCCTGCACGATCGCCAGGCTGGCGAGCAGGAACCCGACGCTCGCGCTGCCCGAATCGCCCAGGAAGATCGTCGCGGGACGGTTCGGCCTGAGGTTGTGCGGCAGAAAACCGAGCAGCGCGCCGGTCATGGCCAGGCAGATCATCTGGACGTCGCCCTGCCCGTTGCTCCCCGCGACGATCGCCAGCAGCAGCGCGATGAGCGCTCCGAGGCAGGCGGCCAGCCCGTCGAGACCGTCGATGAAGTTGTACGCGTTGGTGATCCCCACGATCCACAGGATCGACAGGACGACGTCGATCGCCGCGCCGCCGGGGCCCGGGAGCAGGTGAAGCCGCACGCCCGCGGCGATCACGGCCAGGGCGCAGAGCACCTGCACCGACAGCCGCAGCCCCGAGGACACGCCCCGCGTGTCGTCCAGCGCTCCGAGGAACATCAGGAACATGGCGCATAGGGCGACGCTCAGCACCTGCGGGTCATGCAGCGGCTGCCGGCCCAGTGCGAGGACCAGGGCCCCGACCACAGC
Source organism: Acidobacteriota bacterium (assembly GCA_046758905.1). Classification (GTDB taxonomy): domain Bacteria; phylum Acidobacteriota; class Polarisedimenticolia; order Gp22-AA2; family Gp22-AA2; genus JBHIBC01. Next base: position 5,584 of record JBHIBC010000068.1, on the reverse strand, counting down.
GACCCCCCCCATCCGGGGGGTCGGCGCGCCGTGCCGCTTGCGGCTGTCGGGAACGTCGACGGCCCCTCCCCGGAGCGCCCCGCGGCGGATGAACGGGGTGAGCCCGTAGGCCGCCAGGAAGGCCACGGCGACCACCTCCGCGGTTCCGGGCTCGGCTGCGCGGACCAGCAGCCAGACGGCGACCGCGAACAGGGCTAGGGCCGGCACCGGAGGACCTCCTTGATGACCCGCTCGACCTCGTCGTCCCGCAGGGCGGGGGAGATCGGCAGGGAGACGAGCCCGTCGTGCGCGGCGTCCGCCTCCGGGCAGGCGCCGCCCCGCGATACCAGGCGGTGCAACGGGATGTACACCGGGCGCCGCGCCGCGATGCCCCGCTGGTTGAGCGCCTCGACGAGTCGCCCCGCCTGCGGCAGCCGGAGCAGGTATCTGTAGGTGATGGGCCGGGCACCCTCGGGGACCCGCGGGCGGTCGAGGCCGAGCGGGGACAGGGCCTCGTCGTACCGGGACGCGATCGCCGCGCGCCGGTCGCGGAACTCCCGGAGGCGGCCGATCTGCACCGCGGCGATCGATGCGTGGAGATCGCCCATCAGGCCGTTCAGCCGGGGGCGATCCACCTCCCTCTCGTCGTGGATGGCCAGCTCGCGTGCCGCGCGGACCAGCGCCGCCCGTGGCGAGGCGAGGGCGCCCCCGGGCCCCCCGCAGGTGATCACTTTCGTGGGGGCGAGCGACAGGACGGCGACCTCGCCGCGCGCGCCGACGGGACGCCCCCGATCGACGGCCCCGAGGGCCTGGGCGCAGTCCTCGACCACCAGCAGCCCGCGCGAGCGGAACGGGTCCGGCCGGGCCGGGACCCCGAAGGGGTGGACCAGGACGACCGCGCGGAGCCGGCGGGTCCTCCTGCGGTCGAGGTCCTCCGGGTCGAGCGACAGCGTCGCGGGGTCGACGTCACAGACGACGGGAGACGCTCCCGCCGCCCTGACCGCATGGAGGACCGCCGCGCAGGTGAAACTGGGGATCGCCACCTCGTCGCGCGGCCCGAGCCCCAGGACCCGCAGCGCCAGGGTCAGGGCCAGGGTTCCGGACGCGACCGCGACCGCGTCCGCGGCGTCGGTCATCCTCGCCACCAGGCCCTCGAGCCGGGCCGCCTCGACGCCGGGAGACAGCCTCCCCGAGCGCAGCACCCGGCACGCGGCCGCCGTCTCCTCCTCTCCCAGACAGGGCCTCGAGTGGGGAGCGATCCGCGCCGGAGGCTCCGGCCCGGGGTGCTCCCACGGCGACGCGAACCGGATCACCGCTGTCTCCGGCGGCCTCTCGCGGGCGCCGCGACCGGCATTCCCGCGACGTTGATGAACAGCCGCAGCGGCACGAAACCCTCGGCCCAGCGCACCCGCCCCTGGACGCCGCGGAAGTGGGCCGACGCCTGGGCGATCTCGGAGATCCCCATCGCCTCGATCCGGGTCCGGGTCGCCTGGCTCCGGTGCATCTGCAGGGCGCTGATCTTGCGGTCGATCTCCTCGGCGATGTCGATGAACACCGTCGGCCCGAACTTGACCGTGGTCGGCCCCTCGTAGAACAGCACGTTGCGCGCGTAGCGCGTCGCCGAGACCGCGGCGCGGCCGACCTGACGGTGGTCCTGGTGGGTGTCCTCGGGGAAGTTGACGAAGATGAAGTCGGGGCGCGAGTCGCGGAGGACCTTCTCCATCCGGTCGATCAGCCGGCGCACCGAGGGGAGCAGGGTGTCGCGGTACGCCCCCCAGTAGATCTTGCGGACGCCGAGGACGCCGGCCGCGTCGAGCTGCTCGCGCCGGCGCGTCCGCCCGTCGCCGCCGCGCCCGCCGTCGGTCATCACCAGCAGGTCGATGCGGGCGCCCTTCTGAGCGTACTTGATGAGCGTGCCGCCGCAGCCGAACTCGATGTCGTCGGGATGGGCGCCGATGGCCAGGATGTTCACGCGCGCACCTCACGCAGGCCTCGCACCATGCGGATCGCCCCCGGCCCGCAGTTCATCAGGCAGTCGATCGCCGAGAGCCCCGGCTCGAAGCCGGCGTGCACCTGCCGGTAGACCGGGTGCCGGAAGGGCTGGAACTCCACGCGGATTCCGGCGCGCCGGTAGGCCTCGAGATCCATGTAGCTCTGGCCGCCCGCGCCGGCCAGGTAGGTTGAGCACCCGAACCTGCGGCACAGGGCGATCAGCCGATCGTCGGCGCCGCCCGGGAGATCCCCGAGCTGTGAGGCGACGACGATGGGGGTCCGCACCCCGAGCAGGCCGGCCAGGATCTTGACCGTGCGTTCGTTCAGGGCGGCGAGGTTGGGAAACCGCTCCTCCAGGATCGCCTCGATCGCCGCCTGCGCCGCCCCGCGATGCGGGGCGCGCGCGTACAGCGTCCGCAGCGCCTCGCGGTGCTTGCGACGCCAGGCGGCGGTCTCGTCGATCCGGACCTCGCGGATGGTCATCGGGAAGCGGTAGTGCACGGGAACCGTCAGCCACTGCCATCCCGCGGCGGTCCGGATCCGATTGCGGTTCTGCCACTCGTTCTTCTTGTACTGCACCGTGTCGAGCAGGACGAACAGATCGACGCGGTCCATCTTGTCGAAGTAGCCGAGCCAGGGCATGTACTGCGGCTGGTGGGCTGCGAGCCTCATGCGGCCTCCTCGCGCGGGTCCGACGCCACCTCCCGGTAGAGGCGCAGCAGCGAGCGCACCATCCGGCCCGCCCCGAACGCGATCGCGCGCGCCCGCGCCCGGCGCCCCATCAGGGCGGCCAGCTCCGGCGCGTCGGCCAACCGACCGATCGCCATGCCGATCGCCTCCGGGTCGGAGGGCGGGATCAGCAGGCCGGCACGCCCCTCCTCCAGGACCTCCGGCACCCCGCCGACCGCACAGGCGACGACCGGGAGGCCGCAGGCCATGGCCTCCACCAGCGCCCGTCCCATCCCCTCGTTGCGCGACGCCAGGACGAACAGGTCGAGCGCCGGGAGGAACTCCTCCGGCGCTTCCCACCTTCCGGTGATCGTCACTCGGCCGCGCAGGCCGGCCGCCTCCGCGCGCGCCAGCAGCGACCCGCGCAGGGGGCCGTCGCCGGCGATGAGCAGGCGCAGCCGGGGACGCGTCAGCGACGCCCGGGCGAACCCCGCGACGAGGTCCCCCGGCCCCTTGATCGCCTCGAGCCTGCAGAGGCTGCCGACGACCACCTCGTCCGGCCCGATCGCGAGGCGAGCGCGGCAGGCGCCGCGCCGGGCCGAGGCGTGCCGGAACGGCCTCAGGTCGATCCCGGAGCGGATGGCGACGAACCTCCCGGGGCGCCCGATGCCGCGGCACAGGTGCTCCTCGGCGCCCCGCCACGAGAGCGCGACCTGCACCCGCGCCAGGGGCGCCAGCAGCCGCTCGGCCGTCGTGACGAGGGCGGTGCGCGTCCGGCCGTAGTAGCCGTAGAAGAGGTGGCCGTGAGGCTGATGGACCACGGCGCCGCGACGCCCGACGAGCAGGGCGGCGAGTCGCCCCAAGGCCCCGGCCTTCGACGTGTGGGTGTGGATGATGTCGAAGGGCTCGCGGCGCAGCAGCCGGACGATCGCCAGCAGGGCGTACAGGTCGCGCCGCGGGTCGGGACGGCGCACCAGCTGGGGGATCTCCAGGAAGCGCACCAGCCCCTCCCGCCGCGCCCGCTCCACCAGAGGGCTCGGCTCGGGCGCGGGGCCGCTGACCACCGTCACCCGATGCCGCCGCCGGGCCGCGCCCAGCGCCTGCCACAGGGTGCAGTCGGAGGACCCTCCGCGCTCCAGCCGGGTGACCAGGTGCAGGATCGAGAGCGCGCGACCCTCGAGGGGGACCTGCGGCCGGCCCGGCGCGCCGGCGCGCCGCCGGTCGAGCCCGAGGGCCCTGCCCGGCGCGCTTCTCATCGCGCCGCCTCCCGGGCCGGCAGGGCCCGCAGCGCCTCCTCCACCTCCCTCAGCACCTCGTCGGGCTCGATCGATCTGAGACAGGTGTGATGCCAGCAGTCCCCCCGGCCGCAGGGCGAACAGGGCAGCGCCCGCCGGATCACGCGGTCGGACGGTCCGACCGGGCGGAAGCGGGCCGGATCGGTCGGTCCCATGATCGACACCGTCGCGACGCCGAGGGCCCCCGCCAGGTGGAGGGGGCCCGAGTTGTTGCCGACGAACAGCTCGCAGGAGGCGATGAGCGCCATCATGCCGCGCACCGTGAGCGGGCCCGCCGCCAGCGCGTCCGGCGTGGCGGCGCAGATCCGATCCACCAGCGGGCCCTCTCCGGGCCCGGCCAGGACGACGCACGCCGCGCCGGCCCTCTGGGTGAGAAGGGTGACAAGCTCGGCGAAGGACTCCGGCGCCCAGCGCTGGGACGGGTACCGCCCCCCGGGGTGGACCGCGACGCGCGGCGATCCGGCCCCGAGGGCCGCCAGACGCCCCTGGGCCGCGCCGCGCTCCTCGGGAGCGAGGTAGAGGGATGGACGGGAGCCCTCGTCGGCCTGCGCGCCGAGCGATCGCACCAGGTCGCGGTTGATCTCGACGATATGGCGTCCGGGGGACGGGCGCGGCGAGGGGAGGTTGAAGAACCCCTGCCGGCCCCAGCCGCGGAAGCCGGACCGGTAGGGGGCCCCCGATCGGCCCACCAGCATCGCGCCCCGCAGCGAGTGATCCGGGGTGAAATCGACGGCCAGATCGAACCGGCCCACCATCTCGAGCGGCAGGCCCGAGCGCGTCAGCGCGGCCAGCCGGTCGACGGCCGGATGGCCCTCGAGCGCGGCGACAGGCCCGGGAGGCGCCAGCACGGTGATCTCGGCGCCGCGGAAGTGGCGCCGCAGATCGGCCAGGGCCGGGGTCGTCAGCACCATGTCGCCCAGCCTGTCGGTGCGCACGACCAGGAGGCTGCGGACGCGAGCGGGCTCGGGGACGCGGGCGCGGGAGCCCGGCGTCAGGCGCAGACCACACAGGGCCAGCGCGCGCGCGCCCAGGTAGACCGTCCGCAGGGCCCGCCGCGCACGGTCCCCCGTCATCCGATCCTCCGGGAGACGCGGATCGATGCGGATCCGTTCCGCGCGGGTGATCACCGCGGCCTCCTGGCGAACGCGACGATCGCGTCGGTGAGCAGCCGACCGGTGAGGCGAGACAGCCAGCCCGCGGCGGCGTCGATCGCCCTCTTGGCCGGGGTGAGCGCGCAGGGGTCGGGGCGGATCTCGATGTCCACGAGGCCGTGTCGCACCAGGGCGAGCCGGAGCGTGCCGGGCGCGAAATGGCTCAGGTGCGGCTCGCGCGAGCCGGGCTCGTACAGGGGCAGGGACCTCAGCCGCGCCACCCAGTAGGCCGCCCGCAGCGGCAGGTTGTCCAGGTTCGGCACCGCCACGACCAGCAGCCCTCCCGGCCGGAGGCGCCGCTTCACCTCGGCCAGGATCGCGTTCGGATCGGCGAGGTGCTCGAGGACGCGCAGATCCGCAAACTCATCGCCTGGGAGCGCGGCTTCACGGCCGGGGTGCAGCCCAACGACCCCGAGTCGAAGGAGATCTTCATCGACGCCTGCGCCCAGTGCCACGGCAAGAACGGCACCGGCAACGGCCCGCGGCCGGTCGAGGACC
>JBHIBC010000067.1:0-15362 GCA_046758905.1 Acidobacteriota bacterium | reverse complement strand
GTTCCTGCAGGCACCATTCCGCGCTTCACATTCCGGATCCCCGCGCTCGGTGCGAGGTGCGTCCGATGAAGGCGATTCGCAAGGTGGCGCCCAGGCCGGACGCCCTTCAACTGATGGACGCACCGCTCCCGGCGTGCGGGCCGGAGGAGGTCCTGATCCGGGTGCGCGCCGCCTCGTTGTGCGGCACCGACGCGCACATCTACGCCTGGGATCCGTCCATCGCCCGCAAGATCCTGTCCGCCACCGACGGCCTCGCTCGGCCGCTGACCGTCGGCCATGAGTTCTGCGGCGAGGTCGTGGAGGTGGGGGGCCAGGTGCGGGGCGTCGGCGCCGGCGCCTCGGAGGCGATCCGTGTCGGCGACCTGGTCTCGGCCGAGAGCCACATCGCCTGCGGCCGGTGCTATCAATGCCGCCGCGGCGAGCATCACGTCTGCGTCCGCGAGACGATCATCGGCGTGCACCGCGACGGAGGGTTCGCGGAGTACATCGCGATCCCGGCCGCCTGCGCCTGGGTCAACGACCCCGCCGTCGTGCCGGTGGACGTCGCGTGCGTCGAGGAGCCCTTCGGCAACGCGGTCCACGCGGCGACGGCGTTCGATGTGCGCGGGCGGTGCGTCGTCGTCTTCGGGGTGGGGCCGATCGGCCTGTTCTCTATCGTCGTGGCCGCCGCGGAGGGCGCGGCGCGGATCATCGCGGTCGACGCCAGCCCCTACCGGCTGAGGCTGGCCTCCGGCGCCGGGGCGCACGTCGCGCTGTGCACCGAGCCGACCTCCTGGGGCGACGCGGCGGCGCGGGGCCGGGAGCGGGAACGGATCACCGGGCTGGTGCGGGACGCGGCGGCGCCGCTGGAGGTGGATGTGGCGATGGAGATGAGCGGCCACCCCGACGCCCTGGACGCGGCGCTGCGCGCCGTCCGGCGCGGCGGCGCCGTGGTGCTGTTCGGGCTGCCCAAGGCGAGCGCCGTGACCCTCGAGCGCTATGCCGAGGACGTCATCTTCGGCGGCATCACCCTCAAGGGGATCGTCGGACGGCGACTGTACCGGACGTGGGAGAAGACCCGGGAGCTGACCTCGCGCGCCGACGTGCGGCACAAGATCCGCTCCCTCATCACCCATACCTATCCACTCGAGAGCTTTCAGGAGGCGTTCGGGAGGATGATCGGCCGCGAGAGCGGGAAGGTGATCCTGCGCGTCGCGGACGCCTGATCCGGCGCCCAAACCAGCGGAGCCGAACATGAACCAGAGGCTGAAGAACTACCTGAGCGAGGAGATCGATTCCCTGAAGACCAGGGGGATCTTCCGCATGCCGCGCGTCCTGCAGAGCGCCGCCGGCGCTCGCGTCCGGATCGACGGGCGCGACATCATCCAGCTCTCCTCGAACAACTACCTCGGCCTCACGACCCACCCCAGGGTCGTCGCGGCGGCGCAGCAGGCCCTCCGGGAGTACGGCGCCGGGCCCGGGGCGGTCCGCACCATCGCCGGCACGATGTCGCCGCACGTCGAACTGGAGCGCCGGCTGGCGCGCTTCAAGGGCACCGAGGCGGCGCTCGTCTTCCAGTCGGGGTACACCGCCAACGTCGGGGTGGTCTCGACGATCATGCAGCCGGGAGACCTGATCGTCTCCGACGAGCTCAACCACGCCAGCATCATCGACGGCTGCCGCCTCTGCAAGGCGGACCGGGCCATCTACCGGCACCTGGACTACGATCACCTGCGCGAGATCCTGCGATCGGCCCGGTCGCGCAAGACCGGCAAGATCCTGGTGGTCGCCGACGGGGTGTTCTCGATGGACGGGGACGTGTCGGACCTCCGGACGATCGCCGGCCTGTGCGAGGAGTTCGACGCCATCCCCATGGTGGACGACGCGCACGCCACCGGCGTCCTCGGCCGCAACGGCCGCGGGACTGTGGACCACTTCGGGCTCAAGGACCGGTGGGACATCCAGATCGGGACGATGTCCAAGGCGTTCGGGGTGATGGGGGGCTACGTCTGCTGCTCGCGGGCGCTGATGGAGTTCTACGTGCACAAGGCGCGGCCGTTCCTGTTCTCCTCCTCGCACCCCCCCGCCGTCATCGCGGCCTGCGCCGCCGCGGTGGAGGTGATGGAGTCGGAGCCGCGGCTGGTCGAGAGGCTGCACGAGAACACCCGGTTCTTCAAGGACGGACTGAAGAAGCTGGGATTCGACACCGGCGCCTCGACCACGCCGATCACCCCGGTCATCATCGGGTCGGGCGCCAAGGCGGCCCGCTTCTCGGACGAGCTGTTCGCCCGCGGGGTGTTCGCCCAGGGGATCTTCTTCCCGATGGTGGCGGAGGAGAAATCGCGCGTCCGCACCATCGTCATGGCCACCCATACCCGCGAGGACCTCGACGAGGCCCTCGGCGCCTTCGAGGAGGTGGGGCGTCTGCTCGAGGTGATCTGAGCTGCCGGGGGCGCCTCAGGGGCCGAGCGTCGGCGGCAGCGGGTCGGGACGGCTGAAGTACTCGTCGGGGAGCGTGTCGTACACCTCCAGGACCGGGTGGAGGATGCGGACTTCGTCCCTCCCGCCGAGCAGCACCTTCTCGGGGGACAGCAGGATGCGGCCGCGCCGCGTCCACCCCCGCCACGCCCACGCGGTCGGGGGACGGTCCGGCGGGTCGCCCTCCAGGATGTACTCCCAGCGGTCCACCAGGCCCGTTCGCCGGCTGACGTAGGCCCAGTAACGATCGCCCGGCGTCAGCCCGATGCCCTCGCCGAAGGAGAGCCCCACGCGGTCGTAGGTCGTCCCTTCCACCGCGGTCTCCCCGGCGTAGGCCAGGCGCACGCCGGGGTCCTTCATCTTGTACGGCATCAAGAGCCAGTAGGTGTCGTTGATCCAGGCTTCGTAAGCTTCCTTCAGGAGCGGCCCGGCCTCGTCCTCCCCGAGCCGATCCCCGGATCGGAACGCCTCGCCGCGACGCGACTTCAGATCGAGGAGCACCACGAGCGGCCGCCCCTCCGCGTCCTCCCGCTCGTAGCGCAGCCGGCCCTCCCAGCGATCCCATAGGTGGAGCCGCCGCCCGCGCTCCGTCCCGCCCCTTCGCACCACGAAGGCGAAACGCACGAAACGGGTCTCCTCCCAGGCGCGTCGGCCGCCGAGAGCCTCGAGGACCCGGTCCGCCACGGCGACGGCGCGCGGGTCGGATGCGGCCCCGTCGAAGGAGGCCGGAGCGCCCCGGAGGGAGCCGGCCGATCCCAGGATCAGGACGAGGCCGGCCACGGTCCACGGGAACGGCCTGCTACTCACCGCCGCCGCCCCGCGCCCGCAGCCGTCGATCGGTCCCGTCCATGATCCGCAGGATCTCCTGCAGCTCGGCCGACACGCTCCTCAAGGTCATCGCCCGGGACCTGCGACGGGACCCGCCGCCGGGCTCGAACAGCTCCTCGATCTCGCGCTGTCCCTCGGGGACGCCCATGCCGAGCTTCTTGCGCGCCCCGGCGATGGTGAATCCCTCCCGGTACAGGAGGTTCTTGATCTCCAGCACCAGATCGATGTCCTTGCGACGGTACAGCCGCTGGCCGGTGCGGCTCTTGGTGGGGGCGAGCTGCGGGAACTCCGACTCCCAGAACCGCAGGACGTACGGCTGGGTGTCGGTGAACTGGCATACTTCGCCGATCTTGTAGAACAACTTGCGCGGGATCTCATCGGGCATCGGTCGGATCCTCCTTGCCCGGCGCGTTCATTCCCCGCACCATCAGGCGGGATGGGTGGAACACCGGCCGCCGCGCGGCCGCGATCGGCACCCGGTGCCCCGTCCGCGGGTTGCGGCCCGTGCGGGGCCGGCGGTCGCGGACCCGGAACGTCCCGAAACCGCTGATCAGGACCGAGTCGCCCACCACGAGGGCCGTGCGGATCCGCCCCAGGATCAGGTCCACGATCCTGCGGGACTCGTGGCGGGAGAGCCCCCCGTGCACTCGATAGATCGCGTCCGCCAGATCGGCTTTGGTCTTCGCCATCGGGAGACACCGGCGGCGCGCGCCGGCCGGAAGCTCAAGCATCGTATGAGACGACGGGGTCGATGTCAAGGCGGACTCAGGAGGAATCCGCCCGGACGCGCCCGTACCGATCCTTCAGCCGCACCACGTCGTCGAGCTCCGGCGTGCTGACCTCGAAGAGCGTGCAGTCGGTGAGCGCCTCCATCCGGTGCCGGGCGCCGGGAGGGAAACGCCGGGCCTGCCCCGGGCCGAGCACCTCATCCCTCTCCCGGCCGCCCTCCTCGCGGACCAGCTTGAGCGAGCCGTCGTGCACGTACAGCGTCTCGTCCTTGCGCTCGTGATACTGCAGGCTCAACGACTCGCCTCTCCGGATCTTCAGGACCTTCCCCGCGTAACGGTCCGTGTGCGCGAAGATGATCTCCTCGCCCCACGGCTTCGGGACCCTGCGGATCATCGGACCGGCCTCCTTAGAGGGGGCAGGCGTACTCCGCCGGCATGAAGGAGAGCACCCGCCGGCGCACCATCTCCTCGGCCTCGCCCGCCGTGTCACAGCGCAGCGCGTCCTGCGCGATGCTCCGCGCGTCGCGCAGGCTCATGCTGCGGATCACCTCCTTGACCCCCGGGATCGCCGCGGGCTTCATGCTCAGCTCGGCGATCCCCAGGCCGGCGAGCACCACGGCCGCCATCGGGTCGGCCGCCATCTCCCCGCACACCGAGACCCTCACGCCGTACCGCCCGGCGATCTCGGCGACGTCGCGCAGCAGGCCGAGGATGGCCGGGTGGAACGGCTGATAGAGGTACGACACCGCCTCGTTCCCGCGGTCGATGGCCAGGGTGTACTGGATCAGGTCGTTGGTCCCGATGGCGAAGAAATCGACCTCCCGGCACAACCGCTCGACGATCAGGGCCGCCGCCGGCGTCTCCACCAGCACCCCGACCGGGACGTCCGGATCGTGCGGCACTCGCTGCTCCGACAGCTCATCGCGGACCGACTCGAGGATGGCGCGCGTCTGGCGGATCTCCTCGAGGCCGCTGACCATCGGGACCAGCAGCCTCACCTTGCCGTGCGCCGCGGCGCGCAGGATGGCCCGGAGCTGCCTGCGGAACAGGTCGGGCCGCCTGAGGCACAGGCGGATGGCGCGCAGGCCGAGCACCGGGTTCGGCTCGGCGCGCGCCTCCTCGCCCGCGGACAGCTTCTCGCCCCCCAGGTCGAGGGTGCGGACGACGACCTCGTGCGGCAGGGCGCGCTCCGCGACCTCGCGGTAGACCCGGAAGTAGTCCTCCTCCATAGGCTCGCGATCGTCCGCTCCCATGTGGAGGAACTCGGAGCGATACAGGCCCACGCCCTCGGCGCCGTAACGCCGCGCCGCCTCCATCTCGTCGCGCAGCTCGATGTTGGCCATCAACCCCACCCGCGCGCCGTCCGTCATCGCCGCCGGCAGATCGCGCAGCGCGGCGAGCTCCACCTCCCGCTGCCGCCGCGACGCCCGCCGGTCCGCCCACTGCTCCAGCTCGCGGGCGCTCGGGTCCCTGACGAGCAGGCCGCTCGCGCCGTCGAGGACCAGCCGCTCGCCCGTGCTCACGCGCCGGCTGGCGTCCCGCAGGCCCGTGACCGCGGGGATCCCGAGGGCGTTGGCGATGATCGCGGTGTGCGACGTCGGCCCGCCTCCGTCCATGGCGAGGCCGATGACGTGATCCCGGTCGAGGCTGGCGACGTCGGACGGCGACAGCGTCGGCCCCACGACGATCACCTCGGAGGTGAGGTGCGACAGGTCCCGCCCACGGCGCCGGCCGCCGAGGATGGCCTGGACGCGCGCCTCCACGTCCTCGATGTCGGTGCCCCGCTCCCTCAGGTCCGGGTCCCCGAGCCGCGCGAAGACCTGCGTGTAGCGGCGCACGACGGTGCGAAAGGCCCACTCGGCGTTGACCCGCTCCTCGCGGATCAGGGCCGCGGTCTCCTGCAGGAGGTTGCGGTCGCGCAGGATCAGTATCTGCACCTCGAAGACGCGCGCGAAGGGATCTCCCGCCTCGCGCCGGACGCGGTCACGCAGCCCGCGGAGCTGGCGCCAGGCCCCGCGTACCGCCCGCCAGAAGCGGACAACCTCGGCCTCGACCTCGGGGCCCTCCCGCCTGCTGTGGAACACCGCGGCGCGCGGGCCCTGGAGCACCAGTGCCCGGCCGATGGCGATGCCCGGGGAGACCCCGAGGCCGCGCAGCTCCTCGCCGCGGGGCCCTCCGGCCGTGTCCGGGCTCATCGGGCCTCCCCGAAGCGGGCCGCGACCAGGTCCACCAGCGCCTCCAGGGCCTCCCGCTCGTCCGACCCGTCGGCGCTGATCGTCAGGCGCGTCCCCTGGCCGCCGATGAGCGTCAGCAGGCCCAGGATCGACTTGCCGTTGGCGGTCCGGCCGTCCCGGGACACCAGGATACGGCTCCGGAACTCGCTGGCCAGCTGCACGAAGCGCGCGGCAGCGCGCGCGTGCAGGCCCAGGGCGTTGACGATCTCGACCTCCCGGCGGATCACCGCGACCTCCTCACGACTCGCGCGTCGGCTCCAGGTACTCGTTCGCCAGCGCGATCGAGCGCTGCCCCTGGTCCCGGATCATGGCCGCGGCCTCCTTGAGGGGCGCGGTGGTGCGGATGTTGGCGAACTTGATCATCATCGGCAGATTGACTCCGGTGACGACCTCGATGCCGTCCCGCAGGAACGACAGCGTGAGGTTCGTGGCCGTGCCCCCGAACATGTCCGTGAGGATGAGGACCCCTCCCCCGGGGTCCACCTCCTCGATCGCCCGCCGGATCGTCTTGCGGGCCTGCTGCAGGTCCACGTCCCAGCCGATCGACAGGCCCCTGACCCGCTCCACCGGCCCGACGATGGCCTCCAGCGCCCTGACGAGCTCGAAGGCGAGCCCGCCGTGGGTCATGACCAGCAGCCCGAAGCGCGGGCTCCCCGCCGCATCCGGTCCTCCCGAGCGCGTCATTCCTTCTCCAGGTCGCGATGCGCGCAGCGCACCGAGTAGCCGCGCTCGCCCAGACCGGCGCGGATCGCCTCGGCCATCGCCACCGACCGGTGACGCCCCCCCGTGCACCCGACGGCCACGGTGAGATAGCTCTTGCCCTCCCGGATGTAGCGCGGCACGAGATAGACGAGGAGATCGACGATCCGCGCTCGCACGTCGCGGTACTCCTCGATCGCCTCCAGGTACGCGGTCACCTCCGGATCCAGACCCGTCTTCGCCCGGAGCCCGTCCACGAAGAAGGGGTTCGGCAGGAACCGGGTGTCGAAGATCAGGTCGGCCTGACCCGGAAGGCCGTGCTTGTAACCGAACGAGACCACGCCGATCCCCAGGGGCCGGGCGCCGCAGCGCGGCGCGAAGTGCTCCTGGATGGTGCGCCGCATCTGGTGAACGTTGAACCCGCTGCTGTCGATGATCAGGTCGGCGAGCTCCCTGAGCGGGCGCAGCGCCTCGCGCTCCCGCCGGATGCCCGCCTCCAGCGAGTCGCCCCCCGCCAGGGGGTGCGGGCGGCGGGTCTCGGAGAACCTGCGGATCAGGGCCTCGTCGCTCGACTCGAGGAACAGCAGCCGGACCTGCCGCGCGTCGCCGCCCCTGAGCCCGTCGTAGATGCGCGGGAACTCGCCGAGGAAGGAGCCCTCCCGGACGTCCACCACGAGCGCCGCGCGCCTGATGTCGCGGCGCGAGCCCGAGCAGAGATCGGCGAACACGGGGATGAGGGCGACCGGGAGGTTGTCGACGCAGTAGAAGCCCATGTCCTCGAAGGCCCGGATCGCGAGCGTCTTGCCCGAGCCGGACATCCCTGTGATCATGACGATCTCCAGGTCGCCCTCGTCCGTCCCCCGGTCCGTCGTGCTCACCGCTTCCTCGCCATGGCCTCGTGAATCCGGTCGGCCAGCTCCCGGGCCGGGTGGTACCCCTTGCGCTTGAGCAGGTGGTGCCGCGCGGCGACCTCGAGCATGACGGAGAGGTTTCGTCCCGGCCCGACCGGCATCTCGATGAACGGCCGCTCCAGCCCCAGGATCGTGTAGGTCTTCTCGTCCAGGCCGAGTCGATCGTACACCTGATCCTCGCTCCACGGGACGAGCCGGATCACCAGCTCGATGTCCTTGCGCTCGCGCACGGCGGCGACGCCGTACAGATCCTTGATGTTGATGATGCCGATCCCGCGCAGCTCCATGTGATAGCGGCTGACCTCGGACCCGGTCCCGTTCAGCACGGACCCGATCCGCCTCACCGTGACGGTGTCGTCAGACACCATCCTGTGTCCCCGCAGGATCAGCTCGAGGGCCGACTCGCTCTTCCCCATGCCGCTCTCCCCGAGGATCAGCACCCCGACGCCGTAGATGTCGATGAACGTCCCGTGCAGGGTGATCTCCGGGGCGAGGCGCTCCTCGAGCAGACGGCTCAGCGCGTCCACCACCCGAGCGGTCGGGGCCGCAGTGCCCAGCAGGGGCAGCTCCCGCGCCTGCGCGGTGTGGACGAGATCGGGGTGGGGGGTGGCGTCGTGGGTCACGACGAGACAGGCGATCGGGATCCGCCCGATCTGGGCCAGCAGGGCGCGGCGCTCCCGCTCACCGAGGTGCGACAGGTACGCCACCTCGCGCCGACCGAGCACCTGCACGGTTCCGGGCCTCAGGAGGTCGGCACGCTCAGCGAGGGCGAGACCGGCCTGCTGGACGAGGGAGGACGAGATGCTCCTGTCCAGGCCCGAGCCGCCGGCGAGGACGCGCATCGCGAAGTCGGACGGCAGGCCGGTCAGGAGATCGCCCACCGGGATGGTGGGCCGGGGCGCATCGCGTTGAGTCACCCTCGTTCTCCGCGCGCCGTCGGCGGCGCGCCCGCGAGCGTTCCGGGATGGCCGTATTCCGGCCGCATTCTAGGGGAGAGGCGCGCCGGGTGTCAAGGAACCGCCGGCTGCGGCTGTTGACCGCCGGCGGCCCGCGATGTTATCTTGTCCGTGCGAGCGTCGAGCGCGCACACCCCACGCAGGAGCCGCATCATGCCATCCAACAAGAAGGTGATTCACATCATCGGCACCGGCACCATCGGCGAGCCGCTGATCGGCCTGTTCGCGGACAAGAAGGACCGGCTCGGGTTCGACGAGGTGACGTTCCACAAGCGGACCCCGCTGATGACGGACCGGTCCAAGGTGATCAACCTGATCAAGCGGGGCGCCCGCCTGGTGTGCGACGAGGAGGCGCGGCGCGGTTTCCGCGACCTGGGGATCGAGCCGTCGTACGGGCACCACGAGGCGCTGGAGCAGGCGACGGTGGTCATCGATTGCACGCCGTCCGACATCGGGCTTCGGAACAAGAAGGAGCTGTACCAGAAGTACGCCCACAACACGCTCGGCTTCATCGCCCAGGGGTCGGAGTTCGGCTTCGGCAAGATGTACGCCCGCGGCATCTCCGAGGCGACGCTGCAGCGGGGCACCGACAAGTACGTCCAGGTGGTCTCCTGCAACACCCACAACCTGGCGGTGCTCATCGACCTGATCGCGCTGAAGGACGGGGGCGCCTCCAACCTCGTCGAAGGCCGGTTCCTCTGCATCCGGCGCGCCAACGACATCAGCCAGGACTCCTCCTTCGTGCCCTCGCCGCAGGTCAACCGGCACAAGGACGAGCGATTCGGCACCCACCACGCGCGCGACGCGTGGCACCTGTTCAGGGCGCTCGGCTACGACCTCAACCTGTTCTCCTCGGCCCTCAAGGTCAACAGCCAGTACATGCACGCGGTCCACTTCAACATCCGCGTGAAGCGGCCGACGTCGGTCGAGGCGATTCTCGAGAGGCTGCAGCGGGACGACCGCATCGCCCTCACCTACAAGCAGTCGGCCAACACCGTGTTCTCGTTCGGCCGCGACTACGGCCACTACGGGCGGATCCTGAATCAGGCGGTGCTGGTCGCGCCCACGCTGACGGTCCACGAGGGTCACGAGGTCGTCGGTTTCTGCTTCACGCCGCAGGACGGCAACGCGCTGATCAGCAGCGTGGCGGCCGCCACCTGGTTCGTCTACCCGGAGTCGTACGAGGAGAAGCTGAACTGCCTGCGGGATTCCATCTTCAGTGAGGTGTGAGGGCTAGCGGAGGGGGCCGAGCACGTCACCCCTCGTATCTCTTGAGCACCAGCGCCGCGTTGGTCCCGCCGAAGCCGAACGAGTTGTTGAGGGCGTACTCCACCTTCATCCTGCGCGCCTCGTTCGGCACGCAGTCGATATCGCACGCGGGGTCCGGGGTGGTGTAGTTGATGGTGGGAGGGACGCAGCCCTCGCGCACCGCCATGGCCGTGATCGCCGTCTCCAGCCCCCCTGCGCCGCCCAGCAGGTGCCCGGTCATCGACTTGGTGCTGCTCACCGCCACGGAGGGAGCGCGCTCCCCGAAGACCGCCCGGATCGCCCTGGCCTCGACGACGTCCCCCTGCGGGGTCGAGGTGCCGTGGGCGTTGATGTAGTCGATGGCGGACGGGTCGATCGCCGCGCCGCGGATGGCCGCCCTCATGACGCGGATCGGCCCGTCCCCGTCGTCGGAGGGAGCCGAGACGTGATAGGCGTCGCCCGACAGCCCGTAGCCCGCCACCTCGGCGTAGACGGCGGCCCCCCGCCTCACGGCGTGCCCGAGCTCCTCCAGGATGACGATCCCGGCGCCCTCGCCGATGACGAAGCCGTCCCGATCGCGGTCGAACGGTCGCGAGGCCGCCTGCGGGTCGTCGTTACGCGTCGACAGGGCCTTCATGGCGCTGAAGCCGCCCACGCACAGCGGCGTGATGACGCCCTCCGATCCTCCGGCGATCATCACGTCGGCGTCCCCCCTCTTGATGATCTCGTAGGCGTCACCGATGGCGTGCGTCCCGGTGGCGCAGGCCGTGCAGGCCGCCTGATTGGGCCCCTTGGCCCCGAGGCGGATCGACACCTGGCCCGAGCACATGTTCACGATCAGCCCGACGATGAAGAAAGGGGATACGCGTCGCGGGCCCTCCCTCAGGAGGGTCGAGTGCTGGCGCTCGATCGAGGGGAGCCCGCCGATCCCGGAGCCGATGAACACCCCCACCCGATCGGCCTCCGAGGGGGAGACGCGGAAGTCGGCGTCGCGCACGGCGATCTCCGAGGCGGCGATGGCGTAAAGGATGAAGAGGTCCATCTTCTTGACCTCCTTCCTCGGCACCCAATCCTCCGGCCGGAACCCCTTGAGCTCCCCGGCGATCCTGCAGGCGTACCCGCGGGCGTCGAACCGGCTGATCGGGCCGATGCCGCTCCGCCCCGCGATCAGGGCCTTCCAGTTCTCCTCGTTGCCGATCCCCAGGGGGGAGACCATCCCCACGCCGGTGATGACGATCCGTCGTGTCATCGCGCTCCCCGCGAGCAGGCGGCGCGTTCCTCAGGCGTGGGTCTGGATGTAACGCACGGCGTCGCCGACGGTGTGGATCTTCTCGGCCTCCTCGTCGCTGATCTCGATCTTGAACGCCTCCTCGAGAGCCATGACGAGCTCGACCGTGTCGAGGGAATCGGCGCCGAGGTCGTTCACGAACGAGGCCTCCTGGGTGACCTCCTCCGGATCCACCCCGAGCTGCTCGACGATGATCCCCTTGACCCTGTCCTCGATGCTCTGCGCCATCTTGTTCCCTCCACGTGCGGCTCGCCGTCGCGGCGGTCGGGCCGCGAGCCCCCGCCGCTGCGCCGCGTCCCGCGCCGGGTGATTATTGTCCGCGCCGGCCTACATGTAAAGACCGCCGCTGATGTTCAGGATCTCTCCCGTGATGTAGGCGGCGCCCGGACCGAGGAGGAAGGCCACGCCGTAAGCCACGTCCTCGGGCGCCCCGAGCCGCCCCAGGGGGATCCTCTCCGACATCTTCTCCCGCGCCGGGGGGGCGATCCCCCGGGTCATCTCCGTCTCGATGAGCCCCGGGGCCACCGCGTTCACCGTGATCTGGCGCGACGCGACCTCCCGCGCGAGGCTCCGGGTCAGCCCGATCAGGCCCGCCTTGGCGGCGCAGTAGTTGGACTGGCCCGGGTTCCCCGTGAGCGCCACCACGGAGCTGATGTTGACGATGCGCCCGTATCGCGCCCGGAGCATCGCGGGGAGCACGGCGCGGGTGAGCTCGAAGGCTCCGGTGAGGTTCACCCGCAGGACCCGGTCCCATTCCTGGCGCTTCATCCGCAGCAGGAGCGCGTCGCCCGTGACACCGGCGTTATTGACCAGGTGATCGATCCGGCCGAACGACTCGAGGGCCCGCGCCACCCCCGACCGGATCGCCTCCGCGTCGGCGATGTCCATCGGCACGACCGCCGCCCGGACCCCGAGCGCCCGGCAGCTCGACGCCGTCTCCTCGAGGGCCTTCGCGTCGCGCGCCGCCAGGACCACGTCCGACCCGCGCTCGGCCAGCAGGCGGGCCACCGCGCGCCCGATGCCGCGCGAGGCGCCCGTCACCAGGCTCACGCGGCCGCCGAGCTCCCGCTCCCCGGTCATCGCGATCCGCCCCCTCCGTCGGCGAGGGCCCGGGCCGCCCTCTCGACCCCTTCGGGGTCCTCCGCGCTCACCAGGCTCAGCTCCGGCGCCGTGCGCCTGGCCAGCCCCGTCAGGACCCGTCCCGGCCCGACCTCGATCAGCACCCGCACGCCCATCTCCCGCAGACGCCGGACGGTCTCCGTCCAGCGCACCGGAGAGGTGACCTGACGCAGCAGCGCGTCGCGCAGCGCGTCCGCGCCGGTCACCGGCGCCGCCTCCACGTTGGTGACGATCGGGAACGACGCGTCGCGCAGGCGGAGGTCCCGCAGGTCGGCGGCCAGCCGCTCCGCGGCCCGCTGCATCAGGCCGCAGTGGAACGGCGCGCTCACCGGCAGGCGCACGACCTTCCTCACGCCCCTCGCCCTCGCCAGATCCGCCATCCGGTCGACGGCACCCGCGTGTCCCGCGACCACCGTCTGGTCCGGCGCGTTCAGATTCGCGGGCGACAGCACCTCCCCCGCGGCGGCCTCGGCGCACAGAGCCTCGACCGTCTCCAGGGAGGCGCCGAGCAGGGCCGCCATCGCGCCCTCCCCGACCGGCACCGCCTCCTGCATGTACTCGCCGCGGCGCCGCACCGTGCGGACTGCGTCCTCGAGGCCGAGGGCGCCGGCGGCCACCAGCGCCGAGTACTCCCCCAGAGAATGGCCGGCGGCGCACGCGATCGCCGTCGTCCAGGAGCCGGCGGCCCGCGCCCGCAGGGCCTCCAGGACGGCGATGCTGGTCGCCAGGATCGCGGGCTGGGTGGTCGCGGTGAGGCGCAGGGCCTCCTCGGGCCCCTCGAAGCAGACGCGGCTCAGCGGCATGCCCAGGGCGGCATCCGCCCTCTCGAACACCGCCCGGGACTCGACGAAGGCCCCGGCGATGGCCCTCCCCATGCCGACCGCCTGCGACCCCTGCCCTGGGAAGACGAGGGCCACGCGGCGCGGGGCTTCGCTCATCCTCCCCACCTGCAGAGGGCGGCGCCCCAGGTCAGCCCGGTCCCGAAGGCGGCGAACAGCAGATTGTCCCCTCGGTGCACCAGGCCCTTGCGGACCGCCTCGTCCAGCGCGATCGGGATGGACGCCGAAGAGGTGTTTCCGACGCGCTCGATGTTGACGTAGACCTGCTCCGGCCGGAGGCCGAGGCGGGCGCCGACCGCATCGATGATGCGCCGGTTCGCCTGGTGCGGGATGAACAGGCCGATGTCCGACGGCTCCAGACCAGCCCGCTCGAGGACCTCGCGGGAGGCCTCCTCGATCGAGCGGACCGCCATTTTGAAGGTCTCGTTCCCCCGCATCCGGATGAAGTGCCGACGCCCGGCGACCGTCCGCTCTGAAGCGGGCTCGCGGGAGCCGCCCGCGGGCAGGTAGATGAAGTCCGCCATCCTGCCGTCGGAGCGCATCGCGGTCGCCAGAACCCCCTCCGGCCCCTCCCCCGGCGTCAACACCACCGCCCCCGCACCGTCGCCGAACAGGACGCAGGTCGATCGATCCTCCCAGTCGACGAACTTGGAGAGGAGCTCGGCCCCGATCAGGACGGCGTTGCGGTACACCCCCGTGGCCAGGAACCGATCGGCGACCCCCAGGCCGTAGATGAATCCGGTGCAGCCGGCGGCCAGGTCGAACGCCGCCCCGCCGCTCGCGCCGAGGTTCTCCTGCACGATGCAGGCGGCCGCCGGGAACGGCATGTCGGGCGTGACCGTCGCGCAGATGATCAGCTCGACGTCCCGGCCGTCGAGGCCGGCCGCGCGAAGCGCCTCCCGGGCGGCCCGGGTGGCGAACTGCGACAGGTACTCGTCCGACGCGGCGATGCGACGCTCGCGGATCCCCGTGCGCGCGGTGATCCACTCGTCCGACGTGTCCACCATCTTCTCGAGATCGGCGTTGGTCAGCAGCCTCTCGGGCAGAGAGGCGCCCGTGCCCCGGATCACGGCGCGCCGCACGCCGCGCGTCACTTTCACTCCCCCACCCTCAGGGCCGCCGATCCCGGGAGGCCGTCGCGCGTCTCGCGCGGAGGCGTCAGCCTGAGGATCTCGTCATGGATCCGGTCATTGACCCGGTTGTGCACGAAATCCACCGCCACCCGCACCGCGTTCTTGATGGCGCGCGGGGATGACCCTCCGTGGCAGATGACCGAGGCGCCCCGCACGCCGAGGAGCGGCACGCCGCCGTACTCCGCGTAGTCGACCTTCCTGCGGAAGCTCCTCAGGGCCGGACGCGCGAGAGCGTACCCCAGCCTGGCGAGAAACGACCGTCCGAGCTCCTCCTTCATGAAGTGGAGGATTGCCTCGGCCGCGCTCTCGACCGCCTTGAGCGAGACGTTGCCGATGAAGCCGTCGCAGACGATGACGTCCGCCTGACCGTTGAAAATATCCCGGCCCTCCACGTTGCCGATGAAATTCAGCGGCGCCTCCCGGAGCATCCGGAAGGCCTCCCGGGTGACCTCCGTGCCCTTCGAGTCCTCCTCGCCGACGCTCATGAGGCCGACGCGCGGGTTCGACACGCCGAGCACCTCGCGCGCGTACAGGTGTCCCATCACGGCGAACTGGACCAGGTGCACGGGCTTGCAGTCGATGTTGGCGCCGACGTCGAGCCACACCGACAGGCCGCGCAGGTTGGGCACGACCGCGCACAACGCCGGCCGCTCAACGCCCTCGCGGACGCCGCACACCACCTTGACGGTGGCCATGGCCGCGCCGGTGTTCCCGGCGCTGACGACGCCGCTGGCCCGACCGTCCCGGACGCAGGTGGCGGCGACGCGGATGGAGGACTCCTTCTTGCGCCGGAACGCGGTCACCGGGGACTCCTCCATCCCCACGACCTCGGTGGCGTTGAGCACCTCGATCGGGAGGCCCGAGGCGCCGACTTTCCCGAGCTCGGCCTCCACCTCCTCCTTGCGGCCGACCAGAAGGAGGC
>JBHIBC010000066.1:0-15374 GCA_046758905.1 Acidobacteriota bacterium | reverse complement strand
ATGTTGACGTGCGGCTTCGTCCTCTCGAACTTCTGCTTGGCCATCTGGCTCCTCCCGGTGCCTCACGCGCCCGATCGGGTCCCGCTCACGATCTGGCCAGGCCCTGCACCCGGGCGATGATGCCTTCCGCGATGGACCGCGGGGCCTCCTCATAGTGTGAAAAATGCATGGAGTAGTTGGCCCGTCCCTGGGTCATCGACCTCAGGTCGGTGGCGTAACCGAACATCTCCGCCAGGGGGACCTTGCTGCCGATCACCTGCGTCCCGGCCCGCGGCTCCATGCGCTCCACCTTGCCGCGCCGGGCGTTCAGGTTGCCGATGACGTCGCCCATGTACTGCTCCGGGACCACGACCTCCACCGACATCACCGGCTCCAGGAGCACCGGCCGCGCCCGGCTCACCGCGTCCTTGAACCCGATCGAGGCGGCGATCTTGAAGGCCATCTCCGAGGAGTCCACCTCGTGGAACGAGCCGTCGTAGAGGACGACGCGGAGGTCGCGCACCTCGTATCCGGCGAGCGGGCCCACCTGCATCGCCTCCTCGATGCCCTCCCGGATCGGCTTGATGTACTCCTTCGGGATCGCGCCGCCCACGATCTCGTTCATGAACTCGAAGCCGCTTCCGGACGGCAGCGGGGAGACCTCGATCTTGACGTGCCCGTACTGGCCGCGCCCGCCGGTCTGCTTCACGTAGCGCCCCTCCGCTCTGGCGGCGGCCCGAATGGTCTCCTTGTAGGCCACCTGAGGCTTGCCGACGCTCACCCCCACGCCGAACTCCCGCACCAGGCGATCGGTGAGGACCTCCAGGTGCAGCTCCCCCATTCCCGAGATGATCGTCTGGGCGGTGTCGGGATCGGTGTGGATCTTGAAGGTCGGATCCTCCTGGGCGAGCTTCCCCAAGGCGGTGCCCAACCTCTCCTGGTCTGCCTTGGTCTTCGGCTCGATCGCGAGCGTGATCACCGGCTCCGGGAAGTCCATCGGCTCCAGGAGGATGGGCGATCTCTCGTCGCAGACCGTGTCCCCCGTCTGCACGGAGCGCAGGCCGACGACGCCGGCGATGTCGCCGGCCCAGATCTCCTTGATCTCCTCGCGCTTGTTGGCGTGCATCTGCACCATGCGCCCGATCCGCTCACGGTTGCCCTTGCTGGCGTTGAGAACGTGCTGGCCGGAGCTCATCTTGCCCGAGTAGACGCGGATGAAGGCGAGCTGCCCCACGAACGGGTCCGTCATGATCTTGAAGACCAGGGCCGAGAACGGCTCGGTGTCCGAGGTCCGGCGGACCTCCGTCTTGCCGTCGGGGAGGGTTCCGTCGATCGGGGGGATGTCGAAGGGGGAGGGGAGGTAGTCGACGATCGCGTCCAGGAGCTGCTGGACGCCCTTGTTCTTGAACGCCGCGCCGCACAGGACCGGGGTGAAGTGGAGCGAGATCGTCCCCCTGCGCAGGGCCTGCCGGACCTCCGCGACCGACAGCTCCTTCCCCTCCAGGTACCTGTGCAGCAGCTCGTCGGAGGACTCGCAGGCCGCCTCGATGACCCGCTCGCGCGCGTGCTGGACCTCGTCCATCAGCTCCTCCGGAACCGGCAGCACCTCGAACTCCGCGCCGAGCGAGTCGTCTCTGAACCGATAGGCCCTCATCTCGATCACGTCGATCAGGCCGACGAAGCTCTCCTCGCGCCCCCAGGGCAGCTGGATGGGGACCGGGCGCGCGTTGAGACGCGTCTTCATCATGCGCACGCAGCGCTCGAAGTCGGCGCCCTGGCGATCCATCTTGTTCACGAAGGCGATGCGCGGGACCCTGTACTTGTCGGCCTGGCGCCACACGGTTTCGGATTGGGGCTCGACGCCGCCCACCGAGCAGAACACGCCCACCGCGCCGTCGAGGACCCGCAGCGACCGCTCCACCTCCGCCGTGAAATCGACGTGGCCCGGGGTGTCGATGATGTTGATCCGGTGGTCCCTCCAGAAGCAGGTCGTCGCGGCCGAGGTGATCGTGATCCCGCGCTCCTGCTCCTGCACCATCCAGTCCATCGTGGCGGTCCCGTCGTGCACCTCGCCCAGCTTGTAGATCTTCCCCGTGTAGAAGAGGACCCGCTCGGTCGTCGTCGTCTTGCCCGCGTCGATGTGGGCGACGATGCCGATGTTGCGGTAGCGTTCCAGCGGGGCGGGGCGTGGCATCAGCGTTCCTTCCGGTTCACCAGCGGTAGTGCGCGAAGGCCTTGTTGGCCTCGGCCATCCGGTGGGTGTCCTCCTTCTTCTTGATGGCGCCGCCGCGATAATTGGCCGCGTCCAGGAGCTCGTTGGCCAGCTTGGTGAGCATCTGCTTCTCGGACGAGCGCTGCACGGCGTAGCCGAGGATCCAGCGAATGGCCAACGACTGGCGCCGCACGGGGTTCACCTCCACCGGTACCTGATAGGTGGCGCCGCCGACGCGGCGCGACTTCACCTCCAGCAGCGGCTTCACGTTGTCCACCGCCTTCTTCAGGACCCTGATCGGATCGTCCTTGGTCTTGTCCCGGATGACGTCCATGGCCCCGTAGAAGATCCACTCGGCGACCGACTTCTTCCCCTTGGTCATCAGGCAGTTGACGAACTTCGTGGCCAGCGGCGAGCCGTAGATCCGATCGGGAGGCGTCTCGCGCCTGACCACCATCGCTCTTCTCGGCATGAGTTTTTCCCCTTCGCCTCCGTCGGGAGCCACGGCCGACATCCGGGCCGGACGCCACGACCCGACGACCGTCCGCCCCGTCGAGCCCGAGCGCGCGGCTCAGGACTTCTGTCTTTTTGCTCCGTATTTCGAGCGGCTCTGCTTGCGCCCCTCGACGCCCATGGAGTCGAGCGTTCCGCGGACGACGTGGTAGCGCACGCCCGGCAGGTCCTTCACGCGGCCGCCCCGGATCAGCACGATGGAGTGCTCCTGCAGGTTGTGGCCGACGCCGGGGATGTAGGTCGTCACCTCGATCCCGTTGGTGAGCCGGACACGCGCCACTTTACGGAGCGCCGAGTTCGGCTTTTTCGGCGTCGACGTGAAGACGCGCACGCAGACCCCCCGCTTCTGGGGACAGGAGTCGAGCGCCGGGCTCTTGGTGCGGCCCCGCTGCCGCTCCCGCCCCAGCCGGACGAGCTGACTGACCGTCGGCATCCACGCTCCCTGCCGGTCCTCAGACCGTCGAGTTCGGTTCAGCGCCGAGTTGCAGGACCCCACGGCGCCGGACGGCATCGCAGCGCCCACGGCGGAGCCCATGCTGGCACTGGAACCGGCGGAGAATAACAAAGGCCCCCTGAGCTGTCAAGGCCCTTTGTCTGCAAAAGTTACGGGCAGGGGCCGGGGCCTCAGGCCGCGCCCTGGTCCTGCCGGGCGGAGATGATCTCCTCCACGGTGCGCTGGTCCAGCCCCTCCTCCAGGCCGGCCGTCTCCACCGCCTCCGGGAGGACGTCCTCCACGGGCGGCGGGCCGTCGGGCGCGACCCGAAGCTGCCGGTAGATCTCCATGCCGGTCCCCGCGGGGATGAGCCGCCCCATGATGACGTTCTCCTTGAGACCCCTCAGGTAGTCGATCTTGCCCGAGATCGCCGCCTCGGTCAGCACCCGGGTGGTCTCCTGGAAGGAAGCCGCCGAGATGAACGAGTCGGTCGACAGCGACGCCTTGGTGATGCCGAGCAGCAGCGGGCGCCCGGTGGCCGGCTGGCCGCCCTCAGAGATGACCCGCTCGTTCTCCGCCTGGAACCGGAACTTGTCGACCTGCTCGTCCACGATGAACTCGGTGTCCCCCACCTCCTCGACCTTCACCCAGCGCATCATCTGCCGGACGATGACCTCGATGTGCTTGTCGTTGATGTTGACGCCCTGCAGCCTGTAGACCTCCTGGATCTCGTTCACCAGGTATTGCTGCAGATCCTCCTTTCCCTTCACCCGCAGGATGTCGTGCGGGTCGCGCGGCCCGTCGATCAGCGGCTCGCCGGCCCGCACCCGCTCGCCCTCCTGGAGATTGATATGCACGCCCTTGGGGACCTCGTAGTCGCGCTGCTCCCCGGTCTCCTCGTCCACCACGATGATCTGGCGTTTCCCCTTGACCACCTCTCCGTACTGCACGGTGCCGTCGATCTCGGAGATGACCGCGGGCTCCTTCGGGCGGCGCGCCTCGAACAGCTCGACGACGCGCGGCAGTCCCCCGGTGATGTCCTTGGTCTTGGTCGTCTCGCGCGGGATCTTGGCCAGGATGGTCCCCGGCGAGACCGAGGCCCTGTCCTGCACCATCAGGTGAGCCTTGGCCGGGAGCAGGTACTCCCTCATCGCCCTGTTGGTCTTGGGGTCCTTGACCACCACCTTCGGCTGCTTCGTCTCGTCGCTGGATTCGAGGATCACGGGGTGGGCGAACCCGGTGACCTCGTCCACCTCCTCCCTCATCGTCTCGCCCTCGATGACGTCCTTCATGTGGGCCTGGCCGCCCACCTCGGTGAGGATCGGCAGGGTGTAAGGGTCCCACTCGACCAGGAGGGTCCCGGGCTCGACGTGCTGGCCGTCTGCGACCTTGAGGCTGGCGCCGTAGGCGATGGAGTAACGCTCCTTCTCGCGGCCCTTGGTGTCCTGGATCACCAGCGAGCCGGTGCGGTTCGTGACCACGAGGTCGCCGCCCCTGCTGCGGACCGTCGACAGGTTGATGAAGTTGATGACCCCGGAGTTCTTGGCCTCCTGTCGCGACTGCTCCGACGCCCCCGCCGCCGTCCCGCCGATGTGGAAGGTCCTCATGGTCAGCTGCGTGCCGGGCTCCCCGATGGACTGGGCCGCGATCACGCCCACCGCCTCGCCCAGCTCGACCATCCGGCCCGTGGCCAGGTTGCGGCCGTAGCACTTGACGCACACGCCCCGGCGCGACTCGCAGGTGAGCACCGAGCGGATCCGCACCTTCTCGAGCCCCGCCGCCTGGATCAGGCTCGCCAGCTCCTCGTTGATCTCCTCGTTCCCCTTGACGATCAGGTCGCCGGTGAGGGGATCGTAGAGATCCTCCATCGCCACCCGGCCGATGAGCCGGTCGCGGAGCGGCTCGATGACCTCCCCGCCCTCAACGATGGCCGTGACGTTGATCCCCTCCAGCGTCTGGCAGTCGTCTTCCGTGATGATCACATCCTGGGCGACGTCCACCAGGCGCCGGGTGAGGTAGCCGGAGTCGGCGGTCTTGAGGGCCGTGTCGGCCAGCCCCTTGCGGGCGCCGTGGGTGGAGATGAAGTACTGCAGCACGTTCAGCCCCTCGCGGAAGTTCGAGGTGATGGGCGTCTCGATGATCTCCCCCGACGGCTTGGCCATCAGTCCTCGCATGCCCGCCAGCTGCCGCATCTGCTGCTTCGAGCCCCTCGCGCCCGAGTCCGCCATCATGTAGATCGGGTTGAACTCGCCGCCGCTCTTGTCGATCTCCTGCAGCTCGCGGAACATCTCCTCTGAGATCTTCTCGGTGACGTCGGACCAGATGGCGATGACCTTGTTGTAGCGCTCGCCGGGCGTGATGGCGCCCTCCTGGTACTCCTTCTCCACGGCGATCTGCTCGAGCCGGGCGTCCTCGACGAGGCGGTCCTTGTGGGCAGGGATCACCATGTCGTCGATGCCGATGCTCACGCCCGCCTTCATGGCGTAGTAGAAGCCCAGCGTCTTCAGCTCGTCCACCATCTCCACCGTCTTCTGGTTGCCGTAGTGGAGGTAGCAGAACTGGACCAGCTGGCCGAGCCCTCGCTTCTTCAGCAGTCCGTTGATGAACGGCATGCCCTCCGGGAGATGGTCGTTGAACAGGATCCGCCCGACGGTGGTGTCGATGAGCTGGCGCTCGACGACCTGGATATCGGTGTGCATCAGATCCTGGTCGTCGTAGACGGTCGTCAGGTCGATGAGCTCGCCCGAGTAACGCACCCGGACCCGGGCCAGGAGGTCCACCTCGCCCACCTCGAGGGCCAGCAGCGCCTCCTCGAACGTCCCGAAGATGCGGCCCTCGCCGCGCGCGCCGACCTTCGCCTTGGTCAGGTAGTAGACCCCCAGGACGATGTCCTGAGTGGGGACCACCACCGGCTGCCCGTTGGCGGGTGACAGGAGATTCTGGGTGCTGAGCATCAGCACCTGGGCCTCGATCTGCGACTTGGGCGACAGGGGGATGTGGACCGCCATCTGGTCGCCGTCGAAGTCCGCGTTGAAGGCCGTGCAGACCAGCGGGTGGATCTTGATGGCTTTGCCTTCCACGAGCACGGGCTCGAACGCCTGGATGCCCAAGCGGTGCAGCGTGGGCGCGCGGTTGAGCAGGACCGGGTGCTCCTGGATGACCTCCTCGAGGAAGTCCCAGACCTTCGGCTTCTGCAGCTCCACCATCTCCTTCGCGGCCTTGATCGTGGAGACCAGACCCTCCTGCTCCAGCTTGTTGTAGATGAAGGGCTTGAACAGCTCGAGGGCCATCTTCTTCGGGAGCCCGCACTGGTGCAGCTTGAGATCCGGCCCGACGACGATCACCGAGCGGCCCGAGTAGTCGACGCGCTTCCCGAGCAGGTTCTGGCGGAAACGGCCCTGCTTCCCCTTGAGCGTGTCCGACAGGGACTTGAGCGGGCGGTTATTGGTCCCCCGCAGGATCCGCCCTCGGCGGCCGTTGTCGAACAGCGCATCCACCGCCTCCTGGAGCATCCGCTTCTCGTTGCGGATGATCACCTCCGGCGCCCGCAGCTCGAGGAGCTTCTTGAGTCGGTTGTTGCGGTTGATCACGCGACGGTAGAGATCGTTGAGATCGGAGGTCGCGAAACGACCGCCGTCCAGCGGCACGAGCGGCCGCAGCTCCGGCGGGATGACGGGGATGACGTCGAGGATCATCCACTCCGGCTTGTTGCCCGATCTGCGGAAGGCGTCGACGACCTTGAGGCGCTTCGAGAACTTGAGCCTCTTCTGCGCCGAGGTCTCGGCCTTCATCTTCTCGCGCAGCTCGAGCGCCAGCTCCTCGACCCGGACGCGCCGCAGCAGCTCCTTGATCGCCTCCGCACCCATCTTGGCGACGAAGCGGTCGCCGTGCTCCTCCCGCAGGGAGCGGTAGCGCTCCTCGGTGAGCAGCTCCCGCCGCTCGATCGGGGCGTCGGCCGGATCGATGACCACGTACGCCTCGAAGTACAGGATCCGCTCGAGGTCGCGCAGCGAGATGTCCAGGAGGTGCCCGATCCGGCTGGGCAGACCCTTGAAGAACCAGACGTGGCTCACCGGCGAGGCCAGCTCGATGTGGCCCATCCGCTCGCGCCGCACCTTGCTCTGGGTGACCTCGACGCCGCACTTGTCGCACACCACGCCGCGGTGCTTCATCCTCTTGAACTTCCCGCACAGGCACTCCCAGTCCGTGACGGGGCCGAAGATCTTGGCGCAGAACAGCCCGTCCCGCTCCGGCTTGAAGGTCCGGTAGTTGATCGTCTCGGGCTTGGTCACCTCGCCGTAGGACCAGGAGCGGATCTTCTCCGGCGACGCCAGGGAGATGCGGATCGACTCGAAGTCGTTGATGGTCCGCGCCCTGTCCGAGAAGGGCGAGCTCTTGCTCATCGGCCGGAACCCCTCGGTGTAGGGTCTCATCGAGCACCTCCCGTGGCGGAGCCCGGGCCGGGAGCGGCGGCCCGCAGCTCGATGTCCAGGCACAGGCTCTGCAGCTCGCGCACCAGGACGTTGAAGGACTCCGGCAACCCGGGATCGACGGTGGTCTCGCCCTTGACCAGCGCCTCGTAGATCTTCGTGCGCCCGTAGACGTCGTCCGACTTGGCGGTCAAGAGCTCCTGGAGGATGTGTGCGGCCCCGTACGCCTCCAGGGCCCAGACCTCCATCTCTCCGAACCTCTGCCCCCCGAACTGGGCCTTGCCGCCCAGCGGCTGCTGGGTGATCAGGGAGTAGGGCCCGATCGACCGCGCGTGGATCTTGTCATCGACCAGGTGCGACAGCTTCATCATGTAGATGTACCCCACGCAGACCTGCTGATCGAAGGCCTCCCCGGTCTTGCCGTCGAACAGCGCCGTCTTCCCGTGGACGGGCAGGTCGGCCTTCTTGAGGTAGTCCTTGATCTCCTTCTCGGTGGCACCGTCGAAGACCGGCGTCGCGAAGTGCAGCCCCAGGGCCCGCGCCGCCCAGCCGAGGTGGGTCTCCAGGATCTGCCCGACGTTCATGCGCGAGGGCACTCCCAGCGGATTGAGCACGATCTCGACCGGGGTGCCGTCGGGCAGGTACGGCATGTCCTCCTTGGGCAGGATCCGGGCGATGACCCCCTTGTTGCCGTGCCGTCCGGCCATCTTGTCGCCCACGCTCAGCTTGCGCTTCATCGCCACGTAGACCTTGACCAGCTTGATGACCCCGGGGGACAGCTCGTCGCCCTTCCGCAGTTGCGCGATCTTCTCCTCGTGCAGCCGCCGCAGGATCTGGACCTTGCGCTCCGTGCGCTCCTCGATGTCGCGGATCTCGTCGACCTCACCCTTCCGGGAGTCCACCTCCAGGCGCATGAGGTCGTCGACCGACAGCTTCGCCATCACCTCGCGCGTCAGAACCGACCCCTTCGCGAGGATCTCCCTCTTCCTCCGTTTCTCGGTCAGCGGGGCCTTCAGCTTCTTGCCCACGAGGATCTCGGTGATGTGGTTGCGGTTCTCCTCCTTGAGGATCCGGATCTCGTCGAACAGGTTCTTCTCCATGCGGGTGATCTGCTCGTTCTCGATCTGCAGCGCCCGCCCGTCCTTCTCGACGCCCTTGCGACAGAAGATCTTGACGTCCACCACCGTCCCCTCGATGCCCGGGGGGGTCGTGAGGGAGGCGTCCCGGACGTCGCCCGACTTCTCGCCGAATATGGCGCGCAGCAGCTTCTCCTCCGGCGTGAGCTGGGTCTCGCCCTTGGGGGTCACCTTGCCGACCAGGATGTCCCCGGGCCGCACGTTCGCCCCGATCCGGACGATCCCCGACTCGTCCAGGTCCTTGAGGAAGTCCTCCGAGACGTTCGGGATGTCCCGCGTGATCTCCTCCGGCCCCAGCTTGGTGTCCCGCGCCTCGATCTCGAACTCCTCGATGTGGATGGAGGTGAAGTAGTCGTCGGTGACCAGCCGCTCGGAGACCAGGATGGCGTCCTCGAAGTTGTAGCCCCGCCACGGCATGAACGCCACCAGCACGTTGCGCCCGAGCGCCAGCTCGCCCACGTCGGTGCACGGGCCGTCGACGAGCACGTCGCCCTTCAGGATCCTCTGCCCGGCGCGGACCACCGGCTTCTGGTTGATGCAGGTGTTCTGGTTGGATCGCTTGAACTTGGTGAGATTGTAGATGTCGGCGCCGAAGTCCTCGCCCCGACTGCCCTTCCGCCTGGTCCCGTGGCCCTCGCCCGACACGCGGACGATGATCCTCTGGGAATCGACGTAGTCGACGGTGCCCTCCCTCTGGCACAGGACCACCGCGCCCGAGTCCTGGGCGGTGATCTTCTCCATGCCGGTGCCGACGAGAGGCGCCTCGGAGCGGATCAGCGGCACGGCCTGGCGCTGCATGTTCGAGCCCATGAGCGCGCGGTTGGCGTCGTCGTTCTCGAGGAACGGGATCAGCGACGCCGCCACCGACACCAGCTGCTTCGGGGACACGTCGATGTACTGGACCTCGTCGCGCTCCACGAAACGGAACTCGCCGGCCACGCGCGCCGTCACCCGGTCCTGGGAGAGCCACCCGGCCGAGTCGATCTCCACGTTGGCCTGCGCGATGACGGCGTTGTCCTCCTCCCAGGCCGTCAGGTAGAAGGGGTGCGGCTCGACGTCCGGGGGCCGGGCGCGCCGGTTGCGCCGCAGGCTCCTGAGCGCCTTCTCCAGCTCCGATCTCTCGACCACCTGGCCGAGCTCGAAGCTCGAATCGCCCTTGGCCGTGATGCGGAAATAGTCCATGACCCGCCCCTTCTCGACCCTGCGGTAAGGGGACTCGATGAACCCGAACTCGTTGATCCGCGCGTAGCACGACAGCGATGAGATCAGCCCGATGTTCGGCCCCTCGGGCGTCTCGATCGGACAGATGCGACCGTAGTGGGTCGGGTGCACGTCGCGGACCTCGAACCCGGCGCGCTCGCGGCTCAGCCCGCCCGGCCCGAGGGCCGAGAGGCGGCGCTTGTGGGTGACCTCCGAGAGGGGGTTGGTCTGGTCCATGAACTGGGACAGCTGCGAGGAGCCGAAGAACTCCTGGATCGCCGCCATCACCGGCTTGGCGTTGATCAGGTCATGCGGCATCGCGGTCGTCATCTCCTGGTAGACCGACATCTTCTCCTTGATGGCCCGCTCCATCCGCACCAGGCCGATTCGGAACTGGTTCTCCAGCAGCTCTCCGACAGCCCGGACGCGCCGGTTCCCGAGGTGATCGATGTCGTCGATCCCGGGCGGGTTGCGCCGCAGCGACATGAAGTACTTCAGCACCAGGACGAAGTCGTCCTGGGTGAGCACCCGCTGGTCGAGCGGGTGGCTGGTCCCCAGCTTGGTGTTCATCTTCAGGCGCCCCACGCGCGACAGGTCGTAGCGGTTGGGATCGAAGAACATTCCGAAGAACAGCGAACGCGACCCCTCGAGGGTGGGCGGATCGCCCGGCCGCAGCCGCCGGTAGATCTCCACCAGGGCTTCCTCCGGGCTCTTGACCGGATCCTTGCGCAGGGTCTCGGAGAGGATGGTCCCGAGGTCCGACCTGTCCGGGAAGAAGATCTCGAACGATCCGATGCCGCGGGCCACGACCTCCTCGAGGAACTTCCCCGTCACTCTCTCGTTGGCCTCGAGCAGCACCTCGCCGCTCCCGACGTCCACGACGTCGTGGATCGCGTAGGCCCCCTCGAGCTCCTCCGGATCCACGGGCACCTGCTCGACCCCCGCCTTCTGCAGCTGCGCCAGCGCCGCCGCGGTGATCCTCTTCCCGCGGCCGACGAGCACCTCCTTCCCCTTGCGGTCGGTCACGTCGGCGCGCACCCGGCGGCCGACCAGCCTCGGCGACGTCCTCCAGAGGAGCTTCTTGCTCTGGACGACCAGGGACTCCGCGCTGTAGAAGCGCCTGAGGATCTCCTCGTCCCGCTTCAGCCCGAGCGCCCGCAGGACCACGGTCCCCAGGAACTTCCGCTTGCGATCGATGCGCACGTAGAGCAGATCCTTGTCGTCGTACTCGAACTCCAGCCAGGAGCCGCGGTAGGGGATCACCTTGGCCATCCAGGCCCTCTTCCCCTCGTCGCTCTGGAAGAACACCCCCGGGGATCGATGCAGCTGCGACACGATGACCCGCTCGGTGCCGTTGATGATGAAAGTGCCGTTCTCCGTCAGCAGGGGGATCTCGCCGAAGTAGACCTCCTGCTCCTTGATGTCGCGGATCTCCTTCGAGCCGGCGCCGGACTCCTTCTCGTAGACCACCAGCCGGATCTTCACCTTGAGGGGAACGGTGAAGTGCATGCCGCGCTCCTGGCACTCGGCCACGTCGTACTTGAACTTGAGGCTGACGGGATCGCCGCACGTCTCGCAGTGGAAGACCCGGTTGTCGTTCGCCCAGCCGCAATCCGGGCAGGTGAGGCGGAGGGCCTTCGGGTTCTGGGACACCGTCTTCTTGCCGCACTTGACGCAGGCGATCCGCAGGTGCTCCAGCCCCTCGAGCTTGCCGCACTTGCACTCCCAGTTCCCGATGCTGTATTCGACGAACTCCAGAGAGCAGGTCTTGCGGAAGTCGGAGATGGGGAAGATCGACTTGAACACCGCCTGCAGGCCGATGTCCTCGCGGTCCACCGGCGCCGTGTAGATCTGCAGGAATCGCTCGTAGGACCGCTTCTGCACCTCGATCAGGTTCGGGATCGGGATGGCGGTGTGGATCTTCGAGAAGTTGACTCGCTCGCGGCCGTTGCCGCTGGTCGGAGGGGTGTTCAGCATGATCGGTGGACGCTCCCTTCCCCCGGGCTCCCCGGCACTGTCCGGGGCCCCGAGAGAGTTGTCCCGCGGCCTGTTGGGACGTCAGATCTCCCGCGTTGCGCGCCGCGCCGCGGGGCGGACGATCGGGCCCGTGCCGGGCCCGGCGGACGGTTCGACGCCGGGGCCACCTACTTGAGCTCGACCTTCGCGCCCGCGTCGGCGAACTTCTTCTGGATCTCCTCGGCCTCGGCCTTGGAGACGCCCTCCTTCACGGTCTTGGGGGCCCCGTCGACTAGGTCCTTGGCCTCCTTGAGGCCGAGGCTGGTCACCTCACGGACGACCTTGATCACGTTGATCTTCTTGTCGCCGACCTGGCTCAGGACGACATCGAACGTGTCCTTCGCCTCCGCCGCGGCGGGCGCCGCGCCGGCGGCGGCCGCGCCGGGCATCATCATCGGCATGGCGGCCGCGGCAGAGACGCCGAACTCGGTCTCGAGCTCCTTCACGAGCTCGGCGACCTCGAGCATCGGCGCCCGCTTGAGGTAGTTCTTGATGTCGTCCTTGGTTATCTCTGGCATCGTGCCCTCCTCGAATCCTCCTCCTGTTCTCCTGCCGCGCGCTCGGCGTCGTCATCCGTCCCGCGCCCGGACCCGCCGGCCGCCCCCTTCAGGACGGCGGCGGCTCCGCCTTCGCGGCCCCGCCGGCCGACTCCTTGGAGCTGGCGATCCGGTCGAGCACCCGCACCAGGTCGCCGGCCGGGGCCTTCAGCACTCTCAGCAGCCTCGCCATCGGCGCCTGCAGGGCGCCCAGGAAGCGCGCCATGAGCACCTCGCGCGGGGGCAGGTCGGCCAACTCTCTGAACTCCCGCGGGCCGATGACCCGCCCGTCGACGAAGCCGGCCTTGAACCGTAGCCCCCTGTTCTCCCGCGCGAACTCGTCGAGTATCCTGGCCAGCGAGGCCGGCTCCCGCCGCTCGCTGTAGGCGATCGCCGTGGGCCCGCGGAACTCCGTTGACAGCCGCTCCAGGGGCGTCTCCCTGAGCGCCCGAAGCATCAGCCGGTTCTTCACCACCCGGTAGCGGGACGACGTCGCGCGCACCTTCTTGCGCAGCGAGGAGATCTGGCTCACCGTCAGGCCGCTGAAGCTCATCACGAAGGTCGGCGGGGCTGCGCGGAGCGCCTCGTTCAGGGTGTCGATCTCCCGGGCCTTCTCCTGTCTGTTCATCGAACCCTCGTCCCCTCGCTCGGGCGCGACCGCCCGGCGGGGGCGCTAGGCCAGCGTCTCAAGGCTCGGCAGGTCCAGCCGCACGCTCGGGCTCATCGTGGTGGACATGTAGGCCGACCTGAGGTACCTCCCCTTGGCCGTCGACGGCTTCGCCCTGAGGACCGCCGCGACCAGCGCCCTGGCGTTCTCCAGGAGCTTCGAGTCCTCGAACGACGACCTGCCGAACGGCACGTGCACGATCGCCGTCCTGTCCACGCGGAACTCCACCTTGCCGGCCTTGATCTCCTGGACGGCCCGGGCCACGTCGAAGGTCACGGTCCCGGTCTTGGGGTTGGGCATCAGGCCCCGGGGCCCCAGGATCTTGCCGAGCCGCCCCACGTCCTTCATGGTGTCGGGGGTCGCCACCACGGCGTCGAAGTCGAGCCAGCCCTGCTGGATGCGGGCCACCATCTCGGCGCCCCCCACGTGGTCGGCGCCGGCCGCCTCGGCCTCCTTCAGCTTCTCACCGGTGGCGATCACCAGGACCCGCTTGGTGGACCCGGTGCCGTGCGGCAGCACGACCGTGCCCCGCACCATCTGGTCGGCCTTCTTGGGGTCGACGCCGAGGAGAAGGGCCAGCTCCAGCGTCTCGTCGAACCTCGCGTAACGGACCCTCTTCAGCAGCCCGATCGCCTCATCGAGGCTCCGGGCGGCCTCGACGGCCTCCGCCCGCGCCGCCCTGTACTTCTTGCCGTGCCGCCTCACCCGCTCACCTCGATCCCCATGCTGCGCGCCGTCCCCAGAACGCTGCGGACGGCGGCCTCGATCTCGCTCGTGTTGAGATCGGGCATCTTGGTCCGTGCGATCTCCTCCACCTGGGCTCGAGTCACCTTGCCGACCTTCTCCTTGTTGGGAGTTCCCGAGCCCTTGGCAAGCCCCGCCGCCTTCCTGAGCAGCACGCTCGCGGGCGGTGTCTTGGTCACGAACGTATACGACCGGTCGTGGTACACGGTGACCACCACCGGGATGATCATCCCCTCGCCCTCCCGGGCTGTCCTGGCGTTGAAGGCCTTGCAGAAATCCATGATGTTGACGCCCTGCTGGCCCAGCGCCGGACCCACGGGCGGGGCCGGGGTCGCCTTCCCCGCCGGGATGTGCAGCTTCACGTAGCCGATGATCTTCTTCGCCATCCGCGCGCCCCGCGACCGCCTAGAGCTTCTCGACCTTCAGGAAGTCCAGTTCCACCGGCGTGGACCGCCCGAAGATGGAGACCATCACCTTGACGGTGGCGCGGTCGTTGTTAACCTCGTCCACCATCCCCTGGAAGCTGGAGAACGGCCCATCGATGATCCGCACCTGATCGCCCCTGTCGAACCGGAACTTGGGCTTCGGCTTCTCCGCCGCCACCGACACCTGGTTGATGATCCGATCGACCTCCTCCTGCGACAGCGGCATCGGCTTCAGACCCGATCCCACGAAGCCGGTCACCTTCGGGGTGTTCTTGACCACGTGCCAGGTCGCGTCGGTCATCTCCATGTTGATCAGGACGTAGCCCGGAAAGAATTTCTTCTTGGAGATCACCTTCGCGCCGTCGCGGATCTCGACGACGTCCTCCGTGGGGATCAGGATCTCCCCGATGCTGTCCAGCATCCCGAGCACCTCGGCTCGTTGTTTCAGGTTCTCGCGGACCTTGTTCTCGTAGCCCGAGTAGGTGTGGACGATGTACCACTGCTTCGCCATGGGTCCCGCGCCCTCTCAGCCCGCCGCCCTGAAGATGAGATCGACCAGCGTGTACAGCGCCGTGTCGACGACGAACAGGAACGCGGCGAAGATCAGCACCGTGATCACGACCACCGTCGTCGTGCCCACCACCTCCTTCCGGGAAGGCCACGACGTCCTCTTCAGCTCGCCCTTCACGTCCACCAAAAACGATCGGGCTTTCCCGTACCAGCGCATCACGTCCGCGGCGGCCGCCCGCCGCCCCGAAAGGAACTCTGGCAGGCCAGGAGGGACTCGAACCCCCAACATCCGGTTTTGGAGACCGGCGCTCTAGCCATTCGAGCTACTGGCCTGTGGACCCGGACCGCGGCGCCGGCCGGGCCCGTCACTTCGTCTCCCTGTGCAGCGTGTGCGACCGGCACCAGCGACAGAACTTCTTGAACTCGAGCTTTCCGGGCGTCCTCTTCTTGTTCTTCGTGGAGACGTAGTTGCGCCGCTTGCAGACCGAGCACTGGAAGGCGATGAGGTCCCTCATCAGGCCAGGATCTCCGTCACGGTGCCGGCGCCGACGGTGCGGCCGCCCTCACGGATGG
>JBHIBC010000065.1:0-15612 GCA_046758905.1 Acidobacteriota bacterium | reverse complement strand
CGCCGGCGGGCCACCCGGCGGGCGCCGCCGTGGGTCTTTGTGCTCCTGCAGATCCTGTGGGCCAATCTCCACGGCAGCTTCCTGCTCGGGCCCGCCATCGTCTGCCTGGCGGGCGGCTCGGCGATCCTCGACGGCCTTCTGCGGCGGATCCCCGCCGCTCCGGCGGGCGCGCGGGCCGACGGGACCGCGCCGGAAGGCCCGAGGGAGGGCGGCCGGCTCTTGGCGCTGGGCGGCTTGCTGCTGGCCGCCTGTCTCGTCAACCCCTACGGAGCGCATCTGCTGCGCTTCCCTTTCGAGCTGACCGGCAGCGCCTTCATGGGCGAGATCTACGAGTGGCAGCCGCCCTTCGGAAGCGCCTTCTCCTCGACCCACATGGCCCGGCTGTACGTGGCCTGGATCGCGCTCGGCGGAGCCACCTTCCTGACGGCTGGAGCCCGCGCCGTGCGCCGTCGGGGCCCGATGGCGGGCGGGAGCTTCCCGCTGCTCCTGTTCTGCCTCCTGCTCGCCCTGTCGCTGCGCATGAACCGGAGCGTCACCGACTTCGCGCTGGCCACCCTTCCCGGGATCGCCGCGAACGCGACCTCGATCCTGCCGGGGCCGGCCTCAACGTGGGCCCGATCCTCGCGCAGCGTCAGGTGGCTGCTGCCGCTGCTGCTCGGCCTGTCGCTCTGGTACGGGGTCCGCGGCTATGCCTTCAGCCCCACCACCCGACGCGGGTTCGGGCTCGGCCTGGGCGCGAACATCCCGGTCGCGGCGGCCGATTATCTCGAGGCGCGGGGCATCCGCGGCAACGTCCTGAACACCTACGCGGCAGGCGCCTACCTGATCTACCGCTTCCACCCGGACATCCGGGTGGCGATGGACTCCCGCAACGCCGTCTACGGTGAGGCGCTGTACGCCCGCTATCGTGCCGCGCTGTCCGATCCGGCTCGGCTGGATGGCCTGTTGCGCGAGCTCGACGCCGCCGCGATCTTCCTGGAATGGTCCCGGCCGGGCATGCGGGCGGTCGCCGAGACGGTGCATCGGGTCGGCGGCTGGACGCCCGTCTACTTCGACGACGGGGCGGTCGTCTACCTGCGGCGGGGCGGGGTTTGGACCGACGTCGTGAGGCGCGACGGGTACCGCGCGCTCGACCCGGCGCTCTTCCTGCCGGGCAACCTCACCCTCGCGACGGCGCCCGGGGCCCTCGTCGAGGCCGACCGGGCCATCGCGCGCGCCCGCGCTTGCTACGTCGCACGGGTGATGAGGATCGACGCGCTGGCCGCCCTCGGCCGCCGGCAGGAGGCGAGGCGGGAGGAGAAGCGCATCCTGCGCGAGCGGCCGCGCCTGCACCACATCTACACCTACCTGGGGCTGCTCCATCTGCGTCTCGGAGAGCGGGAGGAGGCGGTCGCGAGGTTTCGGGAGGCCCTGTCCCTGTTCCCCGGGTCGGCGGCCGCGCTGCGGGGGCTCGAGGAGGCCGCCGGATCCAGGTGACGGCGCCCACGTCCGCATGCGGACGGCCGGGACGCGGTGATCCCGCAGCGATCTTCGCGCAGCGGCGCACCCCGGCGTTGCCGCGCCGGATCCGCGCCGGTATACTCGCCCCGACGACATGAGAGAGGCCGGTCCCTGATGTCGAGAAAATGGACATCCGCCGCGGGCGAGTCCCTCCTGGCGCTGTCGCTCGTGCTCGCCTCCGCCTGCAGCGGCGAGGACGACGGCTTCAGCGTCGGGCCGCTAACGATCGCCGCCACGGCCAGCCCGGCCACGGCCGATCCGGGCGTCTTCCTCCAGGTGGGCTCCGTGAGCGGCGGGACGGCCCTCATCGACGTCACGCTGCAGATGTCCGCGCCGCAGTCGTTCGATGCCTTCAACCTGCGGGTCGCGTTCGATCCCGGCCTGGTCCAGGTGGCCGTCGTCTTCCCGGAGGCCGCCTCGACCGGCGATCCCGTCGATCCGTTCGGCGAGTGCGGCTCCGACACGACCTACTGCGCCAAGCACGCGTGCGTGGACGTAATGCCCGCCGACGGATCCTGCGATCAGCCGGGGACGTCGGGCCCCTTCTGCCTGTCGAACGGCTCCGGCGACGCCGCCGCGACGGGCGACCTGCTGGTCGGGGTCGCGGCCGACCCGACCGGACTGTGCGATTCCTACGACCAGGGCGGCACCGTGAAGCTCCTGACGCTGGCGGTCACGGCCTCCACGGTCGGCACCAGCCGGCTGACCCTCGTGAGCTCCGGGGGCGTGGCCGACTGCGGCCTTCTGAGCAACACCGCCGATCTGGGTGTCCCCTGCGTCGGCGAGGTCGAGATCACGGCGACCCGATGATCGGGACCGCGGACCACGCCCCCGGACAAGCCACACCGGCCCCGGGATGTGAGATACTCTGAGCCCCGCGGGGACGACGGCCCCGGATCGCGCCCCGAAGCGGGCACCCGGCGGCCGCCCGGGAGGGGCCGCGAGCCGCTCCCGATGGCGATCGAGGGGACTGCAGGGCATCGACCCCGCGCACCGAGGAGGAGCGGATGGAAGAGAAGGTCGTTGCCCATTTCAAGGACGGCAAGACGCAGCGCGGCTACACCCACGATTTCCAGCCGGACGCCGACTCGTTCCACCTGCTGCCGAGCGAAGGAGGCGGCATCCCGACCACCATCCGGGTCGACGACCTCAAGGCCCTGTTCTACGTCAAGGACTACGGCGCCATGCGCCGGCAGGTGGAGCGGGCCAGGCGGTTCGGCGGCACCGAGCCGCGGGGACAGCGGACCGTCGTGGAGTTCAAGGATGGAGAGCAGATCTGGGGATTCACCGAGGAGTACTCGGCCAACAGCCGCGGCTTCTTCTTCATTCCCGCGGACCCTCAGGAGAACAACGTCCGGATCTTCATCGTCAATTCATCGGTCAAGCAGATCAAGTTCGATGAGTGAGCGCCGCGGCCGTCCACGGCGCCGGCGCCTCTCATCCGCCGCCGGAGGTGACGAAATGATCGCCGGGCCCTCACCCCGACCCCACGTCCGCACGCCCGTCCCGAAGGCGGCGTGGGCCGTCCTGGTCCTGCTGCTCGCCGCCGTCGGCCCCGCGGGCGCGGCGAGCAACTCGGCCCGCTACCGCTGGGAGGGGAACAAGTGGCTGGCGCTGGATCTCTCGGTCGGGGACGTGCGCGCCGACATGATCCGGTTCGAGTGGCCGGCCACGGTGATGGGGATCAAGACCAGCTACAAGGCGAGCGTCAAGATCACCAACGGGTCGGCCCGCCAGGTGGGCATCGGCCTCGCCCTGGTGCTCTACGACGAGGACTCCCGCCTGGTCGGCGCCGGCACGGCGGGGACGACCATCGGGACGATCGACCCGGGCGACCAGGCCCAGTTCACGATCAACTTCAGCCATGCGACCCAGCGGCTGGAGCAGGCCGCCCAGTTCCACATCCTTCTCGAGACGCGCTGATCGCGGCGGCGCCCGGCGGCCGCCGTCTCTTGGGAGACCCGTCATGGGCATCGCCACCGACGCCATCCACGCGGGGGTCCGGCCCGATCCGACGACCGGGGCGATCATGACCCCCATCTATCAGACCTCGACCTACGCCTACGAGGGCCTGGGCCGCAACAAGGGATACGACTACGCCCGGTCGATCAATCCGACCCGCTCCGCTCTGGAGGAGAACCTGCGCGTCCTGGAGGGCGGCTGCGCCGCCTACGCCTTCGCCTCGGGCATGGCGGCGATCACGGCGGTGATGTCCCTGATCGGGAGCGGCGACCACGTCGTGGTCAGCGACAACGTGTACGGCGGGACCTACCGCCTGTTCGCCCAAGTGCTGCAGGGATTCGGCCTGTCGTTCACCTACGTCGACACCTCGCGCCTCGATCGCGTTGATGCCGCGATCCGCCCCAACACCCGGATGGTCTACGTCGAGACCCCCACGAACCCGATCATGATCCTCACCGACATCGCGTCGGTGGCGCGGCTGTGCCGGGACCGGGGCCTGATCTCGGTGGTCGACAACACCTTCCTGACCCCCTGCCTGCAGAAGCCGCTGCGCCTGGGGACGGACATCGTGGTGCACAGCACCACGAAATACCTGAACGGGCACTCCGACAGCGTGGGCGGGGCCGCCGTGCTGGCCAGGAGAGAGCACGCCGAGCGGATCCGGTTCGTGCAGAACTCCGCCGGCGCCATTCTCGGGCCCTTCGATTCATGGCTGGTGCTCCGGGGCATCAAGACCCTGCCGCTCCGCATGCGGGCCCACGACGCCAACGGGCGGCAGGTGGCGCGCTTCCTCTCGGACCACCCCAGGGTCGAGCGGGTGCTCTACCCCGGCCTGCGCTCCCACCCGCAGCACGCCCTGGCCCTCCGGCAGGCCAGCGGCTTCGGCGGCATGGTCTCGTTCGTCCTCAAGCCCGACGTCGACGTGGAGAGGTTCTTCAACGGGCTGCAGCTGTGCGCCCTGGCGGAGAGCCTCGGAGGGATCGAGACGCTCGTCTGCCAGCCGTCGACCATGACTCACGCCTCGGTGCCGCGCGAGGAGCGGGAGCGCCTCGGACTGTCGGACTCCCTGGTCAGGATCTCGGTCGGGTGCGAGGATGTGGAGGATATCGTCGCCGACCTGGACCGGGCGCTACGCGGGGCCTGAGCCGCAAGGGCCCGCGCAGGCCCGCGGGAACGGTCTTGAAGCGCGCCCCCGGGGCGGCTAGAATGGCCGCCCGGCGGGACGCAACGATCGATACGGAGGTGTTCGCAGATGAGAGGGTTCGGCTATTGCACGGTCGCGGCGGCGCTCCTGGCTTTCCTCGTGCTCGCGCCCGCGGGCCGGGCTCAGGACGAGCCGTCACTCTTCCCCGAGACCGAGGACGAGCCCTCGCTGTTCCCGGACGAGGAGCAGGACGAGGAGGAGACTCCCCCGGAGGAGGTCATCCCCGCCATCAATCCGGGCCCCTCGATCGCCGATCCTCCCCTGCGGAAGGAGCTCGACTTCGCCCGCTGGGTGGAGATGAGCGGCCGGGAGCGACAGGCCTTCGTGGAGGGTGCGGTCCTGGCCCTCGAGTCGTTCTCGATGGACCTCAGGCGGAAGCTGCCGGAGGATGGCAGGACGCCCCCCGAGCGCATGGCCGCCCTGGTGCAGTTCGTCACCGACAGCTATCCGAAGCACCCGCCGGTGGCGTTCCTCAGGGAGATGGACAGCATCTACCGGACCGCGCGGGGCCAGAGGCTGTCGATGCTGGAGTGCTTCCTGCAGGCCTACCGGCGGCTGAACCTCCGCTGAGGGCCCTCTTTCCGGGGTCAGCGGTCCTCGCGTCCCGCCTTGACGGACGAGGCGATCCAGCTGAGGGCCGTCTCGTCCCCTTCGCTCACCTGCAGGGCAAGGATCTCGGGCAGCTCGTAGGAGTGCAGCTCCTTGATGGTCCGTCTCACGTCCTCGAGCATCGGCCGGGTCGTCTTGATCAGCATCATCTGCTCCGTCTCCTTCCACACCTTCCCCTTCCAGCGGTACACGGAGCGGATCGTCGGAACCAGATTGACGCAGGCCGCCTCCTCCCGCGACACGAGCGCCTGCGCGATGCCCAGCCCTTCTTTCTCGGAGGCGACCGTACAGAGGACGACGAGGACGGTTCTATCGGTCACGGCGGCGCCGATTATAGGGGCCGCCGTCGGGGCGTGTCAAGGATGACGGTCCCGGGGCGCGGCGCCGGGAGGACGGCTTGATCCGTTTCGGCACCTCGGGCTGGCGCGCGGTCATCGCGGAGGAGTTCACGGTCGCCAACGTGCGCCGCGTCGCGGGCGCCATCGCGCGCTACCTCATCGCGGCCGGCTCGTCCCGGCGGGGCGTCTACGTGGGCTACGACACGCGGTTCCTCTCCGACCGGTTCGCGCGCGCGGCGGCGGTCGAGCTCGCCTCGCGGGGGATCCCGGCCTTCCTCTCCCCCACCCCGGTGCCGACCCCGGCGGTGGCGTTCGCGATCGTCAGCGGCCGGCGGGCCGGGGGGATCAACATCACCGCGAGTCACAATCCGCCGGAGTACAGCGGGCTGAAGTTCTCGACCTCCGACGGCGCCCCCGCGGTTCCGGGCGTGACCCTGGAGATCGAGCGCCTGCTGGCGGAAGCCCCGCGTCCTGCGCCCCCCGCCCCCCCGTCGGCGCGGCCCCGCTCCCGGCGCCGGGAGGCGCCGATCGCGCTGCGGGACATCCGGGCGGCCTACTTCCGGCGCCTGTTCCGCCTGGTGCGCGCCGACGCGATCCGCCGGCGACGGCTGCGCGTCGCGTGCGACCCGCGCCACGGAGCGTCGATCGGCTTCCTCGACGCCTCCCTCCGCAGGATCGTACGCATCGTGGAGGCGATTCACGATCGGCCCCATCCCGAGTTCGGGGGAAGCGGGCCCGACTGCGGCGAGACGCAGCTGCGGCCGCTGGCCCGGCTCGTCCGGAGGCAGCGCTACCACCTCGGCGTGGCGACCGACGGCGACGGGGACCGGTTCGGGATCGTCGACGCCGGAGGGACCTTCGTTCCGCCAAACCTCTTCCTGGCCGTGCTGGCCGACTACCTTCTCGAGGAGAGGCGGATGCCCGGAGGCGTGGGCCGGTCGGTCGCCACCACCCACCTCCTCGATGCCGTCTGCGCCTACCACGGGCGCCCGCTCTACGAGAGGCCCGTCGGCTTCAAGCACCTCGGAGGGCTCCTGCTCACGGGCAGAGCGTTCCTGATCTGCGAGGAGAGCGCCGGCCTGAGCCTGCGGGGCCACGTGCCCGAGAAGGACGGCATCCTGGCGGGGCTGCTGGCGGTCGAGATGGTGGCCGTGAGGCGGCGCCCGATCCGCCAGCAGATCCGCG
The DNA here is from genome assembly GCA_046758905.1 of Acidobacteriota bacterium. Taxonomy (GTDB): domain Bacteria; phylum Acidobacteriota; class Polarisedimenticolia; order Gp22-AA2; family Gp22-AA2; genus JBHIBC01. The sequence continues at coordinate 8,814 of JBHIBC010000065.1, read as the reverse complement.
ATCTGTTCCGCAAGGTCGGACCCCTCTACAACCGGAGGATCGACTATCATACGGGGGCCGCGGCGCGGCAGCGACTGGTCCAGAGGCTCGAGGAGATCCCCTCGGCGTTCGCGGGCCGGCCGATCGTCCGCTGCGACACCACCGACGGCCGCAAGCTGATCTTTCGAGACGGATCCTGGGTCCTGTTCCGCCCTTCCGGAACCGAGCCGCTGATCCGCTGTTACGTCGAAGCGCGCTCGCCCCGGGACCTCGAGGCGCTGATGACCGCGGCGCGCGACCTCATCGCGCGCCCGTGAGGGCCGATGGCCAGGATCGTCGATGTGAAGGCGCGCGAGATCCTGGACTCGCGCGGTAACCCCACGATCGAGGCCGACGTGCGCCTGGACGACGGGAGCCTCGGTCGCGCCGCCGTCCCCTCGGGCGCCTCCACCGGCGCGCGCGAGGCGCTGGAGCTGCGCGACGGCGAGGCCGGGAGGTACCGCGGCAGGGGCGTACGGAAGGCGATCGCGAACGTGATCGACGTCCTGGGGCCGGCGGTTCGCGGCGCCGACCCCGCCGACCAGGAGGCCCTCGACGCCCGCCTGCGGGAGGCGGACGGGACGCGGGACGCCTCTCGGCTCGGCGCCAACGCCCTCCTGGGGGTGTCGCTCGCCGCCGCCCGCGCCGCCGCCCGAAGTCGCTCCCTCCCCCTCTACCGCCACCTCGGAGGCGAGGCGGCCCGCGAGCTGCCGGTGCCGCTGTTCAACATCCTCAACGGCGGAGTCCACGCGGACAACAACGTCGACATCCAGGAGTTCATGGTGGTCCCCGTCGGTGCCCCGTGCTTCCGCGAGGCGGTGCGCATGGGGGCGGAGGTGTTCCACTCGCTGCGGGACGTCCTCAAGAAACGCGGCCTGCGCTCCGGACAGGGCGACGAGGGAGGCTGGGCCCCCGATCTCGGCTCGAACGGCGAGGCGGTGGAGGCGGTCATCGCGGCGATCGAGGCCGCCGGATACCGGCCGGGCGAGCAGGTCGGCATCGCGCTCGACGTGGCCGCAAGCGAGCTGCGGCACGAGGGGACCTACCGGCTTCAGGCGGAGGACCCTCCCCGCCGCTCGGCCGAGCAGCTGGTCGCCCTGTATGCCGATCTGGTCCGCCGTTACCCGATCCTATCGATCGAGGACGGCATGTCCGAGGACGACTGGCAGGGGTGGGAGCTGCTGACGCGCTCCCTCGGCACGGCCGTGCAGCTCGTCGGGGACGACCTGTTCGTCACCAACGTGGCCATTCTGGAGGAGGGGATCCGAAGCCGCGTCGCCAACGCCATCCTGATCAAGCCGAACCAGATCGGGACCCTGACCGACACAGTGCGCGCGGTCGAGGCGGCGCGTAGAGCGGGGTACGCCACCGTGCTGTCCCACCGGTCGGGCGAGACGGTGGACACCTTTATCGCCGACCTGGCCGTGGGGCTCGGGCTGGGCCAGATCAAGGCCGGCGCGCCGGCCCGCGGCGAGCGGGTGGCCAAGTACAACCGGCTCTTGCGGATCGAGGAGGAGCTGGGGGAGCTGGCCCGCTTTCCGGGACGGTCCGCCCTCGCGCCCCGCGCGGGCTGAGGGGGATCTCCGGGATGACCGCCGCCCGCGCTCGGCCGGACCGCGCCGCCCTGCGGCGGAAGGCGCTGCGCACGGCGTTCTGGTTCCTGGCCTCGGTCCTCCTGTTCAACGCGCTGTTCGGGGACATGGGGCTGATCCAGGGGCTGCGCCAGAGGCGCACGGCGGCGCGGCTCCGGGCGCAGGTGGAGGCGCTGCGGGCCGAGAACGCCGAGCTCAGGGCCGAGATCGAGGCGCTGGGCCGGGAATCCTCCTACCGGATCGAGGCGATCGCCCGCGAGGATCTCGGACTGAGCCGCCCGGGAGAGATCGTGTTCCTGTTCCAGGACGAATCACGCGGCGTCGGGCGCGGTGCCGGCAACGGCCCGCCTTGACACCCGCGGCGACCCGTGGGCTATAATCACCGTCCGACGCGGGGTGGAGCAGCCTGGTAGCTCGTTGGGCTCATAACCCAAAGGTCGCGAGTTCAAATCTCGCCCCCGCCACCAAGGCCTTCATCGAGGCGCGGAGGGCGTGGCCGTGGTCACCCCTCCGCCTCTCGACGGCCCCCGCGCTCACCCGCCGCGGCCGGAGGCGACCCCCCGATTATCCCCGAGATCGATTTCGTCGGGAGCATGAGACAGTCCTCGGTGAGGCGGATGCCGATGCTGCCGGCATCGAGCAGGGCCAGCAGGGGCCTCTGATCGGACAGCTCCCAGTCCCCGTACCCGGGAGCGTAGCGCCTGGTCGGCCGGAGGCCTCGCGCCTCGAGGCGCCGGCCGATGATCGATTCGAGGCCGGATCCGAGGGCGATGGCGGCGGCGCTGCCGTAAGCGCTGGCGAGCAGGGCCCGGGTGATCTGGTCCGAGTCCGTCAGCTCGCGATACCACTCGTCGACCCCCGGACCGACCGTTCCCGCGAACACCACCGCGCCCCGGCAGGCGCCGAGGCGATCGCGGACCGAGCGGCTGGTGGTCCTGATGCCGCCGGCGATCAGGGTGACGCCCGGTTCGGGCGCGCTGACGCTCACCTCGCGGTACACCGCCTTCGGAGCCAACAGCCCCCGCCCCTTCCGCATCACCTCGTCGATGAGCCGCGCGGTCCGCGCCGGAACCTGCGCCGGACCCCGATAGCCGAGGCGGAGGAGGACCATCGGCCGCGCGACCTCGAGCGGGAGGGGATCGAGGACGGTGATCCGGGCCCCGGGCCCGGCGGGCAGGTGCGGGCTCATCGCTCCCGGCTCCGGGCCGGCGGGATCAAGCGGGCGCTGCGGGCAGCGTCTCGAGGCCGAACTGCGCGCCCTCCCTGAGAACGACGCGCTCGATCTCCCGGGCCTTGTCCTCGGGCAGCCGGAAGCGCTGTCTCGCGAGCAGGTCCCGGACCACCTCCCGGGCGCGCTCGTAGTCGGACGGGCCGCGACCGCCGGGCGGGGCGGAGGACCGATCGACCACCTTGCCGGGACGGGTCCCCTCCTCGCGAAACAGCTCCAGGGTCGTCGGGTGGCCGAGGAAGTGACCCTTCTCGATCGCCTCCGGCAGGAAGTCGATGGCCATCCTCTCGTGGCGCTGGCGGATCCCCTCGATCAGGCGGTACGCCATGCCGCACACCTCATTGTCGATCACCAGCTTCTCGAGGCTCTGGCAGGTGATGAAGTCGAGGATGCCGACTCCCGACACGATGTTCACGCCGGCCAGCGCCGCGAGGATGACGCCCATGCCGGTCTCGTAGCCCGCCTGGGCGTCGACCAGCTTGGAGTCCGACAGGCCCATGTACGCATGGATCGGGAACCCGAAGCGCTTGCCGATCTGCGCGTAGGCGCAGTCGATCATGTAGGTCTCGAGCGATCCGAACGGCGTCTGGCCCCCGCGCATGTCCATCAGACACGGCGCCCCGCCGTAGACGACCGGCGCCCCCGGGCGGACCGCCTGCGCCAGCGCGATGCCGGCCAGGTTCTCGGCGGTGTGCACCACGAGCGTCCCCGAGAAGGTCACCGGGCCGGTGGCCCCGGTCAGCGGCACGGAGATGATCTCCGACGGGATGCCGTGGCGGGCCGCCTGCATGATGCTCTCGGAGGTGAGGACGCTCCAGCGCAAAGGCGAGGACGGGCAGGCGTCGAGGACGGCGAGCGGCTTCTCGGCGACCGCCCTCTCGGAGCCGCGGACGATGGTCAGGATCTCCAGCATCGCCGGGAACGATCCCTCGCGGAAGATGCCGGTGACGACCGGCTTGTCGCAGCTCTGCACCGCAGCCGCCAGGCGGTAGTAGTCCGAGACCTCGGTCGGCACATCGTGCGGGACCACCGCGGTCGAGCCGACGTGGATGTGCTCCAGGTGGTGAACCAGGCGGGACAGGCGCACGCAGTCGGCGGAGGTCGATCGGCGGGTCGAGCCATCGGCCTCCAGCACCTTGATCGCCGCCGAGCCCGGGTCGTAGGCGAGACTGTCGCCGCAGACCTCGATCGGGGCGTCGCCGGCGACGTTCCACAGGGTCAGGCTCTTGGGCGCCGAGCCGATCGCCTTCTCGACGAAGTCGCGCCTGAGGTAGGCTCGCTCCCTGTGTCGGTCGATCCTCTGGCCGTGCTCGCCGAGCAGGGCGAGCGCCCGAGGGTGCTCGAACTGCAGCCCCAGCTTCTCGTTCACCTCGAACGCCTCGTCGATGATCCTGTCGATGAACTCCTCCGACAGCATCCGGAGGCGCGGCCGCAGGGGCTCCACGAGGCTCACGGACCCTCCCCCCCCTCCGGCGCATCGGCCGGGCGGGCCGCGAGCGCCTCGCGCGTGCGGCCGATGAACTCGGGCGTCGTCCCGCAGCAGCCGCCGACGATGTTCGCCCCGGCAGCGGCGATGGCGACCACGTCGCGCACGAACTCGTCGACGGCCTGCCGGTAGCCGACGCCCCCGGCCCCGAGGAACGGCTGCCCGCGGTTCGGCTGCGCGATGACGGGGAGGTCGGTGCTGTCCCGCATCAGGCGGGTCAGCTCGAGGAACGCCGGCGTGCCGTGCGTGCAGTTGCTCCCCACCACGTCGGCGCCGCTATCCCCGAGCACCCTGAGGCAGTGCCGCACCGTCTCGCCCATAAGCGTGAAGAAGCCGCGGGGGTTCCTCTCGAAAGTCATGCCGACCACGACGGGCAGGTCGGCGGCCCGCTTCGCCGCGCGCAGGGCGCACAGCGCCTCGTCGAGCGAGTACATGGTCTCGATCGAGATGAGATCGACGCCGCCGTCCGCGAGGCCGCGGACCTGCGCCTCGAAGGCCGCCTCGAACTGGGAGAGCTCGTATTCGCCCATCGGCTTCAGAAACTTGCCGATCGGGCCGACATCCCCGGCCGCATAGCGCCCTTCCGGACAGCTCTCCCGCAGGGCCCTGGCCGCGAGGTAGTTGGCGTCGTAGACTCTGTCCTGCAGGCCGCGCTCGGACAGTTTGATGGCGGTGCCGCCGAAGGTGTTCGTCTGCACCACGTCCGAGCCGGCCCGGTAGTAGGCGCGGTAGATCTCCTTCACGGCATCGGGACGCTCCCAGTTCCAGGGCTCGGGAGATTCGCCCTCCTCGAGCCCGCGCGAGAAGAGCATGGTGCCCATTCCCCCGTCATAGAGGACGAGGCGCCGGCGGACCAGATCGAGAAAGGCGGGCCTGTTCGCTGTTGCCAATGGACGCTCTTCTGAAACGGGAGTCCCCTCGCTCAAAGCCCGATCGTACGCCGCGACCACCGACGGGTCAATCGGGGACGGCGGCCGCCGCGCCGCCGGCCGACGCGTCGGCACCCCCGCTCGAAGAAGCCCCGGCGACCATCGGCGCGGGGCCCGCCGGCCTCGCCGCGCCGGCCGCGGTGGTCGCCAGGACGAACGCCGCTCCGATCACGAGCGCCGCGCCGGCCGACTGCGTCGCCGTCAGCCTCTCCCCCAGGACGATCGCCGCGATCAGGAGGGTCCCGAGCGGCTCGAAGGTGCTGAGAATGGAGGCCACCTGCGGCCCAACTCTCTTGAGACCGTTGATGAACAGGACGAAGGACATCAAGGTGGAGACCACGACCAGGCCGAGGATCGCCATCCACTGGGGGGCGTCGGCCGGGGGCGCGTAGTCGCCCGTGGCGAGAACGGCCGCATCGAAGGCGATCGCGGCGCCGGTGATCACAAGAGCGCCGGATACGAGCCCCGGTACCCCGGGCGTCAGACGGTAGAGCAGGAGCAGGAAGCACGCGTACCACAGGCCCGCCAGCACCGCCAGCGCCGCCCCCGCGGCGCCCTCTCCTCCGAGCCGGGGTGCGGCGCTCAGGTAGGTGCCCCCCATCGCCAGCGCGATCGCAGCCAGCCGCGCCCCGCCGGGGCGGCGCCCGGTCGTCCCCCACACGATCAGCGCCAGGAACGCGGGGCAGGTGTACAGGAGCACGACCGTGAGGCTGGCCGAGATCCACCGCAGGGCGGAGAAGAAGATCGCGGCCTGCCCCGCGTAACCGAAGATCCCGCACACCAGCAGCGCCAGCGCGTGCCGCCGGTCGAGGCGTGGGATCGCCGCCCGGCCGCCGGGGGAGAGGAGGACCATCGCCCAAAGGCAGGCGGCCGCAAGGGTGAACCGGGTGGCCAGCAGCGGCCCCAGCCGCATCTGCGAGGCGAAGGCGATCTTGGCGAACACCCCGAGCGTCGAGTAGCACAGCGCCGAATTGATCACCAGCGCGAACCCGCCGAGATCCGGTGCGCCCGCTCCCCCGCCTCCCCGCCTCAGCAACGCCTCACGCCTCCTCCGTCCGCCGGAACCGGACCCGCGCATCATAAGCGGCGCGGGGCGCGGGATCCCGGCTTTTCCACCTCGTGGTATCTTGATCGCATGTCCACGGCCGCCGGCGTAGGCCTGTCGATGGAGGCCGACCCCTCCCGGGCCGGCGACGAGGCCGCCCGCGCCGCCGTCGAGGCCGCCGGGGTCGATCGCGCCGACTGGGGCCTCGTCTTCGCGACCACGCCCCACCGCCCCCAATACGCCTCCATGTTGCGCTCGGTCCAGGTGCGGCTCGGGACCGGTCTCCTCGCCGGGTGCAGCGCCCGGGGCGTGCTCACCGGCTCGCAGGAGATCGAGGACGGGCCTGCCGTCGCGGTCCTCGCGGTCCGCTCCGATCGGCTCGTCGGGACGACGATGCTGGCCCCGATCGGATCCGAGGGGGGGCGCACGGCCGCGGCAGAGGTCGGCAGGCAGGTCGCCGGGCGGGCCGGCCTGCTGGTCCTGCTCCCGGATCCAGGAGCGATGCGCCAGGACGAGCTGCTCAAGGAGATCTCCCGAGCCACCCCGGGCGTCGATGCGGTGGGCGCGGTCTCGTCGGGCGACGCCGGACAGGGGCTGACTTTCCAGTTCTACGGCAGGAACGTGGCGACCCGCTCGCTCGCGGGCCTTCACATCTCGGGCGATCCACGCCGCCTGGTCGCGATCACGCAGGGTTGCCAGCCGCTCGGCGAGCCGTGTCGGGTGACCCGCGCCTCGGAGAACGTGATCCTCGAGCTCGACGGGCGCCCGGCCCTCGAGATCCTGAGATCGCGCCTCCCGGTCAGCCTGCGCGACTCGCTCGACCGACTCGGGGCGCACCTGTTCGTCGGCATCCCTCCCGACCCGCACCAGGACCGGCTCGAGCCGGGGGAATACCTGGTGCGCCACCTCGTCGCGGCCGACGAGGGGACTGGGGCGCTCGCCATCGCGGCCCCGGTGCACGAGGGACAGCCGGTGGTTCTGGCCCTCCGGGACGGGCAGGCGGCCCGCGACGACCTGAAGCGGATGCTCGCGCGGGTGGCTGCGGCCCGCGAGGGCGTCCCCTACAGGTTCGGCTTCTATTTCAACTGCGCCGCCCGGGGGACGTCGCTGTACGGCCTGCCCGGCATCGATACCGCGTACATCTCGGGCGCCCTGGGCGCGCTGCCGATCATCGGCTTCTTCGGGAACGCCGAGATCGCGCCGCTCGGCGGCGCGGCTCACCTGCTCACCTACACGGGCGTGCTCGTTCTGGTGGCGGAGGGGTGATCGAACGATGAGGAGGCTCGCGGTCCAGGACGCGATCCTCGCGCACCTGCGCGCCGCCGGCGCGCCCGCCACCAGCCGCGAGCTCGCCGATCGCTTCCTGCGCATCCGCCATGAGGACGAGGAGGTCTGCTTCCGGCTGCTCGCCCGCATCCTCAGCGACCTGCCGGGCGTCGTCCACCGGCCCGGGTCGGGGTGGTCGTTCGGGACGGAAGGCGCCGCGGCGCCGCCGGCGCGCCCCTCGCCCGGCGCGGGAGAGGCCGCGACCCCGGTCGGTGGCTCGCTCATCGACTTCGTGGCCCTAGCGGCCGACGGCGGCGGACCCCGGCGCAGCGGAGCGCCTAGGGTGGTCACCCTGCTCCCGGTCGCCGCCGGACGGCCGGGGACCGAGGTGAGCTTCCCCTCCTGGGCGGCCGCTGCCGAGGACTTCCCGCGAGCCTCTTCAGGGCAGCGTCGTTCCGGCCGCGCCGGCCTCTCGAGCGACGATCTTCAGGCGCTCCTGCGGGGCATCGGCGGGGGACCCGTCATCTGCCATAGGATCGGACACGAGATCGATCCGGTTCGCGCCGCCTGTCTGAGCGCGGGGCTGGCGTTCCACCCGCCGGTCGTCTCGACCGCCAAGCTCGGGCGCGTCCTCTTCGGCCTCAAGAGGAATCACGCCGCGCTCGATCTCGCCGCGATCCTCGGGGTCGAGGCGCGCGGGCCGGACGACTGCCGCGGCCGGGCCCGGCTGGCGGCGGTCTCGTTCCTGGCCATGGTGCCGCTTCTCGAGGAGCGCGGCATCGCATCGCTGGGGCCGCTGCTGGAGTACCAGGACATGCCGCCGGCCCCGGTCGACCTCTCGCGCTACCGGTTCTCGGCCGACGACCTGCGCGATCTGCCCCGGGGGCCGGGGATCTATCTGTTCCGCGACCGGGGGGGGCGGGTGATCTATGTCGGCAAGGCCAGAAGCCTCCGCACGCGGGTGTCGTCCTACTTCGCGCCTTCCGCGCGGGCCTCGGCCAAGGGGAGGTCGATCCTCGAACAGGTCCACAGCCTCGAGGTCGAGCCGGTGGCCTCGGAGCTGGAGGCCCTGCTGCTCGAGGCGGCGCTCCTCTCCGAGCACCGTCCCGGACTCAACCGGCAGTTCGAGGTCCACGAGCGCCCCGCCCCGTACGGGCCGCGCCTCAATCTCGTCGTCGTCCTCAAGGACGAGGGATCGGGCGAGACGCCCCTTCCCTGCTGCACCCTGCATCTGCTCAGGATGGGCCGTT
>JBHIBC010000064.1:0-15700 GCA_046758905.1 Acidobacteriota bacterium | reverse complement strand
CTGGCCGCGCGCGCGCGCGGCGAGCCGGGCGCGCCCGCGCCGGAGGGAGACGGGACGCCGGCCTCCTCCAGCCGCCGCTCGAGCACCCTGTCGGAGCCGAAATCCTCCAGGCGCAGGTAGAACTCGGCCGCCTGGAGCAGGGCCTCCTCGGGCACCAGCCCGACGATCTCGCTCCCGCGGATGCCGACGCCGTACCGGGCCGCCTCGCTGCGCACCATCTCGAACGCCCTGTGCAGGGGGGTCGTGTGGAAGTCGGTCATGTTCATCGACACCTGCGCGATGCCGCGGTCCTCGAGCTTCACGCCCATCGCCTTCACGCACCGGAGCCCGCCGCTGCTGTGGCGCACCGCGCGGGCGACGGCGCGCGCCACCTCGACGTCGCCGGTGGTCAGGTTGATGTTATAGGCCACCAGGAACGGCCGCGCCCCGACCGCCACGCAGCCGGCGGTCTCGTGGACCCGATCGGGCCCGAAGTCCGGCTTCCAGAGCGGGTCCCGTATCTTGTCGCGGAAGCCCTCGAACTCGCCCTTGCGGATGCCCGCCAGGTTGCGACGGTGAGCCGCCGTGGCGGCTTCCTCGTAGAGGTAGACGGGCAGGCCGTGGCGCCGGGCGATCGAGGCCCCGATCTCCCTCGCGAGGGTCACGCACTCGTCCATGGTGACCTCCCGGATCGGCACCAGGGGGATGACGTCGACCGCGCCCATCCGCGGGTGATCGCCGCGGTGCTGGCGCAGGTCGATCCGCTCTACGCAGGCGTCCACCAAGGCCTCCAGGGCGGAGCGCACGGCGTCCGGGCTCCCGGCGAGCGTCAGCACCGAGCGGTTGTGGTCGGGGTCCGAGGAGAGGTCCAGGATCCGCACCGGCCCGCTGGCGCGGACGCGGTCGACGATGGCGTCGATCCGCTCTGTTCGTCGGCCTTCACTGAAATTGGGCACGCTCTCGATAATCGCCATCGGTCCTGTTCTCCTTCCGCTCGAGACGGGCTCCGCTCAGGAGCCCTGGGCGGGGACGCCGGCCAACGCCGCGACCAGCCGTCGGGGGTCGCGACCTAGCGGCCCCTCCCATTCGGAGGCCAGCCCGTGGGCCGGACATCCGCCCTCGCCGCCGAGACGGCGGTCCAGCAGGTCGAGATGCGACCCCTCCTCGGGGCTCCCCTGGTTGTTGAGGCCCTCTCGGGCCAGTCGCACCAACTCGATCAGCAGGTCCCGGACCAGAACCGGCCGGTCCCTCGAGCGCTCGCCGCGCCGTGCCCGCGGGATGCGGGCCGCGGGGCCCTCGCGGCAGACCCTGGCGAGGAGCCGGTCCCGCTGGCGGAAGCTCATCTCCCGGATCAGATCCCAGGCGGCACGTCGCGAGGCGCCGTCGTACAGCAGCCCCTTCCAGAGCGCGGCGAGCGCGAGGCACGAGTCGGGATCCCCTGAGTCGGTGCCGCGCATCTCGAGGTACGTCTTCAGCCGGACCTCCGGGAACAGCGTGGTGAGGTGGATCTCGAAGTCGGCCAAGGTCGCCCGGGCTCCCGCGAACCCTCTCCGGATGAACTTCCGGAAGGACAGGCCGTTGGCCGGAGTCCAGACGCCGTTCCGGACCACGAAGAACATCGGCACGTCCAGGGCGTAGTCGAGGTAGTCCCCGAACCCCGCGCCGTCGCGGAACACGAACGGCAGAAGGCCGCAGCGATCCGGGTCGGTGTCGCGCCAGGCCCAGGAGCGGTAGCTCATGAAGCCGTTGAGCCGGCCCTCCGAGAGGGGCGAGTTGGCGTACAGTGCGGTCACCAGGGGCGACAGGCCCATCGCGGTCCTGAACTTGTCGGCCGCGTCGGTCTCGCCCCCGTAGTCCAGGTTGACCTGTATGCAGGCCGTCTTCTTCATCATCACGTGGGCCAGCCCGCCGCGGCGGGGTAGATACTCGCGCATGACCGCGTAGCGCTTCTTGGGGATCCAGGTGATCTCCTCCAGCGCCGAGATCGGCTGCGAGCCCATGCCGAGCCACGCGATCCCCATGGGACGGGAGACCTCCTCCACTTCCCGCAGGAAGGTCTCCAGCTCCTCGCGCGCCGCGGCCAGGGTCCCGTGGACCGCCCCGGAGAGCTCCAGCTGGCCTCCGGGCTCGAGCGTCACGCGGGCGCTCCCCCTGGACAGCGACAGGAGGTGCCCGTCCTCCTCGTGGGCGGCCCAGCCCCGCCGTCTCACCAGCCCGCGCAGCACCGCCTCGACGGAGACCGGCCCGGAATAGGGGATGGCGCGTCCGGTGTCGCGGAACACGCCGAGCCGCTCGTACTCGATCCCGACGCCCCAGCGCTCCCGCGGCTTCACGCCCGAGCGGAAGTACTCGCGGAGGTCCTCCTCCCTGGCGATGATCGTGCGGGGATCCATGCTCCCACCGGAAAGGCGCAATTCTACCATCGAAGCGATGCGGACCTCAGGGAGCGCGCGGTCCGGGGCGGAGAGGCGGGACCGGGGAGAGCCCGCGGTGCCGCGGGGGACGGGGAGCGCCGCTCAGTGGGCGCCCTGGCCCTCCGGGCGTGCGTGCGACTCGTGCCAGTCGCGGTAGCGCTTCATGTACTGGTCGGCGACCTCGTCCGGAGCGAGCGACAGGCAGCGGGCGTACTCCTTGAGGAATCCCCGCACGAACACCCCCGCGGGCAGGGCGCCGAACCGCTCCTCCTCGATCGCCTTGAGGTGGTGGATGCGGACCTTGGTGGTCTCGGCGATCGACTCGAGGCTCAGGCCGAGGCGCTGCCGTTCCCGGCTCAGCTCCGCGCCGCTGCCGGGGACCGGGCGGGGTCCCGGCCCGCGCTGCGGCGGGCGCGCGGTCGACGCCGGGCCCGATCCGGCAGCGGCGGGCTCGAGCGGCTCCGCCGGCTCCGGGGGCGCCGGGCTGCCTCCGGCCATCTCGAGCGGCGGGTCGGGGAGCGGCGGGTTGTCCCGCCGGCCCGAGCCCGGGGCCGGGCGGGCAGGCGGCGCCTGCCTCTCGGCCAGCCGGCGATCGTAGTCGGTGCGGCTCTCGAGGAAGATCAGCGTGCGGTAGGCGGCCTCGATGCGCGTCAGCAGATCCCTGAGCCCGGGAGCGTCGAGCAGCGGAGCCAGGCAGGTCGTCTCCGGGTCGTAGGTGCGCCTGAGGAGCTGGTAGGCGGACTGGACCTCCTTCGGCGTGGCGGTTGACGGGACCTCCAGCACCCGGTAGTGATCGAGCCGCTCCAGGTCCTCCCACTCCTCCGCGGCCTCGGGGGAGGAGCGGCGGGAGAGGTCGCGCAGGCGGCCGGCGGCGCGGGCGATGGCCACGGTCGCCGCGGCGTTGGGGTACTGCTGGGACAGGGACCGCCGCTTCTTCACCGCCTGCTGCACGGACTGGTCGTACTCGATCGATCCGGCGATCTCCAGCGGCAGCCCGAAGCACTTGAGGAAGCCGCTCGCCAGCGATGCGGTCGCCTCCGCGTCCGACTCCGCGCGGACCTGGTTCATCAGGAGCTGCAGGCGGGTGCGGCGAACCACAGCCGCGATCCGGCCGTGGGCCTCGGGGTCGAGCGTGGACAGGCGGGTCATGAAGGCCCGGAACGGCGCCCGGCCCGGGTCCAGGCCGGCCTCTCGCAGCCGGCCCTCCACCGAGGCCTTCGCCTCGCCGCCGAGCGCCCGGGTCAGACGCCAGCGCAGGTACGCCTGGGTGAACAGGTAGAGCGACTCGACCGCGGCCGGCTCCGGCGTGGTGACGAGCACCCCGACGCCGGCCTCGGCGAAGGCGGCCAGGGTCGAGTCGGTCCGGCCGGAGCCGCAGTCGAGGATCACGAGGTCGGCCGACAGGGTCGGGATCTGCTCGGCCACCCGGCGGACGAAGCCCGGGGGGTCGTCACGCAGGTCGCCCCTCTGCAGGCCGCCGACGAGGCGCAGCCCGGCGGTCGGGGTCTCGACGGCCAGCTCCGCGAGCCGCGCCGCCCGGCCGCACGCGAGATCGGCGAGCGTCCGGGGCAGGCGCTGGTAGCCCAGGCAGGTGTGGAGGTTGCTCCCCTGAAGATCGAGGTCGATCAGGACGACGCGGGATCCCGTCCGCGCGATCTGGATCGACAGATTGGCGGCCAGGAGGCTCCGCCCAACGCCACCCTTGCCGCCGGCGAGGGCCCACACCGCCTGGGGCTGGCTGGAGGGGCCGACCCCCGGGAGCCCGGGGGCGCCGCCCGCATCGAGGGGAGCGCCCGACTCCATCATGCCACCTTCTCGGTCGTCTCCTTCTCCTGGAACTCCTGGCCGTCGAAGCTGAGGAGCCTTCTCTTCTCGTCCACCACGGTCGCCAGGCTCACCGGCCGTCCCCAGATCTTCTGGACGTTCTTCAGCGTCTCCCGCGCGAAGTCGTGCTTCAGCTCGATGCCCTCGTACCTGTGCGACAGCAGCAGCTCTCCCTTGTTGGCGTAGTTCCCGTCCACCACGTAGATGAACGGCTGCCCGAAATTCGTCAGCTGGAAGAGCAGCCGCCGCTTGACCTTCCTGAAGTCCCGGTCGCTGATCTGATACAGCCCCGTCTTCGGGTTGTAGTCGTAGATGAACATCTTGTGCCGCCGGCAGAAGTCCTCCGTCAGGTAGTTGTCGATGAACGTCACGTCGTTGCAGAACCGGCGGACCTCGAAGATCTTGTCGCGGCCCAGGCCGAGCCTGCGGTCCCAGCGGGCACGCTCGAGGAGGTCCTCGCACTCGTCGTACTCCTTGCCGAACCGCCCCCTGTTCCAGCGGTCCTCGATGTCCCGGTACAGCTCGACGCCGAGCTTGTAAGGGTTGAGCCGGACGCCTCGGCCCCCGAGCGTCCCGGAGTGGTGGTCGGCGTAGTCGATCACCTCCGAGTCCTTCAGGAGCCTCTCGGTCATCATCTTGGAATGCCAGTAGGTGGCCCACCCCTCGTTCATGATCTTCGTCTGCGCCTGGGGGGCGAAGTAGTACGCCTCCTCGCGAACGATGGACAGCACGTCGCGCTGCCAGTTCTCAAGCGGCGAGTGCTCCACGAGGAACTTCAGCACGTCCCTCACCGGCGACTCGGGAAACCTCTTCTTGCGGCGCGCCTGCTCCTCCTCGAGCTTCTTCCGCCGGGCCTCGATGTGTGCCGGGGGATTGATGAAGTCGTTCATGTACGACTTGCTCTTCAGCCGGGGCACCGCCGGACGGCCGTCCTCCTCCTCCCGCGCCCGCTCGCGCACGATGAACGGGGCGTGGGGGTCGATGAGGTTCTCCAGCGACAGGCAGGTGTCCACGAAGCTCTCGACGCGCTCGACCCCGTGGGCGTCCATGTAACGGCGGATGCGGGTGGCGTGGTTCGCCATCTGGTCCATCATCTTCCGGTTGGTCTTCGAGAACGAGAAGTTGCTCTTGAAGAAATCGCAATGCGCGTAGACGTGGGCCATGACCAGCTTCTGATCCACGACGGCGTTGCACTCCAGGAGGTAGGCGTAGCAGGGATCGTTGTTGATCACCATCTCGTAGATCTTCGACAGCCCGTACGAGTAGGACTTGGTGAGCTGCTCGAACTCCATCCCGAAGCGCCAGTGCGGGTAACGGGTAGGGAATCCGCCGTAGGAGGCCACCTGGTTGAGATTCCGGTAGTCCAGCATCTCGAAGATGACCGGGAAGAAATCGAGCCCGTAGGAGCTCGCGTGGCCCTCGATCTCCTCCTGGAGCGCCTGCAGGTCCGCGGGCAGTGTCGCCATGCTCTACCGCCCCCTGCCCAGGAAGTCCCTGATCGACTGGTAGATGCCCTCCTTGTTCTCGATCTTGGAGAGCGCCACGCGCTCCTCCTCGGGAAACGCCTCCTTCAGGTCGACCAGGAACTGTCCGGTCCCGTAGGGGCTCTCCACCTGCCCGTAGCAGAACAGGTTCACGTGAGGCAGGATCCTCGACCTCAGCAGCGACACGCAGTCCTCGGTGTCCCCCTGTGACCAGTTGTCGCCGTCGGAGAAGTGCAGGGCGTACACGTTCCACTCGTCCTCCGGGTACTCGCTGTCGATGATGTGCGAGCACAGCTTGTAGGCGGTGGAGATGACCGTACCGCCCGATTCCCGGGTGTGGTAGAAGGTCTCGCGGTCCACCTCGCGCGCCTCGGCGTCGTGGATGATGTAGCGGATCTCCACGCCCCGGTAGTGATGGCGGAGCCACGTGTCGATCCAGAAGGATTCGATCCGGACGATCTCCTTCTGCTCCTCGCCCATCGACCCCGATACGTCCATCATGTAGAGGATCACCGCGTTGGCCTGCGGCATGACGGCGCTCTTCCAGGAGCGGTACCGTTTGTCCTGGCGGATGGGGATCAGGAACGGATTGTCCGCGTGAAAGTTGCCGGTCGAGATCGTGCGCTTGAGGGTCTCCCTGTAAGTCCTCTTGAAGTGGCGCAGCGTCTCCGGTCCGTGGTGCGAGATGCTCGTGTACCGATCCTTGACCGACAGGATGTTCTTGCGGCCCCGGGGCTGGATCCTGGGCAGCTCAAGCTCCTCGCCGAGCATCTCGGCCAGCTCGTCGAGCGTGACGTCGACCTCCAGGAGGTGCTCGCCGGGCTCGCTGCCCGCCCTCTGCGGGCCGCCCTCCGCCTCTCCGGCGCCCACCACGCTGCCGACGGCGCCGTCTCCCTGGCCGACCCCGCCGGTCTGCTTCCGCCCGTAGATGAACTGCGGGATGGTGATCTGGGGGAGGGGGATGGAGATGAGGTCCTTGCCGCGCCGGCCGATCAGCTCGCCGCTGCTGATGTACTTCTTGAGATCCTTCTTGATGCGCCCACGGACGATCTGCCGGAAGCGGTTGTGATCCCGTTCGATCCGGAGGACCATCGTCGGGAATCCCTCACGAAAAGAAAGGCCCTCCGGGCTCACGGCCGCAGCGGGCCAGGTCCCGAAGGGCTGCACGGGCCGTGGTCCTCAGTCGCGCGCGTCGCCCCGGGCGAAGATGCTGGCCACATAGTTCAGCACGTCGGTGGCGCAGATGTCGCAGTAGCTGTAGTCCTTCTTGAGGCGGCTCTTGACCACCTCGATCTTCTCCTGCGTGTCCTTGTCCACCACCGAGGAGACCAGCGAGGTGAGCTTGATCGAGTCCTTCTGGTCCTCGAAGAGCTTCAGCTCCAGGGCCTTGTGCAGCCTCTCGTTGGTCTTGTAATTGAACGACTTGCCCTCCACCGCCAGGGCGCCGATGTAGTTCATGATCTCGCGGCGGAAGTCGTCCTTGCGGTTCTCGGGGATGTCGATCTTCTCCTCGATCGACCGCATCAGGCGCTCGTCGGGCTCCTCGTCCTGGCCCGTGTATTTGTTGCGCACGCGCTCCTTCTGGGTGTAGGCCTTGACGTTGTCGATGTAGTTGCTGCACACCCTGGCGATGGCCTCCTCGTCGGCCGAGATCGCCCGCTGCACCTCGTTCTTCGCGATGTCCTCGTACTCCTGCTTCACGACCCCCAGGAGATCGCGGTAGCGCTTGCGCTGCTCCTCCGAGGTGATCAGCGAGTGGTGCCGCAGCCCCGACTCAAGCTCGTTGAGAACCATGAACGGGTTGATGCAGCCCTCGCCCTTGTCCGAGACCAGGGCGTTGCTGATCTTGTCCTGGATGTAACGCGGCGAGATGCCCTCCATCCCTTCCCGCGCGGCCTCCTTGCGCAGCTCCTTGACGTTGTCCTCGGTGAAGCCCGGCAGCGTCTTGCCGTTGTACAGGCGCAGCTTCTGGAGGATCGTCAGGTCGGCCTTCTTCGGCTCCTCGAGGCGGGTCAGCACCGCCCACATCGAGGCCATCTCCAGCGTGTGCGGGGCGATGTGCTTGCCGCGGATGCGGGACGCGTGATAGTCCTTCTCGTAGATCTTGATCTCCTCGGTCAGCCTGGTGATGTACGGGACGTCGATCTTGACCGTGCGGTCGCGCAAGGCCTCCATGAACTCGTTGTGCTGCAGCTTGCGGTACTCGGGCTCGTTCGTGTGCCCGATGATCACCTCGTCGATGTCGGTCTGCGCGAACTTCTTGGGCTTGATCTTGTGCTCCTGGGAGGCCCCCAGCAGGTCGTACAGGAACGCGACGTCCAGCTTGAGGACCTCGATGAACTCGATCAGCCCGCGGTTGGCGACGTTGAACTCGCCGTCGAAGTTGAAGGCGCGCGGATCCGAGTCGGATCCGTACTCGGCGATCTTGCGGTAGTTGATGTCCCCGGTGAGCTCCGTCGAGTCCTGGTTCTTCTCGTCCTTCGGCTGGAAGGTGCCGACCCCGACCCGGTCCTTCTCCGAGAGAATGAGCCGCCGCACGCGAACGTGGGAGACGATCTTCGTCCAGTCCCCGCCGAAGCGCAGGGTCATCTCCTTGTAATGCTGCCGGCAGCTCGGGCAGAGGTCGCCCTCGATGGTCACCCGCTCTCCCTCCGGCTTGTCCTCGTTGAGCATCCTGAGGACCTCGGCCCTGAGCTCGATCGGGACCAGGTGCAGCGGCTCCTCGTGCATCGGGCAGGGGACGACCTCGACGCTGTCCTCCGCGCGCCGGCGTCCGGCGTCGGCGTCCAGGATCCACGCGAAGGTGTACAGCGCTCCCTCGGGCGTCTTGGAATAGTCCTCCAGCCCCTTCTTGAGGAGCCGCACGATGGTGGACTTGGAGGACCCCACGGGACCGTGCAGCAGCAGGACCCGCTTCTCCGTGCCGTACCTCCGTGCGGCGGATTGGAACACGTTGACCAGCTTCATGAGCGGAACGTCGAGGCCGAAGACGGCGTCGACGCCGCCGTGATCCGGGTCGTCGAAGAAGATGTAGTGGAGGATCTTCTTCTTGTACTCGTAGTACTCGCGCGTTCCTTTCGACAGGATCATGTCGTAGACGCGCCGGAACGCCGTGCGCGTCACTCTGGGGTTGTGGCGGACGATCTGCAGGTATTCCTCGAAGCTCCCTTCCCAGTGCTGATCGCGGAACCCGCGCAGGTCCTGGAGCCTCCCGATCATCTGAACGATCTCAGCGCCTGTTGGCCCGGACGGCACCGCCTTCACCTCCCGATCCGTTGCAAGGTCTGGGGTTATCGGATGTGCTGTATCTCTTTGATAGGCCATGGTTTTCCCGCTTCCGAGTGACCTGTTTGCTAATATAAGTCCGAGTCAAGGAATTGTCAAAATCTTTTGACACTTTTCGTCGGTGGGCGCCGCGCGGCCGCCGCCCCGCACCCCCGGTCGCCCCCCCCCTTCCGCGCGGCCGCCGGGCATTTCCTTAGGTTGACACTCCCGAACGGTTGCCGCTAACATCCGCCCGCGATGCCGGGAGGGTCCTTGGGCCCGCACGACCAGGCTTTCGAGACGCAGACCGATTTCGGCGCGGTGCTCGACGACCCCTCGTTGAGCGGGGACCGGCTCCTGCGGGCGATCCTGGCGATCGGCGCTCGGTCTCGGATCGATCCGTTCCGCGCCTGCCTGCGCGCGCTCACCCGCCTCGACCGCGCCGAGCCGGAGGCGCGCGCGACGCTGGTGGCCATCGACCGGCACCGCCACCTCCTGCGCTCGGCGCTCGGCCGCGACCCGGGGCTGGGCGTCGCCGCGGCGGACTACCTGCACTCCATCCAGGGGCTTCTGGGCGACCCTGTGTTCCACGCCGCGGGCCAAGCGCCGGGGCCGGAACCCGACGCCCCCGATCCCTCGAGCCGCGGGACGATCGACGGCCTGCTCGAGGCGGAGATCGCGCGGGCCGAGCGCACCGGCCGGCCGGTCGGCCTGCTCCTGCTCGCGCCCGACCGCTCCCTCCCCGGCGCGGTGTCGTCGCTCCTCGCGGCGGCGGAGACGCTGCGCGGAGCCGCCCGGGACACCGACCACACGGGGCCGCTCGGGACGGAGGGGCTCGCGGCCCTGCTCCCGTGCTGCGGCGCGGACGAGGCGCTGCGCGCGGCGGAGAGGCTGCGGGCGGCGCTGTCCGGGGCGACCGGCGGGGCCTGGAGCTCGGGGGCCGCAGCCTGGCCGGTCCATTCGCGCGATCCGGCCTCCCTGATGGAGTGCGCCCGCCTGGCGCTCGCGGCGGCCCGTGCCGAGGGGGGGGACCGCGGCCGGGCGTATCGCCCCGAGAGGCGGTCGCGACCGCGGCGGAAGGTGGCGGGGGCCCTGCTGGGGACGCTGCGACGCGGGGCGTCGGCGGTGGAGGTGTCGATCGAGGACCTGTCGGCCAGCGGAGCGAGGGTCCGCCTCGCGGCACCCCTCGAGCCGGGCAGCGACTGCGTGCTGGTGGTGCGCGAGCCGTCGGCGCGGCCCCGGGAGGCCTCCATGCGGACGCGGGTGGTGCGGCTGGAGGGGGCCGGAGAGGGCGGCGCGGGGGGCGCCTTCAGCGCGGGGCTGTCTTTCGTGGGCGGGGAGTCGGAGCGCTTCCGCCTCGGCGCTCTGCTCGCCGACCTGCCGCCTCCTCCGGCCGCGCGCCGCGAGGCCCAGCCATGATCACGCTGGGCGAGGCCGAGCGCTACAAGGAGGAGCTTCTGGCCGTCCTCAAGGAGGACGCCCACAACGAGGAGCGCATCCTCAAGCGGCTGGATCAGATCCGCACCCAGAGCGGCCTGCAGGCCTACGCGGCCCTCCTCCTGATCCTGACGCACCTCGCGTTCGACGAGTCCGAGGCCAGGCGCCACTGGGAGGCGATCCTGAAGCACCGCAGGGCCCTCTCCGAGAGCCTGCAGCGCCCGATCGGATTGCGGGTGGCCGTCCTGGACTACTTCGTGAACATCAACCGGCAGATGACGAACCCGCGGATCGTCGACCTGTCGCTCGCCGAGCGTCAGGAGACCTCCTCGCCGATCGACGCTCAGACGGGCCTGTGGAACGTGCGCCGCTTCCTGTCCTCGCTCCAGAAGGAGGCCCGTCGCTCGAAGCGGTACCGGCTCGACCTGGCGGTGCTGTACGTCGACCTGGACGACTACAGGGAGCTCAACGAGGCCCACGGCGAGCTGGTCGGCGACATCCTGCTGCGGGAGGTGGCCATCCTGTTGAAGAACAAGATACGCGACATCGACGTCGTCGCCAGGCTCGCCGGCGAGGAGTTCGGCCTCCTGCTCCCGGAGACCGAGCGCATGGGCGCGTTCCTGGTCGCGGAACGGATCCGCAAGGAGATCGAGCGCCACTTCCTGCGCCGGGACATCGACGGTCGTCCGATAGCCCTGACGGCGACCATCGGCGTGGCCAAGTATCCCGAGGACGCGACCACCGCGGACCGGCTCGTGCGACGCGCCGAGGAGGCGATGCACCAGGCGAAGGCGCGTGGGGGCAATACCGTGGGCGTCTACTACCGGGAACGCCGCAACTTCATCCGATTCGACGTCGGCAGCCGCCCGGTGCGCATCCGGGTCGTGCCCGCGGGACACGAGGGAGAGGAGCCCCGCGACGCGTCCCAGGAGGCGCGCAACATAAGCCGCAGCGGGCTGCTGTTCGAGAGCGACAGGCCGTACGACATCGGAGAGGAGCTGATCGTCGTCTGCCAGGACGACCGGGACGGGGCGCGGATCACCCTCAGGGCGCGCGTGGTCCGGATCGAGGAGATCGAGGGCCAGGCGGGACGCTTCGAGGTGGGCGTGGCCTTCCTCCTGGAGTGGGAGCATCAGGAGGCCCAGGTCACCCAGTTCCTCAGTCGCGGCGGCATCGTGACCAGCGCGTGAGGTCGGGGTCGTGCCGATCCTGGGCATCGAGACGGCGACCTCGCACGCGAGCGTCGCCCTGGCGGTGCGCGCCGGGGTGCTGATGCAGATCGAGCTCACCCGGAGAAGCGCGCACGCCCGCGACCTCATGGCCCGCATCGACGAGGCGATCCGCGGCTCCGGCATGACGATCGACGCCCTGCGCGGAGTCGCCGTCGCGGTCGGTCCGGGCTCCTTCACCGGGGTCCGCGTCGGCATGGCCACCGCCAAGGGCCTGGGATATTCCCTCGGCGTGGGCGTCGCGGGGCTGTCGACCCTGGAGGCGGTGGCGCGCGCGGTGGGGCTGGCGAGGTCGGCCGCGGAGCCCCTCTCGGTGTGCTGCGCCATCGAGGCGGGGCGCGGGGAGGTGTACGCCGCGACGTTCCGGCTCGGTGCCGGCCGGGTCGAGAGGGAGTGCGAGGACCGCTCGTGGCGTCCGACGGACCTGGCGCTCGCCCTGGCCGGGCGGGCCGCGCTGGCGGGCGACGGCGCGGCCACCGTCCGGGAGGCGGGCCGTGCTCTGGGCAGGGACCTCACGGTGCTCGAGGACCGGCCGCTCGCGGCGGGGGCGATCGCGCTGTGGGGCTGGGAGGCGCTGCCTGCCGGGTCGCGGTACGCTCCCGGCACTCTCGGGCCGAACTACGTTCGCCCCTCGGACGCCGAGGCGGCCCGCCGGAAGGCCTGAGCGGAGTGATTCGGGACGGTCGGGTCGAGCCCCTGAGGGTCCGCGAGATGTCCGTCGCGGACATCCCCGGTGTCCTGGAGATCGAGAGCCGTTCCTTCCCGACCCCCTGGGGGGAGAGCTCCTTCCGCCAGGAGATCCGCGACAACCCGTACGCCCACCTCTTCGTCGTCACCGCCGGAGGCCGGGGCCGCGTGGTCGCGTTCGCCTGCGTGTGGATCGTCGACCAGGAGATGAAGATCAACAACATCGCGGTGCATCCCCGCTGGCGCCGGCGGGGCATCGGGAGGCGGCTGCTGGCCTTCCTGCTGGAGTTCGCGCTCCGCCAGAGGTGCCTCCGGGCGAGCTTGGAGGTGCGCCCGAGCAACGAGGCGGCCCTGCGCCTGTACCGCTCCGCCGGCTTCCGGCCGGCGGGCCTGCGCCGCGACTACTACAGCGACACGCACGAGGACGCCCTGATCCTGGCCTCCCGGCTCCGGGAGTGCGCCCGCGACTGACGCCTTGCGCGGCCGGGTGTCGGGTGGTAAGATTTTTCGAGCCGATGCGGAACACGCCGGGACGGAATCGCGCCCTCGCAGAAACCCCAGGAACCCCCAGCAGGAGGCCAGGCTGATGGTGCACAACTACGAGGTCCTGAAGCGCACTCTCGCCGAGAGCAACCCCGAGTATCGACGGCTGATGTCAGACCACGCCGACTGCGAGAGCCGGCTTCAGGAACTGCAGGGCAAGGCGACCCTCGACGAGGACGAGCGGCTCGAGACCACCCGAATCAAGAAGCGGAAGTTATTGATAAAAGACAGGATGGAGGCGATACTCAGGGAGTTCGTGCATCGTGAGGCCGGCGCCGGCGCGCGCCCCTGAAGGGGTGCCGGCCCGGTGTTCGGCGCTCGGCGAGCAGGGGGGCCGGGGCCGCGCGGGCCCCACGAACTCGTTGACGGGACGGGACGATGCGGGTCGCGGCGCAGGCTACACCTTTCGTCGTCGCCCTCTGCCTGATGGCGGCGCTCACCGCCTGGCTCGCGGGACCCTGGTACGCGGCGCCGGCGGCGCTGCTCATCCTCTTCACCCTGTACTTCTTCCGTGACCCCGAGCGCGTCCCTCCCCCGGGGGAGGGGCTCGTCCTGTCTCCCGCGGACGGCCGGGTGACCTCCGTGGAGCGGCGTCCGGAAGGGGACCGAGTGTCGATCTTCCTGTCCCTGCTCGACTGCCACATCAACCGCTCTCCGGTCGCCGGCCGGGTGGTGGAGGTGCGTCGCACGGCCGGCCGTTTCCGGCCGGCCTGGAGGCGCGGCGCCGGCAGCGAGAACGAGCGCAATCACCTGGTCATCTCCTCCGCCCGGGGCCGTTACGGCGTCACCCAGGTGGCCGGCGTGCTGGCCCGGCGAATCGTCTGCAGCAAGAGGCCCGGGGACGAGGTCCGTCGCGGCGAGCGGATCGGGATGATCCGCTTCGGGTCGCGCACCGACCTCCACCTTCCGCCGGGCGTGGTCACGGAGGTCGCGGTGGGGGACAGGGTGTACGGCGGCCTCACCGTGGTCGGCCGCGAGATCCGGGCCGCGGCCGGCGCAGCCGGCGGGACGGCCCGATGAGCGACCGCAAGCGCTTCCGGCGCGGGGCCTACGTCGTCCCGAGCCTGTTCACGACGGCGAACCTCCTGTGCGGGTATACCGCCGTCGTCCGCAGCCTGCAGGGCGATTTCGTGACGGCGGCGGTGGCGCTGTTCATCGCCGCGCTGCTGGACCGCATGGACGGCTGGGTCGCGCGCATGACCGGCACCACCAGCGACTTCGGCGTGCAGCTCGACTCGCTCGCCGACGTGATCTCCTTCGGGGTGGCGCCGGCGCTCGTGGTCTACATGTGGGCCCTCTCGGATCTCTCGAAGCTCGGTTCGCTGGTGCCGTTCCTGTACGTGACCGCCGGGGCGGCGCGTCTGGCGCGCTTCAACATCCAGGCGCCGATGCAGGACAAGCGGTACTTCGTCGGCCTGCCGATCCCCGCCGCCGCCTGCGTGCTGGCCGCCTGCGTCTTCTACAACCCCGCGCGCGTGACCGACCCGGTCACCGCCGGGATGGTGGCCCTGCTGGTTGTGGTCCTCTCGGTCCTCATGGTGAGCAAGGCGCGCTACCGGTCGTTCAAGGAGATCGACCTGAGGCGCCGCACCCGCTGGGTGATGGTGATCCTGGTGGCCCTGGTCTATTTCGTGGTCGCCTCGTCGCCCGAGTTCGTGGCCCTCATCCTCAGCTTCTCGTATCTGCTGTCGGGGCTCGTCCCGCGACTGTTCGCCGCGGGGCGCGCGGAGCGCCGCGCGGCGGCGGCCGGAGGGCGGCATGGCAGGCCGTGACGCGCGGGTCGCCGTCGGGCGCCGGGCGCACCTGGCACTGTTCGACGCCACCACGCTGACCGCCCGCGGCGTCAAGGACCACCTGGTGGGCAGGTCCTTCCCGACGGCCTCGGTGCGCCTGTTCAGCTCGACCGACGACCCGGGCAACAATCTGACCGAGTTCGGGGGGGAGGCGATGCTGGTGACCACTCCCGACATCGACGCGCTGGGCGCGCTGGACATCGCCTTCCTCTGCGGGACCCGCCGGGAGGGAGAGCGCTATCTCGACTGGGCCGAGCGCAGGGGGTTCGTCGCCATCGACCTCACCACCGCGTCCAACGGCCGGGACGACATCCCGCTCGTGAACGCGGCCGTGAACCCCGGCTCGATCCCCGATCGGCCGCGGCTCATCGCCTCGCCCCGGCCCATCGCCCAGTTTCTCTCCAGCCTGCTGGCACCCGCGGTGCGCGCCTGCGGGCTGGTGGACGCCACGGGCGTCGTGTTCCAGCCGGCCTCGGGGTGCGGCGATCCCGGCATTGAGGAGCTCTACCAGCAGACCGTCGGGCTGCTGAACTTCCGCGAGGTCCCGAAGTCGGTCTTCCGCCGCCAGCTGGCGTTCAACCTGATCCCCGGGAGCCTGTACGGGGCCGATGAGGCGCCCGGGGGAGGGGACCCGTCGGCGCTGGACCGGGAGGTGAGGAAGGTCACCGGCGGGGATTACCGGCTGTCTGTGGAGGTGGTGCTGGCTCCGATCTTCCACTGCCACGTCGCGCTGCTGCAGCTCACCCTGGCGCCCGGGACCGGGCTCGCCGAGCTGGAGGCGGCCTTCGCCGCCAGCGGCGAGCTCGAGCGCTGCGCGGACGGCGAGGGAACCACCCCGATCGACAGGGCCGGGAAGCCGGGGATCGCCGTGGGCGGCTTCCGCCCCGCGCGACACCCGTCCTCGTTCTGGGTCTGGGCGGTCACCGACAGCATGCAGTCGGGCGCGGCGCTGAACGCGGTGCGCATCGCGGAGGAGATCCTCCGCCGGAGCGGCGCGGAGGGGACGGCATGACCGGCGTGAGCGTCCGGCGGGTCCGCGATCCCAT